>JAEWMH010000099.1 GCA_023393235.1 Bacillota bacterium | reverse complement strand
GTCTCAGCAGCAGAACACCATCCAACATAAGGCTGAAGTGATAGTCGATTCCCTTGGACACAAACAAGAGCCGCTGCTCCTTGGTTACAGCCGGAAAGTCAAGCACAGCGCGGTAGGTCCAGTATTTGTCTTCCATCCATTCGAACTGGCGCCAATTCTCTCCGTAATAGGGATCAGGCCACCCTTCCGCACGGCTCCAATCCAGTTGCACCGCTCCCGGCACTGCAGCCTCCACCATGCGGCCGGGCTTTTCCTCCGCAGCGTTGCTCCAGCCAACCTGCCAGCCAATTGAATATTGCTCTTTCATGACAACACTCCTCTTAATCATGGGCGCGCAACATACGTCCAATGGGCAAATCCCCGGCTATCTTGGCAACCAACAATTCCGCGGAGCATTCAATATCCCCGTATGTGTTGATGATGGTGTCGATGGATGCCTCATATTCCTTGTGTACAAACGGATGATAGTGCGCGACGAAAATAATCTTCGTCCCCAGCTTCGTCCAGCCCCCCATCATGTTGCGGGCCACCTCGTCATGCAGCCGCACCACGTTTAGTCCATAGCTCAGTTGGCTGCCGATGGAGCAGAGGATCAGATCGTATTTGCCCTCGACTGCCGCCTCGAACAATCGGTCCGGGCCGGGATCAATCCATTGATCCACTAAGTCACTGCGCTTGCGCAGCTCGGCGTGCAGCCGCTCAAACAGTTCCCCGTAATGCTCATGGCCATTCATGATTACAGTGTGCAGGATGCGGGTATTCCTCCCGATGGCCGCCGGAATGATTCCTTCCCGGTCGCGAACCACCGTCATGCAGGCATCGGCAACCTGACGAGCGATCTTCAGGCTGTGGGTGCGGTCCATCGCCGGCATAGCGGCCGGCAATCCGGACAGGAGGCCTATCTGCTCCTTCAGCGCCAGTATACGGGCCGCCCGGTCCCTCAGTGCAGCAAGCGTCAGCTTCCCGGAGGAAAGCCGCGCTTCCATCTCACGGTAGAAGCGCTCGTCGATCCGCGGGAACAAGAGTACATCACATCCGTTCTCCAGGGTGGCGGCGCAGGCGTCGTAATAATTCATAAACCCCACCGCTCCGCCCATTTCGACGGCGTCGGAAACAATCAGCCCCTCAAAGCCCAGCTCACCGCGCAGCAAGTCCAGCAACAGACGCCGGGATAAGGTGGCCGGCGGGTACAGTCCGCGTTCGTCCGGCTCATCAAACGCGGGCAGCGCGATATGGCCCGGCATGACAGCCATTGCCCCTTCGTCGATCATATAGCGGTAAATGCTGCCTGGACCGGCAAGCCATTCTGCCCGGCCAAGAGGATTAACAGGCGTGGTCAGATGCTGGTCCCAGGAGGTAAAGCCGTCACCCGGAAAATGCTTGATGGTCGCCATCATGCCGTTTTCCTGCAGACCATGCATATAGGCTGCAGCCATTCTGCCGGCATATTCAGGTGTATGACCGGGACTGCGGGAGGAGACAACAGGGCTGTCCTGATCCTTGGCTAGATCAGTGACAGGCGCGAAGGTCCAGTTATAACCCAGTTCACCCGCCTCGAGGGCCGCTATCTTGCCAACCTCATATATAAGATCGGGATCCCCCGTCTGGCAAACGCCCATAAAATGGGGAAAGCGGGCTGCGCTGAGAATCATGTCCCCCGGGCCGCTCTCGAGATCACTGACGATAAGCGGCGGCACCTTGCAGGCGGCTTTGAACTTGGCAATCTGCTGCTCCAGCTTGTTCCGCTCCTCGGGATGAAAGAACATGGCGCCAAATTCCTCGATGCCCTCTTCTCCCACTCTTCTAAAGTTCGGACAGCATACTTGATTCAGCAATTTGCGAAAGTCCCAGCTTTCCACCGTTGTGCGGATTTGCTCGGTTATGACAATACGGTATTTCACGATTCTTCACTCCCCGTTCTCTGCAAGACTGACTTTCCCGGCACCAGAGCCCCGTGCTGCTCCAAAACCGCAGACAGCTCTTCCGGATTCAGCTTGCGCACGGAAACATCCCGTTTGGCGGCAAGCGCCGCAGCCGCTCCGGCCGCCTGCCCGGTAGCCATGCATGACGCCTGCACCCGGAAGGCGGAGCTTGCGTCCTGGTCGCCGGAGATGCAGCGACCGGCCGCCAGCACATGGTCGTGGCCCTTGGGGATCAACGCACCCAAAGGAATCGTCGGAAAGACATCCCTGGACAGCGGACGGATATCCGTCGTGTTGCTGTCATGCTGATGAACGTCAATGGGATAGAAGCTGTAGCAAACCGCATCCTCCCACACATAACCGCTCGCATACTCCTTGCAGGTGACCCGCTTCTCCCCGACAATGCGGAGGGTTTCCCGGATGCCGCACTCATTGGCAATGAAGGCCACCTTCAGGTTTTCGCAGCCCGGTACTTTGCGGAGGAATTCATAGATACGCATGATCGCCTGCCGCCCCTTGATCTCTGCCGCAGAACGGGAGAAGGAGCTGGAGCCGTCTATATCCGTTACATGCATATAATTTCCGCCGCCGGCCTCAAGCTCTCTGAGGAAGGGTATCTGAGCGGGGCAGTGATCGGTGATGAGCACATTGCCCTTGGCAGACTCAGTGTTGTACAGCTCAACAAGCGCATTGCGGTCCACATCGGCAAACCGGTAGCCGTCGATAGCGTACATCAGGGTGCCGGGCTGCGGCTTACTGCTGTGCTCGCGCTCACAGCCCAGCAGCCCGGCCACATTGGCGTCGCCGGTGGCATCAATGACCTTCTTGGCGCGAATCAGGCTGAGGCCGGACTTGCCGGCTACCACCAGGTGCACTTGACCATTCTCCAAATAGGCTGCCGCCGGCATCTCGTGAAATCGTAACGCCACACCGGCTTCCAGACAAAATTCATCAAGCACTGTGCTGTAAACAAACTTGTTCACCAGAATTTGATGCTCCCAGTGCCGGTGCTCCCGATAGGGAACAGAAAAGTCCGGGAGAACAGCTCCGTTCCTGCGCGCGACCTCCTCGATGATCTGCCAGCCGATTCCCTTGATGATTTGCTTGCCCCAGGCATGGAACAAGCCCGGGAAATTGACGGCAGCTACGACCATAGTTCCTCCGAGAATACCGTTCTTCTCGATCAATGCGGTTTTTGCGCCGCATCTTCCCGCTTGAATTGCCGCTATGGAACCGGAGGTGCCGCCTCCGACAACAACCACATCGTATTCCCCCGCCAACGGCAGGTCATGCCAGCTTGCTGCTTCCATCTTTTAACGCCTCCCTTCCGTTATTTCAGAATCCCAAGAACCTTCATCGCTTTGGTGGTTTCCTCAATATATTTGTCAAGCCCGTAAGTATTCCGCAGAGTCTTAATAAACGCATCCATCTCGGACAAGGGGCGTCTTCCGTAGATAAACTTCACTAGCTCCTCTTCCTCGTACTTAAGCTTATCCGCAGGGTTGACACCTGCAGGAACGGTAGCGAAATTGCCATACACACTGATGACCGGAAGCTTGTTCGTAAAATTGAAATAGGGAGCAAGGTCGGGGAACTTGGTATTTAAGTAATCCAATTCCACACGGCCAGTGGTTTGATGAACGCTGGCATGACCCATTTCCGTCTGATTCTCCGGAATTAGGACAATTTTTCCGTTTTCCATCTTATAGTTGCGGCCTTCAATACCGTAATTGACAAGAAGCTGCCCTTCACCGCCAGAGACATAATCCAGATATTCCAGGACCTTCTTTACTTTTTCCGGCTGCTTCGCCAATGATTTCGGGATGACCCAGCGCTGGTTGGCAGCGCCTTCATCATAATAATCCGCAAACTTCTGTCCGTTGGGACCAACCATGGCATCCAGCTGGGTCCAGACCTGATTGGGGTTAATGGCGTTCATTTTTGCAACCATATCGGCCCTTTTGATATGCGCCCAGTGAGCATAGATGATGCCCGCTTTACCTGTAAAGGCCTTTTCCTGATGCATGAGACTGTTATTGGTCAGGAACTCCGGGTCTATGAGATTTTCCGAGAGCATTTTATTGATGTAGGCAATGGCTTCCCTGGTTTCCGGCAGCTCTGTGGAATAGACCACCTTATTATCGCGAATCATCATCTGCCCGGGCTCCGCCACGCCGAAGGCGGCGAAGATGGGACTCAAGGTGCCCTTCAAGCCATTGCCGGTTATGCCGATGGTATCTCTTTTGCCGTTGCCATCAGGATCCTGCTCCACGAAGGCTTTCGCTACCGCTTTAAGCTCATCCAATGTCTTCGGAGCCTTCAGGCCCAGCTTATCAAGCCAGTCCTGTCTGACCCAAAAGGTGGTTTGAACGGGAATCAGCGGACGGTAGGGGATAGCATACTGCTTGCCGTCTACAACGCCCTTCAGCATATGCATCTTCGTAAAGCCGTTCTCTTCTGTAATATGCTTCATGCTGCTCAAATACGGAGTCAGGTCCAACAGCAATCCTTGCTGTACGAACTGGTACATCTGCTCCTTGGTGACGGAGAACATATCGGGCGGGGTTCCACCGGCAATCTGCACAGTCAGCTGCTGCTCGTATTCGGTAGGTGCCGTCTTGTAATTCAGCTTCATGTTGAGCGCTTCATTCAGCCGCGGCAGAAGAATATCCTGATCGGGAGCCGGAAGCCCTTGCCCGGCCCGGAATAAATTGATGGTGATTGGCTCCTTGGAAGCGCCTGAAGGATTGGCCTGGCCGGCATTGCCGGAAGGCGAAGGTGACTCCCCCGAGGACTTTGCCCCTGAACAGGCGCTGAAGAGCATAGCGAAGGAAAGAGATACTGCGAGCATTCCCGTGAGCTTTCGTTTCATTTTCATTCCCCCAATGGATGTTTTATGTCAGCCTTTTACCGATCCCAGCATGGCCCCCTGGGTGAAATACTTCTGGATAAAAGGGTAAACAACAAGGATAGGTAAGGTGGAGAGGATAACAGCGGCCATCTGCAGCGACTGGGTAGGCAGCACCTGCTCCACATCAAGCTCAGGCAGCTCCGTCTGCTTCAGGATTCCCCGGAGTGTAACCTGGAGCGGATGCAGACTGCTGTCGGAGACATAGATAATGGCATTGAAAAATTCATTCCAATGGCCCACAGCGTAGAACAATCCCACCGTAGCCATAATCGGCATGGACAAGGGCAGAACAATTTGCCACAATATTCTGATTTCGCTGGCCCCGTCAATTTTGGCGGCTTCATCCAGGCTTTCCGGCAGGTTCTCGAAAAACGTTTTCATAATCAGAAGGTAGAAGGTTGCGACGCTCCCGGGGATAATCATGGCCCAGACAGAGTTGAGCAAGCCTGTTGACTTGACTACCAGGTAAGTGGGAATCATACCTCCGCCAAACAGCATTGTGAACAGGATCACCAGTAACAGCAGGCTGCGGAACGGCAGATTTTTTTTGCTTAGCGGATAAGCCATTAGAGAGGTCATAATAAGATTGATAGCGGTTCCAACTACCGTCAGGAATACGGTAACTTCATAGGCGCGAGGAATTTTGTGATCCCTCAAAAAAGCGGCGTAGGCTTCAAAATTGATGCTGCGCGGAATGATGGCGAAGCCGCCGTTCTTCAGCACCTCCGAATAGGGTGTCAAGGACACTGCAACCACATACAAGAGCGGAAAAACTACGCTGACGGCGATTAAACTGAGAAGTGTGTACACACTTGTGATATAGATCTTTTCTTTTTTGCTGATTACCATATTCCTCCACCCCATCTCTGTGCAATCTTGTTGGCTGTCAGTACCAGAAGCAATCCGAAGAGGGACTTGCACAGGCCGATGGCGGAGGCCAGACTGAAATTAAACTGCTCCAATCCCGTGCGGAATACATATGTGTCCAGAATATCAGCTACCGGATACACCTGTACGTTGTACATGATATAAATCTGGTCGAAGCCGGCCTCCAGTATATGGCCCAGCTTGAGTATGAACAGCAAGATGATCACATTGCTGATTCCGGGAAGGGTAACATGCCAGATATTCCGCAGCCGACCGGCTCCGTCCACTCTTGCGGCCTCGTACAAGGTGGGGTCGATTCCCGCAATCGCCGCCAAATAAATGATGGCGTTCCAGCCGAATTCCTTCCAGATTTCCGAACCTACCAAAATGCTTCGAAACCATCCGGTAGACGTGAGAAACGGAATGTTGTTTCCGCCCATATTCCGGATCAGGTCATTGACGAGACCTGTTGATTCGGACAGGAAGATGATCAGAATGCCGTAAATGATGACCCATGAAAGAAAATGGGGCAAATACGTAATGGTTTGCACAATCCGCTTAAAGTGCTTATTGCTTATTTCATTCAGCAGAATGGCAAAAATAATGCCGGGCGCAATTCCCCAGGCCATCTTGTATACGGAGATCAAAAGGGTATTTCTGAGAATATTACCAAAGTAGGGCGAATCATAAAAGTACTTGAAGTGTTTGTACCACGGGTCTGCCCATGAACTGCCGAGTATGCCCTCGCCCAGATTAAAATCCTTGAACGCGATGATGGTGCCGTACATGGGCGCGTATTTGTATATGGCGTAATACGTAATCCCGGGCAGCAGCATCAAGTACAAGTAACGGTAGTTCCACATGAGCCGCAGTGTTTTCGATTTCGTCATCTTGTATACCTCCTATGGCACAAGAATACCCTGTTCGCGGGTTTTCATGAACAGGGTATTGATATGGAGTTTACAAGGGATCCTTATGTTGCCGGGGGGAATAGAGGCTGACGCACAATGACGCGAAGCCCTGCGCCGCCGCTTCGCTCAAAGCTTAGCCTGCCGGCCGGGCCGAAGTGGGCCTTCAGGCGTCTGCTTACGTTGATCAGGCCGATCCGGCCGCCTTTTTCTGCTTTGGAGTCCCAATGGAGACGGTTCAGCTCATCCAGCTCCGCTTCCGTACAACCGGGGCCATTGTCCTCCACCACGCAAACCAGTTCGTTGTGCTCCTCATACATGGAAATCATAATTTTCCCTGTTCCCGGCGGCAGCTTCTTGATTCCGTGCTTGACGCAGTTCTCTACAATTGGCTGCAGAGTCAGCTTCATATACGAACTGTTCCATACCCTCGGATGAATATTGTACATGACCTGAAAGCCGCTGTTGCTGCGCAGCAATTCAATCTTCAGATAACATTTCACATGCTCGATTTCCCTTTCCACGGTGGTTAATTCTTCCCCTTCGTTAAGGCTGAAGCGCAGCAGATCGGCAAGCAGAGCGGTCATCTCGGCGATGGAGGTCTCCCCGGCCAGCTCAGCCTTCCAGGTAATGGAGCTTAGGGTGTTGTACAAAAAATGCGGGTTGATTTGATGCATCAGCATCTGGATCTCCAGCCTGCGCTTTTCCTGTTCTGTTGTTCGTGTGGTTTCAAGCAGATCACTCATACTCTGGATCATTTTGTTATAGCCGAATGCCAGTTGGCCGATCTCATCCTTTCTTGACGAATATCCTGTACAGCGCTCAAGAATGCCCAAGTCCAGCTTTTTCATATGGCCGACCACCACTTGAACCGGTGCCGTAAAGCTGTTGGATACAACAGCCAGCAGAATCGAGATCAAGCCGAGACTGATAAGGATGATATACCAGGTAAATTGTTTCAGATGCTGGATGGGGCCGTTCACATCAGAAACGGGGATAGTAGAAACCAGCTTCCAGCCGTAGCTGCCGATGGACATCGAGGCTACATAAAGCTCCCGGTCGTTTTTTTCCACAACCCTGAATGCCTGATTCCTGGCTCCAGGCTCTTCCTTCACCCATGAGCCATCCATCTTGGCGCCGGCGGAGGCAGACAGCATATCTTCGTTTTGGCTGTCATAGATGGTGATCCGATGGTTGGGATAGCGGTCCAGGAGCAGCAGCTGCTCTTGGATCTCTTTGGCCGGCACGCGAAAGGTCATGACTCCGATGTTCTCGAACTGGCGCGGAAGCTGCTGGGCCCTTATGGGCCGGATGTAATAAAAGTTGGAGACCGGCCCCGTAAAGCTGTTGCTGTGTTCATGCGTCCAGAAGCCGTTGCCCTCCATCTCCAGCGCATGCTCGAACCAGTTGGTGCTCTTCACCGGAGAATTGACCCGCAGATTGCTGTATTCCAGGTACGGGGTGGCGATAAGGGGGTATACGCTTACATAATATGGACTTCCCAGTTCATGGTGGAGTGTCGCAATGCTGTTCATATATTCAAATTCCATCGTATTCCCTTCCCTGACATTTTCCAGGAGCGTCTGCAGCTTGGACGAGGAATACACCGTCACGGACTGGCTTTCTACCCGCCTGAAGGATTCTTCAATGCGGGTCTTGTTATACTCCAGATTATCGGACAGAAAAGCGGCTGTCATTTTTTCAATTTGCTCGCTTGATTTGGCATAGGTCAGATATCCGACTAGCAGCAATGGAATATACACGGTCAGAATGAGGGTAAAAAACAGCTTCTTGAATAGGGTGAGGCGGATAATGGCGGCGTTATTTTTCATGGCGGCTGCGGTACTCCTTCGGAGTCAAGCCTGTCCTGGCTTTGAAAACCTGGCCAAAATGCTGCAGATCGGTGTATCCGGCCTGCTCGGCTATCTCGTAAATCTTCAGATTCGATTCATCCAGCAGACGCTTGGCCTCCTCCATCCGAATCTCAGTCAGCTGTTGGGAAAAGGTGATTTTCGTCTCCCGTTTGAACAGCTGGCTAAGCCAGACCGGATGCACCGACAGCTCCGACGCCAGAGCCTGAAGAGTAATCGCTTCGGAATAGCGGCTGCGCATAATCACCAGGGCTTTTTCGATAATGGGATTCATGGGGATGGTGACGATATGGGCGGAGAGATTCGTAAAGTACTGAATCAAGTAATTCCGGATCTGCTCGTAGCTGGCGCACTGCTCCAGGTCAACCCATAGCTGGATGGAGATAGGCTTGGGCTTGACCAGCATCCTGTCCGCCATCACGGCGTGCACCTGAACGACCCATTCCAGACAGCTCTGGGCAAGGGCCTGCCGGTTGGCCGTTTCCCCCGTCAGGGTCAGCTCATGCACCTTCGCGGCAACGGCTCGCTGAATTTTGTCCCTGTCCCCCAGATATACGAATTCCGCCATTCGCCCAAAATCGATCTTGTTTCCGTCTCCTTCCGCCATGGCTGCAATGTCCGGGTACCTGAGATAAGATGCTCCCTGTCCCGCCAGGGCCAGCTTCATGGCTCGGACAGCCTGTTCATACGCTTCTGCTATGCCCATAAAGGAATGGATCCGGCTGCTGACCCCCGCACACACAGAAATACGCTGATATTTTTTAACAGAGGTAATAATCATGTTGACCAGTGCATCCGTGTTTTCTGCGGATGTAAGGATGATCCACTGGTGGTGAATATTCTGGACAATAACCGACGGGGAACTTTGCTGGAGGATTTCTTCCACAACATTGCCCACAGCAAACACCTTCAGTTCTATCTCCCTTTCCGTCAACGTGGCAGAACTGTTCTCCAGGCGGTCTACGGCAATGATGGAGCAGCCGCTGTCCGCAAGCCACTCCATATCGAAGAACTTCAGACGGTGAACCGTGTTTTCGTTAAGGGAAACAGGGTTGGTACACAGTCCCATAATAAATTTATCTCTCAACAGCCGGGTTCCCAGAAGTGAGCGGGAATCCTGTTGGTTCTGCAGCTTCGTTTCCTTCTCCTTATCTACCATGTCCATGATGCTTTGCACTTTCCGGATGAATTCCTCCCGGACAAAGGGCTTGAGCATATAATCGACGGCTCCAAGCTTGAGGCTGCGCTGGGCATAGGCGAAATCATTGTATCCGCTTACAACTATCACCTTCGGCTGATAGCTTTCATCCATGATTTGCTCCAGCAGATCCAATCCGCTCATCTGCGGAAGCACGATATCGGTTACGATAATCCCGGGGCGATGCTCCGCAATAAGCTCTGCCGCTGCCTCTGCGTCCCCGATGGCGAAAATCCGGCCGATTCGGCCGCCGAGAGACTGCACTGCGCTGTGCATACCATTCAGGACAGCCAATTCATCCTCAATGATCAGAATATCCATTCCCATTCCTCCTTCCTAATCCGATGTTGTTTTATTGTAAATCACTTTTGTCATCCGCGTCCAGATGGCGGTCATGACGGATAACATAATAATCCCATGTAAAATCCATATCACTGTCCTGTTACATTTAGGCGCTGCACATATTATGCTAGATTATGCAAGCGGTTTCATATGAAAGCAAATCCATAAGGCGAAAGGGGAAATGAGATGACAGGGAAAAGCTTGAAGAAGAGTGGGGGCAGGAGCAGCATTGTACTGCTGGCGCTGCTGCTGGTTCTCCAGGTGCTTGTGCTGCCGGCGCCGGCGGCCAGGGCTGCCAATGACGGCTACACGGTGGCCATCAATTCTTCCGAAGTTGTTCAGGAGAATTTTTTGGGTGTCGGGGTGAACCTGATTCCGGTCAATTTCATGGAAGGCACGTCCCAATATGGCTATAGTGAAGCGCATTGGGAGATGGATCGCAAACGGATCGCCGTGATGCAGCCGAAGATTGCCCGGGTATGGTTCCAACCTGACTGGATGGAGCAGCAGAAGGGCGTCTACGACTGGAACAGCAATAAGATGCAGAGCTTCTACAAGTACTTGGACGCCTTGCAGGCGGCGGGAACAGAGATTGAATTTAACTTCGGCTGGAAAGTAGGAGCCAATACGCAAAGCTGGTTCAGCTTCAGCGAGGTGCCGGACAAGCGGATCAGCGCCCCCCGGGATCTGGATGCTTTTGCAGATGCGGCTTCAGCCGTATTGGATCAATTGATCAATGTCAGAGGGTACTCAAATATTAAGTATCTGACCTTTTACAACGAGCCCAACGGCAACTGGGACTTTGAAGCGCCCGGCGATCAGAGTGCGTATTATGCGGAAATGGTACGCAAGGTTTCTGATCAATTGACGGCAGACAATCTCCGGAACCTGGTGGAAATCTGGGGCCCGGAGGAATCGGGGAGTCCCGCTTGGACGCAGTATATGCATGACCATGCGGCCGATTATTTCGATGCCTATACCTTCCATGTGTACGGCCAGTCCTACGACGGGTTAACCGTCTCCATTGCAGACCGGATGAATGTTACAGGCGGTAAACCCGTGATGATGACAGAGTTTGGCTTTGCCGAAGACAAGTCCAAATGGGAGGCCGGTTTAACCGGATCTGTAATCAAGGCTGCCAACCATGGCATCAAAGGCGCACTGATCTGGCAGTTGAACGGTGTATGGCTGCCTGATCCCTATGTGGGATCGGATACCAATGGCAACTATACCATGTGGGATTCCCTGCTGCTGGGAACAAAACCATACAAGCGCTATTATGAGGCCAGTCTGCTGACCCGGTACATTCCTGCCAACAGTACAGTTGTGGCCTCGAATACAGACTCAGCAGATCTCCGCTCCGCCGTGTTCAAGACTGCCGACGGAGAGTATACCATTCTTCTGGAGGCGAAGGAAGGAACAAACAAAGAGGTGACCTTCGATTTTGGAGGAGAGCCGCCAGTTGGCAAAACGTTCCGCAAGCATGTCTATCAGGCGGATGTGCAGCTGGAGGGAAATGCGATTGTGCCTCCGGCAAGCGGATTTTTCAACACCGGTACAGGTTCCTCCTTCACTGATTCGAATATCGATGCGAAGCATACTGTGATTGTATATACAACCTTGCCATCGCAGACCCAGGTGAAGGTGACCCCTCTGGAGCCGGTGGTGACAGGTGGTCAAGCACAGCAGTTGACCGCCTCCGTCATCGACAATACAGGGGGTGTGACATGGAGCGTGATCGGCAGCGGCAACGGAGCTGTTTCTGCAGATGGCCTTTATACCGCTCCGGCCGTTGATGAAGAGAAGCTGGTAGCCGTCAAGGCCTCCAGTGTTCAGGACCCCGACAGCTATGGCATTGCTTTGATCCGGGTGCAGCCTGCGCCTGCAGCCGGCAGAGCGGGTATCCCGCAGTTCAGTCTGGAATACGGAAAGTACGCATTTACTGAAGCATTAACCATCACAACCGCCACGGAAGGCGCCCAAATCCGCTATACAACGGATGGCAGCGCTCCAACCTTGTCCTCTACTCTTTACACAGGCCCTATCTTTTTGACAACAGGCACGAAGAAGATAACAGCGGCTGCTTTCAAGGAGGGTCTGGAGCCCTCCGCCAAAATATACCGGTTGTACAAAATCGGTAATGCCAGCGCCGGACCGGACGGTTATGACTTTCTAGCTTATGACGGCGCAGAGCAGCTATCCTTTACAGGAACTGCCAGTATTGCTTATGGAGCGGACGGATTGTTTTTTTATAAAACACTAACAGGCCCCGTAAGTACAGCCGGGTTGTTCCAGGACCCGAATCCGGCCTCTGATGACAAGCGTTACTACATCAGCAGGCATATCCCGGATGAGGAGCCGGTGGTTACCATTTTCAATGCCGGGTTTGAGGTTCCGGTCACCTCGGCATATGTAACCGGACCGATCACCAACGGCTGGGCATTTGATTACCGCTCCGGGGTGCAGAGGAATGGAAGCGCCTTTGCCGCAGCTGTTGCTCCACAAGGGGTGCAAACCGCTTTTATGGTCAGCCGCAGCGGAATTACTGGCGAACTGATCCAGGATATCAACTTCCGTGAAGGTGAGTATGAGCTCTCCTTCCGAATGGCGTCACGGCCTTCATACGGTAGTATCCTGCCTTTCCAAGTGTATTTCGATGACCAGCTCCTGGGCACGTATCAACCAAACCCGTCGGGCAACTTTGCTCTCGTGACAACAGAAGGGTTCACTGCAAGCGCCGGGTACCATACTATCCGGTTCTCTGGAATTGAAACACCGCAGGAGAGCACTGTCTTCATCGACGATGTCAGAATCAGAGCAAAGGGCTCCCCTCCGCTGCCGGAAAACCCGCAGCCCAATCCGTTGCCGGAAGAGCCGGAGCTTGGGCCGCCCCTGGAGGAATTGACCAACAAAGGATTTGAAGCGCCTGCTCTGGCCGCCCACAGAAAGGGGCCCTTCACAGAATCATGGTACTTTAACGGGTATGCAGGAGTTCATCCTAATGGAAGCGCCCTTCAACCACCGCCCGCCCCCGAGGGCAATCAGACTGCGTTCCTGCAAAGTGTCAGCGGCGGCCAAGGGTTGATCAGGCAGCATTTGGAATTGGCAGCCGGAACATATACCCTTACTTTCCAAGCAGCCAAACGAAGCACCTCTGGCGGCCGTGACCACTCCTTCAAGGTTTATGTTGACGATACTCAGGTTGGATCATTTACAACTACATCCACCGCATTCCAGCCATTCGTCACAGAAAGCTTCACGGTCTCGGCAGGAGCCCATACCATCCGTTTTGTCGGAGCCGTAGTCACAAAAGAAGCCACCTCCTTCATCGACGATGTGAAGCTGAACCGACTGGATGCAGAGCCAGATGGGTTGGACTAGACAATAGGCTTGTCAGGAGAGACATCCGATTAAGCCGTCCAGGATCTGATTCTCCTGTGCCGGGTGCAGGGCAGAGTGTACACACACTGACCATTTCCACGAGAAGTAAGCCGGGGGCCTGTGCCCCCGGCTTACTTTGTTAGGCTGATGGGCCGGTTGAAATCAGCCCTTTTCTGGGTTCTGATCCAGCAGAGGGTAAGCCTGTACGGCACCGTCTGGTGGAGGTTTGGCTTTCCCGGCCAGAGGCTCTAGAGGTTCCTGACATCGGGCTGCCGGGGGTGGACCCGGCCATACCCCCCTTCTCCCCCATATGTGGTGTGACGTTTTATGGTAACGCTTTCATTTCGGGTGATTGCCATGGTTTGACCACAAAATATCTCCTTCAGTCTTAACAAATCTACTGGAGTGGAGGAGCTGCAGGG
>JAEWMH010000081.1 GCA_023393235.1 Bacillota bacterium | reverse complement strand
ACGGAGGACAAGGAAGCCAATGCGCCCTTCTCGTCGCGGCCGTGCATCGGGTTGGCGCCAGGTGCGAACGGTTCGCCGGCACGGCGTCCGTCCGGAGTGTTACCGGTTTTCTTGCCATACACCACGTTGGAGGTGATGGTCAGAATGGACATGGAATGTACAGAATCCCGGTAAGTCTTGTGCTTGCGCAGCTTGGTCATGAAGGACTCTACCAGTTGTACAGCCAGTTGGTCCACACGGTCGTCGTTGTTGCCGTATTTCGGGAACTCGCCTTCGGTGGTGAAGTCTACAACCAGGCCGTTTTCGTCGCGGATGGTCTTGACCTTGCCATACTTGATGGCGGACAGGGAGTCAGCCGCTACGGACAGACCGGCGATACCGGTAGCCATGGTGCGCAGGATATGGGTGTCGTGCAGAGCCATTTCGATGCGCTCGTAGCTGTATTTGTCATGCATGTAGTGAATGCAGTTCAGAGTGTTGATGTACAGCTCAGCCAGCCATTCCATCATGGAATCGAATTTCTTCATGACTTCGTCGAAGTCCAGATATTCGGATTTGATAGGAGCGAAGGTCGGGCCCACTTGAATCTTCAGCTTTTCGTCCACACCGCCGTTGATGGCGTACAGGAGAGCCTTGGCCAGGTTGGCGCGGGCGCCGAAGAATTGCATTTGCTTGCCGACGCGCATAGCGGATACGCAGCAGGCGATGGCATAGTCGTCACCGAACTCGTTGCGCATGAGATCGTCGGACTCATATTGGATGGCACTGGTTTTGATGGACATCTTGGCACAGTAGTCCTTGAAGGCTTCCGGCAGATGGTTGGACCACAGAACAGTCAGGTTCGGCTCCGGGGACGGGCCCAGGTTGTCGAGAGTATGCAGGAACCGGAAGGAGTTCTTGGTTACCAGCGGACGGCCGTCCAGGCCAACGCCGCCGATAGATTCGGTTACCCAGGTGGGGTCGCCGCTGAACAGCTCGTTGTATTCCGGAGTCCGGGCAAATTTCACCAGACGCAGCTTCATTACGAAATGGTCAACCAGCTCTTGTGCTTGCTGCTCGTTCAATACGCCTGCCTTCAGGTCGCGTTCTACATAAATGTCCAGGAAGGTGGAGGTGCGGCCCAAGCTCATGGCAGCGCCGTTTTGTTCCTTGATGGCAGCCAGGTAACCCAGGTACAGCCATTGGAAAGCTTCCTTCGCAGTTTGTGCCGGTTGGGACAGGTCGAAGCCATAAGCCTTGCCCAGCTTCTTCAATTCGTTCAGAGCGCGGATTTGTTCGTTCAGCTCTTCGCGCAGGCGGATGATATCGTCGCTCATGGTGCGAAGGCCGGTGTTGGACAGGTCCTTCTTCTTCTCGGCGATCAGGTGATCGATACCGTACAGAGCCACGCGGCGGTAGTCGCCGATGATCCGGCCGCGGCCGTAAGCATCGGGAAGACCGGTGATGATGGCAGCCTTACGGGCCAGCTTCATTTCGTCCGTATAGGCATCGAATACGCCTTGGTTATGGGTTTTACGGATTTCGGTGAAAATCCGGGTAATTTCGTCGCTTACTTTGTAGCCGTAGGATTCGCAGGATTGCTCCGCCATACGGATACCGCCGAAAGGCTGCAGAGACCGTTTAAAGGGTTTGTCGGTTTGAACGCCGACCACTGTTTCCAGGTCCTTGTTCAGGTAGCCGGGGCCGTGGGAGGTGATGGTGGAAACCACTTCGGTATCCATATCCACTACGCCGCCGTTGTCACGCTCCAGCTTGGAGAGTTCCATGACTTGCTTCCACAATTGGTTGGTTGCATCCGTAGCCGGTGCGAGGAATTGGTCGTCGCCGGTATATACTGTGATGTTTTGTTGAATGAAGTCCCTGACGTTAATTTCCTTTTCCCATGCGCCGCCTTGGAATCCTTCCCATTGTTTCATGATCATCATTCCCTCCGATAAAACAGATTTAAGTAATTTGTATAACAGCAATTTCTATAACCAAATCATACACCTATTTTGCCAAAAGGAAAAGAGACAGAATGGTGACACGTTTGTGAATGAAAATGCGGGTCAAATCTTCGTAAATCCCGAATAATAAGGCTTTCATTGGATAATGTTACACTATTTTCACAAGTTTATGCTGGGTTTGTGAACGAAATGTTACAAAAGTTTGTCCATTCGTTTTCGAAAAACAGAGCGATAATAATGGTATAACAGATTACGGTCAGATTTGATTGTTACAGGCGGTGCGCGCGGGTGGGACTGTAGCGCTTGAAATATCATCACCCTCCACTCCCGAGCACAACCGTTGCCGTTAAGGACCGATCTTCCGTTATTTTTGAAGCGGAACCACTGTCTCTATCACCTGCTCCGTCCATCTTATCAACTAAAACCAAAGTGCTGCTCCCCCCCTTTATGAAGCAATCACCGTCGATCCCCCACTCCCGTATTTTTTGCATGAAAAAAGCCAGGTCATCCCCTGGCCTCACCACTTCCATTTAAATACCGCAAGCCTGCTGTCCGCTATTTCCCTTGCAGCCCGCGAAAACCCACCTGCACTCTCAATCCGCCCGGGGGGCAGCCTCCACGCCCCGCGCAGAGATCCGCCGCATATCGCTCCTGCCCTGCTCCACCTCATCGCGGGGCAGTCGTCCATCCTCCAACGCTTCATCCGGCACCTCCTGCAGCATACGGTAGAAGCGCTCTCCCGCTTCACGTCCAACCGGCGACACATCCTGCTCCAGCAGCTCGAACAATACATCCTCAGCCAGGGCGTACTGCCCCGCTTCCGTGTAATAGTCCAACAGCAAAAGCAGTGTATGCTCCGGAATGGAGTACGGCCGCAGCAGCTCCCGGGTCTCCTCGATCAGGTCTCGGCAATCGGCTCCCGGCATATTCGCCCCCAGATGCTCCGCGGAGAGAAACAGGTACAGCGCCTTGCGGAATCGTTCCCCGCTTTCGCCGTATTCCTCCATGGATTCATGGAGCCGCCCCTCCTCCTTCAACAGCATCCCCAGCCCAA
Source organism: Bacillota bacterium (assembly GCA_023393235.1). GTDB lineage: Bacteria > Bacillota > Bacilli > Paenibacillales > NBRC-103111 > Paenibacillus_AR. The sequence continues at coordinate 84,589 of JAEWMH010000081.1, read as the reverse complement.
CCGCCTTATCCAGATCAGGCTGGCCGTTGGTGCTGATCAGAGAAAGCAGCTCGGAATCGGACATACGCAGGAGCAGCCTGGCCGGGGGCAGGCGGAGCTTGCCATAGAATTCTTCAAGCAGGAGCAGAGCCTCCTGGCGCTCCTCCAGGGATTTAAGCAGCAGGAGCCGGGCCATCACCTGGGACAGCTGCTCGATCATGCGAAGAATATAGTCCCGTTGAAACAAGCGCGGTTCCCTCCTCAATGTTACGCGGTGCAGCCTGCCAGCGGCGGCGGAACACTGTTCCGCTCTCCGCCTTGAAGGCGTACCTCTAATCTATCGGGTAGAACAGCATTTACCGCTGCCATACCATACCATCGTCCGTTTCACCGGAAGCATTCATAACCTTGTCCGCCGCGAGCATAAAATATAGCATAAACTTCTGACGGTTACTCTCTATTCCTCCCTTTCACTATACCATGTTCGGGGCGGTTTCCGCCTGCCTCTATTTCCCATAGGCCCAAAGGGCTTGCAGGAATCATCCCAAGTCTTGTGGAATTGTAAAGGAAATGGATTAAGTTTCCCATGGTTAGGGGTAAATACAGGATACAACAGCATTTTCATTCCCTTTGGAACATTTCGCTGCTTAAGATTTCATAACCATTAAACGATCAGGAGCGGGCTCACTTGAAAAAATGGGGATGGATCATTTGTCTGGTCCTGGCTGCCTGCACGAGCGGACAGGGGGCATCCCCTCCCGCCGGAACCGCCTCTCCCGGGATTGGCGGAACCGTTGAGGCCACAGTTACCAGAACCATCGATGGGGACACCATCGAGGTGGCCATCGGCAGCCGCAAGGAAACCGTCCGGATGATCCTGGTGGATACGCCGGAGATTCACAAACCGGGGCTTAAGGAGCCCCAGCCCTTCGGTCCCGAAGCGGCGGCATTCACCCGGAAGCTGCTCGCCGGTAAAGAGGTGCGGCTGGAGCGGGATATATCGGTGAAAGACACATACGGACGTTCCCTCTATTATGTATGGCTGGACGGTAAACTTGTGAACCGGCTGCTGCTGGAGGAAGGGCTGGCCCGTGTGGCGGTTTTTCCGCCGGATGTCAAGTATGTGGAGGATTTCCGCAGCGCAGCGGCGGAAGCCCAGGCTGGGGGCAAGGGTATTTGGAGTGTGGAGAATTATGTGACGGACCGGGGCTTTCGGGAATCCTCCGTCCCTTCCGTATCCCCGAGGTCTAGCGGACTCCGCCGCTAATGAGCCGCAAGGCCCCCGCCGCGAAATCATTTTTTTAGTGTTTCAGGAGGAAAATAACAGCATGCCCATTCAACATGAAACCGAGCTATATGCTCCCGTAAAGCATTTTTTTGAGGCCAACGGTTATGAGGTCAGGGGTGAAGTGAAGCATTGTGATCTGGTGGCACTAAAAAGCGGCGAGGACCCGGTCATTGTGGAGCTGAAGCGCACCTTCAACCTGCCGCTCCTCATCCAGGGACTGGACCGGCTGCGCACCTCGGAGCGTGTGTATCTGGCTGTGGAAATGAACCCTTCGGGACGCGCTCCCCACGGCTTGGCCTGGAACGATCTTATCCGGCTGTGCCGGCGGATCGGGGTTGGACTGCTCACCGTCCGTTTCTACAAAACCAAAAAACCTGCCGTACATATCCAATGCGATCCGGAGCCGTACACCCCCAAGCGTATGGCCCGGCGCACCGCAAGCCTGGTGGCGGAATTCCGCCAGCGCTCCGCTGATTACAATGTGGGCGGCAGCACCCGGCAGAAGCTGGTTACCGGGTACCGGGAAACGGCTCTGCGCTGCGCGCTGGCCATGGAGACCCATGGCCCCTTAACCACAGCCCGCCTGCGGGAGCTGACAGGCAGCCCCAAAATCACCTCCATCCTCCAAAAAAACTACTACGGATGGTACCGGCGGGTAAACCGGGGCACTTATGAGCTTACCCCAACCGGCAAAGAGGCACTGCGTTTGTACGAAACCGTTGTAACCGGCTGGACGGTACCCGGGGAAGCCGCGGGCACCCTGAAACAATAAGATAGACTCTAGAGTCTGTCTTCAAACCCGCTTGAGGGCATCTTTTATCGCCTTTTCGTCCCTTGCTGCGTTACTTTTGCTTGACGTACCCCCCGGTACGCCTTCACAAAAGTGCCTTGCCTGGAACAAAAATTCGCCAAAATCTGCTCCCCTCGGAGTTTGAAGACAGACTCTCGGCACGTTACCCTTTTATGGAGGTGCTTGCTATGAAATTGAGTCAACGCGCAGCTGTGTATGCGGGTGCCATCTGCTTGCTTCTGGCAGCGGTGGCCGTTCCAATTTTGTTCGATTTCGGAGATAAACCCTTCGAGCCTGCCTTGGCCCAGGTGGCGGAAACGGCGCTGCCGGGGAATGGATCTCCCGGGACAGATGCTTCTCCCTCCCCGGAGTCCCTTACGCAGGAGGAGGGATCACTTCCTTCTGCAGCCTTCCCCCCTGATGTTGGTGCCGACACTCCGACAGCACCTCCGGCAGCCGCCTCTGCAGAGGACTCCGCCATGCCGGATTTGACCGCAAGCCCTGATTCCTCAGCCCCACCTTCCCCCACCCCGCTTCCGGCTGCTACAGAAGCGGCCGCAGCAAGTGTCACTGCCTCTGTCTACGACGGCGGCACCGGACGCCAAAAGGCGGTCTCCATTCCTGTGCTTTATTACCACAGCGTTCAGGTGATGCCAGGCAGCACCGCAGTGGTGAGCCCCACCAAATTTACCGAGCAGATGCAATATCTGGCCGATAACGGCTACCGTCCGTTAACCATGGCCGAGTTCTCCGCTATTATGGAAGGCCAGGCCGCCGCACCGGAGAAACCCGTGCTCCTGACCTTCGACGACGGCTATGTGGATAATCACAGCACCGTCATGCCGCTTCTCTCCAAGCTTGGTTTTCCCGCTACTCTGTTCATGTCGCCGGGTGTTATGGACGACAAGCGTTTTATCAACTGGGAGCAGGCTGCGGATCTGCGGGACAGCGGCTGGGACATTTACCCCCATGGTATGACCCATCCTTATCTGAACAAGCTGACAGCTGAAGAGCAGGCCTACGAAATTACGGAAGCGCGAAAGCAGATCGAAGAAAAGCTGGGAGTGACGGCAGATGTGTTCTGCTACCCTTACGGCCAATACAACAACACGACGCTAAACATCCTCAAAGACAACGGCTTCCGTTATGCTTTCACCATCGACCAGGGAAAAACCACCCCGAAGCAGCATCCCTATAAGCTGAAGCGGGTGTTCGTCAACGGTGAAGAGGATCTGGCGGCGCTGGTCCGCAAGCTGACCAAATGGTAGCGGGCTTCTGCCCAGCACCATTAACGGGCTGATCTTACGGACACAGCATCCGCTATTAATCGAAAAACCGGCGTTTTCCCCTTCACACGGACTCACAATCCGTTATGGAGGACAAAACAGCCGGTTTTTCTGTTTATAGAAGCAAATAACGGAACCAAGGTCCGCACAACAGGCAAACCCCTTGGTTTTGGCAAAATAACGGATCGTCGGTCCGTGTGACAATCCGCCCAGCCCTCACCTGGGCAAGACATCCGCTTTTCCGCTACTGTCCCATACAAGCCTGGACAAACCGCAGAATCAGCGGATGCGGCGCCTCGCGGGTGGACCGGGTCTGCGGGACAAATAACGTGGCAGCGAAGAAGGGATGGCCGGGAAGCTCTACAATCCGCACCTCCCCCTCCTTGTCCTTGCCGGACAGCCGCAGGCCGCTATGGATGAGCTTGTCCCGGAACCCGGGATTAATGCCGAAATTGCAGTAGTAGCTTTCCGTAGCCCGTTTTTTCCCGTAGCAGGAAAAGGCCAGCGTGCCATCCTCCAGCAGAATCTCCAGATCCCGCCCCGCCAGAGAGCAAGCCAGCCGGGTAATAAACAGCACATCCGCCTCCGGATTATATTCCTCATGCTGCGCCTCCGGCATGTCCAACACATTCCGGGCATACTCCAGAATGGTGTGCTGGAAGCCCGCACAGGTACCCAGATGGGGCACTTGATTCCGTCTGGCGTAGGATATAGCCGCCAAGGCCCCATCCAAACTGCGGAACGGGCTGCCGGGTGCGCTCCAGATCCCTGCATACCCTTTTAACAGTGCCGCGCCCTTCCGCTCCACCTCATCTGTGTCCACCCACTCGTATTCCACTGGATACCCAAAGGCGTCCCGGATATCCTCCAGAGCAGCGTTCAGCGCCGACTGGGGTTTGGAGCTCCCGCGGTACTCTCCAACCACAGCAATGGTTTTGTTCATGGCTCTCCCTCCTTCCTTTACTCCTGCACTATTCTCATATCATTCCAGCTTCTCCTGCTTCCCCGGGAAATAAAAAACCGGCAGGCCCACAGACCTGACGGAGTAAAAGTTTATATCATTTTGAGGCCGCTCAGCAGGATAATGCCAGCCATGGCTGTCCGCAGAGGAACTGCGGGAATCCTGGCGGAGAGTCGGCTTCCCACCAGTACACCGGGGATGGAGCCTACCAGCAGGTTACCGGCCAGCGCGAAGTCCACATTGCCGAAGCTGGCGTGGAGAATACCCGCCACCGTTACCAGCAGGAAGGCATGGGCGATATCCGTTCCCACAATCTCCGAGGCTTTCATCCGGAACAGGTACAGCATTGCCAGAGCAAACAGCGAACCCGAGCCGATGGAGGTCATCCCTACAATAAAACCAAGGACAAAGCCGATACCCACAACCTGCTTCCGCTTAGCTTGATAGACGGATTGGCCGTCCTCCGGTTGGTCTGCAGGCGCCTGCCGGAATTTGAACAGCGGCTTCAAGAGTGTTGCCAGAGAGGCGACAATCAGCACGATGCCCAAGGCAATCTTCAGAAAACCTTTGGAATCCTGAAAAAAGCTGTCAAATACCTTCAACAGGATAATGGAGCACACAGCACCGGGAATGCTCCCGATAGCCAGATAACGGACCAGCGTCAGATTCACGGTGCGCTGCCGCCAATGCTGAAAGGTGCCGAAGAGCTTGGTGATGGAATTGTAAAACAGATCCGTGCCTACCGCAATGGAAGGATGAATGCCGATCATGACGAGAAGCGGAGTCAGCAGCGCGGCGCCGCCTACACCGGTTAACCCTACCAGAAGCCCCACCAGCAGTCCTAGACAGGCAATTATCCAATCCATAAGCATCCCTCACCATTCCGATAATACCTAGTTATAATATAGGAATTATAAGTTGGAAGAATGCTCCTTGTCAAAACATTTTTTTGTGAAGCGCCTCCACATCCCAGCGAACAAAAAAACTCCCCTCCGGGCAAGCCTGCAGCCGCATGTGGGCCTGGAGGAGGGGGCCCAGCTTCCGGCTCTGGTCTGCAACCTCCTGTTGGACCGGAGGAGTGTGTTCAGCTTCCGGCTAACGAATCTCAGCCACCCTATTTTGCAAAAACAGGCATGCTAAAAAATCTAACGAATCTATAACACGATAATTGCCTGTTTGAACGCATTTCGGCGCCAATTCGGACAAATAGCGTGTCTGAGATTCGTTAGATTCATAATTTGCCTGCATATAGTCAAATAATGTTGTACAGATTCGTTAGCGCCTCTGCCCAGTTAGCGTTCCTGCCCGCGCCTCCCCGCCTTTCACCCGTCATCCGTTCGCCTGTCAACCATTCGCCCGCTGGGTTCTCCGTTTCCCTTCCGGCAGCTTCCGGCCGACCAGGATCGGCAGAATGAGCTGGCAGACAGCGCCGCCCAACAGAATGAAGGCCAGCTGGCGGCCCTCCACCTCCTGCAGCAGCAGGATCAGCGCCGTAATGGAGATTACCCGGCCTGTGTTCAAGAAGGCCTCCCGCAGCACCACCGACTCCACCCGGAAGTTGCCCTTTAAGGGCAGCTTGCCTACATGGTTGTAGTAGTGGGAGGTTAACGTATTGCCCTGCAGCGGGTTGAAGAAGGAATACAGCACCATAAACGAGATAACCGACCAAAGCGACAGCCCGCCCAGAAGCAGGGAGGCGGCGGCGATCAGACCGACTCCGGAAATCCACAGATACAGGGTGGTATGCTCCGCCTTGGCAAACCGGGAGATCAGCATCCCCATGGCGATGGTGATAAGGGAAAACAGCACACTCATATACCCGATATGATCCTCACGCGGCATAACCTGGAACAGCAGGATATTCGGCAGAAACAGCATGATCCCCTGCAGCAGGCCCAAGGCGAAGAATCCCCACAAGCCGCGCAGCCAGCCCGGGCTCCGCCTCATCATCAGCAGCGTATGCTTCAGATAATAGGTTTTGTGCCGGGAGGGTTTGGCCTTGATCTTGAGACTGCCCACCGCCGCCAGCAGGAACATAAAGAAGGCAATGCCGAACACGATGATATAGCCGTGCAGCCCGTCATTCAGGGCAATAATACGCCCCGCCAGAGCAGGCCCCAACAGACCGGCGAAGGTGAAGAAAATACTGTTCATGGCCAGATAATGAATGCGGTTGCGTTCATCCGATACGTCGTACATCAGGACCAGATACCCCACCCAATAGAAGGCGCCGGACAAGCTGGCGAACACGGCAAATACCGGGTACCATTCCGCCACCAGCTCTTGTGCCGCCACCACACAGATATAGAAGGCGGAGATCAGGAGCAGCCCCAGCCGGTAGACGTACATTCGGTCGGTTTTTTTGGCCAGCCAGCCCCCCAGCATAAAAGCGAAGGGTGCCACCGCATAGTTAATGATATTGTACATGCCGTTGACCCAAATGCTCTCGGTCAGCCGCCATAAATACAGATTCAGAAAAACACCGGACATGGAAGCCCCGAATTGGAAAAAGGAGTGGATCAGAAGCGATACCTTCGCCTCCCGGCCCAATCTGCGCTCAGGCGGCGCGGCGGCGCGCCTGGTTCCAAACCCTTTGATAAATCCCTGCAAGCCTGCCCCCACAATTATCCGCTCCTACATCATGCTGTTATAAAGACAGTTCCACTACTTTCACTCATATTGTAACACAGCCTCCGTTTCCTTGATCTGCCCTGAGGAGGCATATGGCCCCTATAACCGCAGAAAACCCCCGGCTAATCAGCCGGAGGCGGTATTCGCACGTAATCCCTTACTTTTTCTTCAGGTTATCCCACGTTTTCTGGAATGCGTCGAAGAGCTGATCCTTGGAGCTTTTGCCGGCGGCATACGCCTGCATGGAAGCGCCGAATTCCTGACCCGCCCCGTCCGGGAATTTCATGAAGTTCCAGGACAGCAGCTTGTTGTCCTTGGAGTATCGGGTGATTTCCGCGGCGATGTCCCCCAGGTCCGCCGGGTCGGCAGGAATGTTGGTGAAGGCCGGAATAAATTTGAATTCCTTGGTGATGTACTTTTTACCGGCGTCGGAGGAAACCAGCCAGTTCAGGAATTCCTTGGCCTCCGGCTTCACCTTGGACTTGTTCCAGATTACCCAGTTGTTCGGGACACCGGTGAGAATCTTGTCGCCCTCGGCAGCATCCTCGCCAATGGGCATCGGCAGAAGGCCCAGCTTGATATTGGGATTGATCCCGTTGATCTGTACCTGGGTCCAGTTCCCCTGCTGCATCATGGCTGTTTCCCCCTTGGCGAAGAGAGTCACCTGGGAGTTGTAATCCGTGGTCAACGGATTTTTGTTGCTGTACTTCAGGGACAGGTCCAGGAGCTTGATCCAGTTCTCCATCACCGGATTGCCCTTGAATTTCTGGGTCCCGTCGTTCAGTCCTTTAATGAAGGCATCGGGATTGGGCTTCTGGTTGGCGAAGGCTACGTTCAAATTATGCAGACCCAGCACCCACCACTCCTGATACCCGTTGGCAAAAGGGGTAATACCGGCCGCCTGGAGTTTTTTGGCCGCCTCCTCCAATTGGCTGAGGGTCTTGGGCGGATTGGTAATCCCCGCTTTGGCGAACAGATCCTTGTTGTAGATATAGCCGTAGCCTTCAATCCCCATGGGCATGCCATAGAGCTTGCCGTCCTTCATCATCGGCTCCTTGGCCACTTGGACCACATCCTTGACCCATGGCTCGCCGCTCAGATCCTCCAGATGCTCCAGCCACACATCCCGCTCAGAATACCCGCCGATATTAAAGATATCGGGAGACTCATTGGAGGCAAACTTGGTTTTGAGCACCGCCCCATAGTCGCCGTTTCCCCCTACGGTTTCGATCTCCAGCTTAACCCCGGGGTGGGAGGCCTCATATTCCGCCTTCAGCTTATTCATCTGTTCCACTATCTCAACCTTGAACTGGAAAATCTTCACCGTTACATTTTTCTTGGGGGCCGTACTGGCCTGCCCCCCTGCCGTTGTAGACGAATCACTCCCGCAGCCTGCCGCCAGACCTGCGGTTAAAGCTACTGCCAACCCTGCTGTTACCCATTTTTTGACCATTCAAAATCTCCCCTTTTCTCAATTATGTTTGGTTTGCAGCAGGTTCAGCAGCACTTTTACCGCCTCTGCACGTGTTGCCTTGTCGCCGGGGGCGAACCGATTCCCGCCTTTGCCTTCCATCATACCAAGCTCATACAGAACCGCCACAGAGCCCTTGGCCCAATCCGGAATATCCCTGTCATCCACAAATCCGGCTGCCGCAGCCGCTTCATTTGCCTTGCCCACAGCGGTAGCCAGCATCTTCGCCATCTCGGCACGGCTGATCTCAGCGTCGGGACGGAGGGAGCCATCCTCGTAGCCGCCAATAATTCCGGCCTCCACCGCCTGCGCTACCGCCTCAAGCGCCCATGCTCCGATTTCATCCTTATCCGTGAAGGAAAGGGCAGCCTTGCCCCCCTGCGGCTTCAACGCACCCATCAGCATCACGGCAAATTCCGAGCGTGTAACCGTCTGATCCGGCTTGAAGGTGCCGTCCGGGTACCCGCTGACGATTCCCGCTTGAACCGCCTGCCGGATAGCCGCCTCCGCCCAATGCCCCGCAAGATCGCGGAAACTCACCGGCGGGTTGGGGACGGGCGGTTGTGCCGCCTGCTTTACGCCGAACACGGCAAACATGCCCACATTCTTCATCTTCACGGCAATGTTATTCCCTCCGGTATTCCCGTTCACCTCGCCGCCTGCTTCCACCCAGCGTCTATTCTCCTCGTCATAGGTGAAAACAACGGACTTCTGACCCTGCTTGAGCTTAGCCGGATCGAAGGTCAGAATCAGGGTGATCTCCTTTTCGAACGGCTCCGGGAAATTCTTCTGCAATTCGAATACCGGACTGGCGGGAATATCCTTGCTGCCAAGCAGCGGTTTGGTGTCCGCTACCTTGCCGACAGTGAGCCGCAGATCCTTTTGGACAGCACCGGCAGGAATGATGATTTTCATCTCATCGCCAATACCGAACTCGCCCTTTTTTCCTGCCGGAAGGGTAAATTGGCTGCTGTCAATCAGGCTTGGGGTTGCCCCGCCGGAGGAGGAGCTGCCGCCGGAGGAACCGCCGGAATAGCTGGCCGCCCATTGTGCATACAGCGTGACATCCGCGGTCCCCATGGTGAAGCGGCCGCCTTCGGCATAGCTGCTCCCGCTGCCGTCCGCCTCCGTATTCCAGCCCTTGAACACATACCCCGTCTTCGCCAGATTGCCGGTATTGCCGTAGACGGCTACCGTAACCCCCTGGGCATACGTTTGGCCGTCAACCGGCACAGAGCCCGCAGCTGCTCCATTCTTGTCATACGTCACCGTATAGGACGGCGCAGCGAATACCGCCGTGACCTCCACCGCTTCACCGGGCATGATGAAGCTGTCGTCTGTGATGCTGAGGCCCTCCGGCCGGATCACCTTCCAGCCCTTAAACAGATACCCGGGCTCAGGTGCAGCCGCCAACGATACTACTGCATCCTTCACCGCAGACACAGCGCTGGCGCTTGCCGTGCCGCGGCCCTCCGTAGTGACGGTGATGCCGTGGCTGGCGGAGGACGAGCTGTCTACAACATGGACAGTGAAGGCAGCCGGATTCCCCTTGTCAAACAGGATGGAAAAATCCACCTTGCCGCCGCTTTCCAGTCCAAGCTTATCCAGCCCGTCATTCTTAATCGTCAATACATTCTCCGTGACGGCAAAACCATCCGTTCCCAATGCCCCGTTGTAAACGGCTCCCGTTACCGTTCTTGCGTATACCACTCCGGTTACCGATTTGGCTTCATTCCAAATGACATTCGTGCTTACATCGCCGGGAGCATACAGATCATAGGTAGCCTTGTCGGGGCTGAGATCCGCATCTTTCTTGATGACGGTGATGGTGAAATCCTTGGTGTAATCGGCCCCGCCAACCCGCCCTGCTTCTATCCTTGCGGTGACCGTCACCTCTCCCGCTTTTGTGGCGGATAATACATTGCCGGCCAGCACCGCCCCGGTTTTACCGGCATTTTTGATACTCCACATGATGCTCTTGCTGGTTGCGGCATCGGGGGAGACCGTACCGAAAAGCGTCTTTTCCTTCCCCGCTTCCATGGAGGCCGGAACAGCCGTAAGATCAGCCACAGCGCGGAATTCACTTTCCGTCAGATTGCGGATTTCAATTTTCATACGCTGATGGTCCTTGGATTCATCATCGGCCACCCGCACGGCAGCGCCGTTGTTCAGGGAGGCGCCGTCAACAGTAAGAACCTTGCCGTTGCTTTTGTTGATGATCTTATAATACTCCCCGTCACGCTCCAGCCTCCACTGCTGGGTATCCGGTATGGAGCTGCCCGCAGCCTTCACATTCTGGCAGATTTGGCCGATGGCGGAACCGGCCTTCAGGTCGATGGCATGGCCGCTTTGCACCGAGGTGATCTGGTAAAAACCGGTTCCAAGATCCAAAAACCGCCACAGCTGGTTATTGCCGTCGCCATTTGCCCATTGGTTAATTACCGCCCCCGGATCGCTGGATACCCTGTCCACGTCCAGGGATTTGCCGCTATGCTTCGGTTGGATCTTCACCATGGTTTCAGGGGTGATCTTCTTCGCCGAGGAGCTCATGAATCCGCCCGCGAACTTATCGAGGGTCAAGCTGTCGATGTTGAAGCGTCCGGTGTCCTCCCCTTCCCGGATGAATTCGATGATATTCCTCCCGGCCTTCAGGTGCACCGTCTCTGTTGCATCCGCCCAGGTATCCCAGTTGGCTGTTGGAGGCAAAGCAACCTGCTTGATCCGGTTTTCATTCACATACAGCGTCATTTTGATATTGGCTGCCTGGGCGCCGGAATACCGCAGGGTAGAGGTGTAATCCGCTGTATAGGGGACATTGACCTCAAACCGGAGAGAGTCCCCCTCCTCCTCAAATCCCCCCACAAACCCGTTGCCGTCATACCATAAATGATCCCGGGCCACCTTCAGGTTGTCGGAACGGTCTGCATTCTCGGCCTGATACTTCCTAGGCGTACGTTTATTCAGATGGATGTTGTCCAGATTGACCACATCCCCGGTCTCCGTCTCGCTTCTGTAGGTGATGATGTTTTTGCCCTTGCCCAGGGGCACTGTCACTACCTGCTCCTTCCACACCGCAGCGCCTCCCGTGGGGGTCAAGACCACATCCCGGGCATATGCGCCATTCACATACAAAGCCAGCGTTTTGTCTGCCCCTTCCTTCGCGTAACGGAGCTTAACGTCGTAGTCTGCCGCATGCTCCGTCTCCACAGCGAATTCCACCGAGGAGCCCGTTCTGGCCAGACCGTTCACATACCCGATTCCCGTATTGCCCTCCTTGGCCTTCACCACCTTGGCATCCTTGGCGCCTGTGGTTTTGGCGTATTCGGCCTCATATGTCCAGGTAGCGGCTTCGGTAACCGTGATGTAATCCAGGTTTACATTACCTGTATCTCCTTGGTCATACCGGTACATAATGACGTTTTCCCCTTCCTTCAAGAAAACATTGTCGTACCGGTCCGCCCATTTATCCCAGCTTTTCAAACTGAAAAAATCCACTTGTTTGATCTTGGTCCCATTCACATACATGCTCAGGGTTCTGTCGTCGGCAAAACCCAAGCTGTAGGCCAGCTTGACGGAATAGCTGCCGGCATGGGCGGCATTCACCTTGAAGGAAACCGCCGATTCCCCAATCCACAGCCCTCCGACAAAACCCGTTCCGCTGTACCCCGGATGGTCGGTATCCGTTTTCGCATTTCCGGACAGCTCCGCATTTTCCGCTTCAAACAGCGCGCTTTTTTTGAGAATCAGGGCGTCCAGCGCCAAGTCGCTTTTGCCGGAAAGACGGACTCGGTTGGCCCCGGCGCTAAGCCGGATATTGTGAACGGTTTTGTTATCGAAATTGCTTGCCGAACCCGCATTGGAGGGAAAGGAAACGGTGCCCCGGCTCTCCTGGTTGACAGCCAGCTGCATACTGACCGGACCTGCCGTATTGTTGTTATAGCGGAAATCCAGGGAGTAGGCCCCTTCCGATTCCGTGTTGACCGTAAATTCCGCATAATCGCTGTCCTTGCCGCTGCTGTATTTCACATACCGGGCATCAGAAGCATACAGGCTGCTCCCCGTAACCTTGGCAGCGCCGGATAATTGGGCTTCCTCCGCTTCATACACCTCGCTTTTTTCCTCGCCCGACGGTCTGCCCAGCACGGTGCCGGGATTGGACGGGATGCCCAAATTAATGAAATCGCTGTCATCCCAATTGATACGTTGGGCTCTGATTCCCCGGTTCCCCCCGCCCTGCCCGTGAGTCGGGATGCCATGATAGAGAATCCAATCCTCCGTGCCATCCTCCGACTTCAGGAACAAGGGCGAGCCAGGTCCATAAGAGCTGTTTTCATCGGACCGTTTCATCGCCGGCTGCGGATACTTCGTCCAGGACGCTTCGTTCATAATATCCGAGGACAGATCAGCTACGGAAACGCCCACAGCATAGTTATCGTTCATAAAGCTGCTCACTGAATAAGCGAAATATACCTTGCCGTTGCGTTCCACAACTGCAGCGCCTTCGTTGATGTTGGCGCCGTGTTTTTCCCAATCATATGCCGGCCTGGCCAGGGTGACCTCCTTGCCCTCCAGCTCCCACGGGCTTTTCATTTTAACAATGGTGGGACATTCATCGAACCAGGTTTTCCCAGTGACCGGGTCGTGATAATAGTAGTATTTGGTGTAGGTAAAATAGCGCTGCCCATTAATGATGACAATGCCGCAGGCCAGGCCGTAGCCCTCCGTGTTGAGCAGCCCCTGCTTATATGTAAGCTGCCCGTCCTCGTCGGCATTGGAGGAGCCCCCCTTCAGCGTCCATGTCCCTTCAAACGGGTCGGGGGAATCATTCTCCAGCACATAGGAGCTGGGGTGTCCGAACCCGAAGCTTTTCTCCGGGCCGGAGGCGAAATAGATATACCACTTGCCATCCAGCCGGTAGATGTAGGGTCCCCACACATAACCGAAATCCTTCGGCCTTTCCCAGACGACCCTGCTTTTGGCGGTGGCCACCCCGAGAATGGTTTCATGCCGCTTCAATGTAATGTTGCCGTCACTGGCAGCCGAATAATAATAGCCGTCCGCCGCCCTGGCGATGGTCGGGTCCGCCCCCTTCATCAGCGGGTTCAGATAGTGGGATGTGGCATCTGCGAAGGCGGTGGCCGTCAGGAATAGAACAAGCATAACCGCCAAGGGCAGCAGGATGAAGCTTTTTTTCCTCATTGCAGCAATTTCCTCCTTATGAATCGGATGATGGTTATCCCTTGACTGACCCGGCTGTAATTCCTTCGATAATATGCTTCTGCATGGACAGGAAGAAAATGATGATGGGAATGACGCCCAGCACCAGAGAAGCCAGCCCCAGATCCCACTGCTTGGTATATTGGGCAAAAAAAGAGCTTGCCGCCAGCGGAATGGTCCGCAGCCCGGGACTGTTCAGGATCAGCAGGGGCAGGAGAAAGTCATTCCAGATCCACAGGCTGTTCAGCAGCAGCACAGTCACGGTCATGGGCTTCAGCAGCGGGAATACGATCCGCCAGAACACGCCATAAGCCGAGCAGCCGTCCACCACCGCCGATTCCTCGATTTCCGCCGGGATGGACTTAATGTACCCGTGGTACAGGAACACGGACATCATGGTGCCGAAGCCGAAGTAACAAATGATAATCCCCACGTAGCTGTTCTGAATGCCTAACGTGCTGACCACCTTCACCAGCGGAATCATGATGGATTGGAAGGGAATGATCATGGAAGCCACGAATAATCCGAACACGGTTTTGTTAAAGCGGGTGTTCCTGCGGACAATCCGGTGCGCCGCCATGGCGCTGATTACCACCAGACCGGCATTGGCGATAACCGTGATGATGAGCGAATTGCCGAATACCCTGGGGAACCGCAAAAGCTCCCAGGCTCTGGCATAATTGCCGGGATGCCAGGACCGGGGCCAGCCGGCGGAGTCGGTGAGCAGATCCCCGAAGCTCTTGAGGGAATTGATCACCACAAAGTAGAAGGGAGTCAGGAACAGCAGGCCCACGGCAACGGCAAGGCATTCGGCTGCCAGGACCTGCAGATTGTACGAACGGGTGCTGCGCATTACGCCTCCACCTCCTTGCGCTTCGTCAGAAAGACCTGCAGCCCGGTAATGGCTGCTGTGCCTATGAAGAACAATAGCGCCTTGGCCGTGCCCAAGCCATAACGGTTGTTTTGGAAGGCCTCGGCATAAATATTAAGCGCGATGGATTCGGTGGACCGGAAAGGCCCCCCTTTGGTCAACGACATGTTCAAATCAAACATCTTGAATGCCCAAGAGATAGCCAGAAACAGACATACGGTTACCGCCGGCATGATCAGAGGCAGAATAATATGCCGGAGTGTATCCCGGAAGGTGGCGCCGTCGATCCGGGCCGCCTCCATAAGCTCGGAGGGAATATTGACCAGCCCAGCGATGTAGATGATCATCAGATACCCCGCCCCCTGCCAGACGCTTACGATCAGAATGCCCCAGAATGCGGTCCGTTCGTCCCCCAGCCAAGGCAGCTCGAAAAACCCGATCCCCGTGGAGGCGCCGATGGATGCGAAGCCCCGGATAAAGATAAACTGCCAGATAAACCCCAGCAGCAAGCCCCCGATTACATTCGGCAGAAAAAAGACGGTGCGCAGAATATTCCGGGTTTTGAGCGGCCGGGTCAGCAGCAGGGCCAAGCCGAAGGCCACCACATTCGTCAGCATTACGCTGCACACGGAAAAGCGCGCCGTGAAGGAAAACGCCCTCCAGAAGGCCGCACCCGTGGTGAAAATCTGGCGGAAATTATCCAGCCCCACCCATGACATGGTAGAGTTCACTCCGCTCCAGTCCGTAAAGGAATAGACCATCCCCAGAAAAAAAGGGATCAATACAATGACGATAAAAAATAAAAGCGCCGGTCCTACAAAAACCAGCTGGACCCCCCACTCCCCCCAGCCTCCGGTTCTTTTTTTGGCCGCTGCCTGCACGGCCGGTCCGGTAGAAACCAGGGCTCCTTCCCGTTGACCATTTGCCATGTTCCGTTGTCTCCTTTCGTTGATCCGCCTCCTCATATCACGCTTTACTGTGCGGGAGGTTCCCTGTACACTAAGTATAAAGTCAGGTGAAGCGGAAGGACACATTGCCAGATGACCAGAAAAGTGTAAGATATTGACCTGTTTCCCCCTATGGAAGGAGCATGCCCCTGTGAACCGGATCAAGGGAAGCATCCGCAACAAGCTGATTCTGTTTATGCTCATCGCCACCATTATTCCCATTGCCACCTCCATCCTCATTACCTACTCCTCCAATAAGGAAACCATCAAAACAAACGCCGTCCAGCAGAATAGCCACTTGATCTTCCAAGGGAAAACCAATCTGATGTATTATCTGGGCATCGTTGATCAAGCAACATTAAGCGCTTACAGAGATTATCAGGTCTTCGGCATTCTCCAAAGCGGCTATCACGGAAGCATCGAACAGCGCAACGACCTGCTGCGTTCCATTCAGCTGGTAAGCCGGTCCATCGGCGAGGTAGCCCAGGTGCATCTGGATCTGTATGCGTCCAAGGAGCATTTTTTGTATGTAAACGGCCGGTTAACCAGCTCCTCCCGGGAATCCCCGCCGCATACGGTGCCGACACGCTCCTTCAACGGATATCAATCCTACACGGAAGCGACCCATCTGTCTCATGACTACGGGGTCAGCTATTTCCCGAAGAATGAGCCCTATCCGGTGCTCACCCTGCACCGCCCCTTCTATAATGTGCCCTCCACCCAAGAGCTGGGGTTATTGTCGGTGGATCTGCGGCTGGATTTTTTTGAAAAAATCTGTGCGCAGCTTTATAACCGCGACTATGAAAATTTGTATATTTTGGACGAAAACGGGACGATTATCTACAGCAAAAACGAAGCCGAATGGGGAATCATCCCGCAATACGGCTGGCTCGGGCAGCTTACCGGAGAAGAAGGCAGCTTCGAGTGGAAGGATGGGGCCAACAGCGGCATGACCATCTACCAGCGTATGGAGGCTTCCTACATGAACTGGACCATCGTCAAGCAAATCCCCTACAGCCACCTGTACAAGGATGCCCGGGATCTGACCCGGATCAATGCCGGGGTGTACACCCTGTTTTTGGTGATCGTCATCGTGGCGACGGTTATCATCTCTATCCGCTTCACAGCACCCATTCAGGCACTAACCGCCGCCGTCAACAAAATTCAGGCCGGACAGCTTCATGTGGAAATCGACTCCAAAAGCACGGATGAGATCGGTGTTTTGGCCCGCCGCTTCCGGGTTATGATGCAAACCTTGAATGACATGATCCTGCGGGAATATGCCCTCAAGCTGGCCAACCGGACCAACGAGTTGAAAGCGCTTCAAGCCCAGATCAATCCCCATTTTCTTAATAACGCTCTCCAGTCTATCGGCACCCTGGCGCTTCAGCACGGGGAGAACCGGATCTATACCCTGATTGCCTCCTTGGGGAAAATGATGCGCTACCAGATGAATACGGATAAAACCATCGTCCCTCTGCAGCAGGAGATCGATTATGTCAAAGGGTATCTGGAGCTGCAGCAGCAGCGCTTCGATGGGAGGCTGCAGGTGGAGCTGGAAGCCGAACCTGAGGTTTTGGCCATTCCCGTGCCCAAGATGACTCTGCAGCCGCTGGTGGAGAATTATTTCAAGCACGGCTACGACTCCACCGCCGGAGGGCGTATCCGCATCGCCGCAAGCCTGTCCCCGGAGGAGGAGCTGCGCATCGAGGTAGCCGACGACGGCAAGGGTATGTCTGCCCCGGAGCTGGCGATGCTCCGGGAGAAGCTCCGGCAAGGACCCTCTGGCGGAAGCGGGGAGGACGGGGGCATCGGCCTCTTAAACGTAATCGCCCGCATCCGGCTGTATTACAATCCGCTGGCGGAGCTGAGGGTGGAATCTCCAGAGGGTGGCGGACTGAGAGTAGAGCTGTACATCCCCCTGAAAGAAGGAGGCCTGAACCATGAGGGCATTGATCGTGGATGATGAAAAGCATG
Organism: Bacillota bacterium; assembly: GCA_023393235.1. Taxonomy (GTDB): domain Bacteria; phylum Bacillota; class Bacilli; order Paenibacillales; family NBRC-103111; genus Paenibacillus_AR. Next base: position 67,171 of record JAEWMH010000081.1, on the reverse strand, counting down.
TGAGGAGCGCTATCCGCCTGCTGGCGGACTGGCCGTCCTTCGGCGTTACCAGTCTGGAGGAGGCAGAGGACGGGGAAACGGCCGTCCGGCTTATCCCCGGGCTTCAGCCGGATCTGGTGTTTACCGATATGCTGATGCCGGGCATGGGCGGCACCGGGCTGCTGGAGTGGATCAAAACCCATTCCCCCCGGACCAAGGTGATTGTGATCAGCGGCCATGATGATTTTGAGCTGGTACGCACAGCAGTGAAATACGGGGGGCTGGACTATCTACTGAAGCCCATCGATCCGGCAGAGCTGGGGGAGGCCATCCAAAAGGCGGTAGACAGCTGCCGGCTGGAGGCGGAGACGGAGCGGCGGCTCCAGGAGCAGCATATGGAGGTTAATCAGATCAAGCCGGTTTATTGGGAGCGGATGCTGTCCAATCTGCTGGACGATACCTCCTATTACGGAAAGCTGAAGGACAGTCTTATCCGTGACTTGGGTTATTCCCCGGAAATCCAAGAATGCCGGGTAGGCGTAATCGGACTGGCGGACATTCCGCCGGTTATCCGCCGGAAGTTCGCCTCCGGCACGGATTTGCTCTATTTTTCACTGCTGAACATCTGCAATGAATACCTGGGCCGGGACAAAACCGGCTACGCCTTCCGCCACGGGGACGGCACCGGTACCATTGTGCTGCTGATCTGGAGGCACACCGCTAACGCCGGGGAGCTGGTCCGGCGCATCGCAAGCGGCATCCGCCAGACCCTGGGCGGCAGCTTCGATATGGGGCTCAGCGGAACCGCCCCTTTTCCCCTTGGCACGGCCAACGCTTACCGGGATGCGATTCACGCTCTGCGCAGCCGCAATCTGCTTCTCCGCAACGGGTGGATTCACGAGACCCAGACCGGCCAGGAGCCCGCTTTCCGTCCGCTCCCCTTCCGGGAGTATGAGGAGGAGCTGCGGCTCGCCGTCCAAAGCGCCCACGAGGGGCAGATGGCGGCAGCGGCCGGCAAGCTCTTCGGGGATATCCGCCGGTGGGACCGGATTACCGTAGACCATCTGGAGCTGTGGAAGCAGGAGTTCGCTTTGTTCCAGGCACGCTGGGCTATAGGCGGCACTGAGGTGCCGGAGCCCGGCCTTCCCCTGGAGGCGGACGGGACCCTGTCCTTGTCTGTATGGGAGCAGCGGATGATGGAGCAGCTGCTGATGCTTGCGGACCTGAATACCCGGCAGCTGCGGGAGGACCGGCACATCATCTACGAAATCGCCCATTATCTGCGGGAGCATGCCGAGGAGGATATTTCGCTGCAGGACATTGCCGACCGCTTCTATCTCAGCCGGGAATACATCTCCCGTAAATTCAAGCAGGAGTTTAAGGAAAATCTGTCCGACTATATCGCCCGCATCCGCATCGAAAAATCCAAGCTGCTTTTATTGAATCCCGACTTCCGCCTGAGCCGGATCGCCCTCCAAGTCGGTTATCAGGATGAGAAATACTTCAGTAAGGTCTTCAAGAAGCTCACCGGGCTCTCTCCTGGGGAATACCGAAGGAAATCGGGAAGAGACGACGGATCGTAACAGTTTGTTCATGGCTCTGACAGCAATCGCCACTAAAGTCCCTCGCCCCTGGCGGAAGACCTATGCTATACTAGGGCGTGTATGCAAACCCGCTTGAGGGCATATTTCACCGCCTTTTCGCCCCGAGCTATCGTTACTTTTGCTTGCCGTACCCCCGGTACGCCTTCACAAAAGTGCCTTGCCTGGAACGAAAATTCGTTAAAATCTGCTCCCCTCGGAGTTTCCATACACACCCTGGGCGTATACGCAAACCCGCTTGAGGGCATATTTCACCGCCTTGGGAATTCGGCCTGTCGAAAAGAGAACGGTGAATCCATATCAGCAATATGAAACGGGAGGGATAGGTTGTGAAAGTTTTCCGCAAGGAAAACTGGCTTCGGAAGCATACGCTTTGAGGGCGAGTTTTTTGGCGGCTTTGAACCCTTATCATTCTAATTCAATCAAGGCCGACAAAACGTGTTTGAGCTTCCAAGCCAAGCCTATCCCGGTAGTGAATATTGCCCAATAAATATGGTTTCACCTTAATCACTCCTCCCGACAGATTCCCGTCAGCGGCCCATTCAAATTTTTTCTTGAGGTGACATGTTCATGAGCTTGCCTTTGGACGCCAGACAGGATACGTATATGCGCGGCGTCAAATCCACTACTTCCAAAAGGAAGCACACTTATGCCATTCTTCTGATGGCCTGGGTTTTTTTGATCGCCTTGGGGGTATGGGGGACCAAAGCCTACAGCGATCATCTCCGGAGCCAAATCGCCACACAGATTGCCGAGCAGAACAAGACCCAGCTGGAAGCCATCCAGCAGGATTACCAGACTCAGATCGGCGACCTGAAGATCGCTTTCCAGACTGAAATCGCCAAGCTCCAGACCAAGGTGGATGCCTTGAACGAGCTTTTGGCCTTCACCAAGGACAGCGCCAACAGCAAAACCGACAACAGCAACCAGCTGTATACCCAACTGGCCGAGGTCAAGAAGCAGCTGGAGGAGCTCCAGCATAATCTGGATGTGTTGAAATGAACCATAAGCAAGCCGTCAACCGGCTCTTTCTTTTGGCTACCGCTCCTTTTTTGGGGATGGCAATTTGGATGCTGGCTACGGACAGCGCCAAGCTGATGCCTCCTATTGCCGCTATGGCCCCGGCAGAGCTGCCCCAGGTGAATCTGTCCGAGGACGCGGCGGGGCTGGACGGCAAGCTGGAGAAGGCCACCCAGGACAGCTCCGCCATCCAGTCCACCATAATGAAGCACTACGACTTGTATAATGAAAGCTCCGCCCAGGTTTCGGTGATGCTGAAAACCGCCTCCGAGCAGAAGAACAAACCGGCGCAGATTTTTGAGCGGCGGATCTCCAATGTGCTGGGGGCGCCGGTCCGTTCGGCCTCCTCCGGCAATATCGAACTGAAGCTGTATACCTTCTCCGCCTCATCCTATAAGGGGTACGCGCTGAAGGCCGAACTGAAATCGGATAAAGCCATGAAGATGGCCTTGGCCGGGGACAAAATCGGCAAAAGTGAAACCACCTTAGCCGCGGTGAACCGTCTTGGCGGAATCGCCGGTGTAAATGCGGGAGGTTTCGCCGACGAAAGCGGCACAGGCAAACGGTACCCTACCGGCAATACCATCCAGAACGGCAAATATGTGTACGGCTTTTTCCCTTCGGACGGGCTGAGCTTCGTCGGTCTGAACGACCAGCGCCAGCTTGTCGGCGGCATGTTCAACAAGCAGGAGGAGCTGGATAAGCTGAAGCCCCAATTCGGCGCCTCCTTCACTCCGATCCTGCTCAAAGGCGGCAAGAAACAAACCATTCCCGTCAAATGGATGACCAGCCCATACCGGGCAGCCCGGACGGTGGTGGGCAACTTCAAGAATGACCAGCTCCTGTTTATCGTAACCGACGGCGGCGATGACCGGGGCAGCGCAGGGGCGTCCTTACCCGAGCTGCAGGACAAGCTCCAGCAGATGGGCATCCAGGACGCGTACAATCTGGACGGCGGCGGCTCCTCCACCCTGGTCTGGGGCAACGAGCTGATCAACCGCCCCTCCGACAATGGACGGATGCGTTCCATGCCCACTCATTTTGTTTTCTTCAAATAAGGTAAAAAAAGAAGCATCACGCCGGCCTCAGGGCCGGAAACGTGATGCTTTTTATGTGGAACTTTTGAAACAAATCAGGCCTGTTTCAACAGCATGTTCATTTCGCGCAAGCAACCGGAACAAATCTGTTTTTCCTTGAAGTCTGTTACTTCTTCCATAGACCCGCAAAACACACATCTCGGACGGTAACGTTCCAAGATAATATGGTCGCCTTGAACCAAAATCTCAACGGGATCTCCCTCGTTCATCTGATACCGCTTGCGCAGCGATTTCGGTAACACGATGCGGCCCAGTTGATCTACCTTGCGCACGACACCTGCTGGTTTCATGACGTACCCTCCTCTAGAAGATAATTATTCTTGCTCTATAACAATTCAATATTAATACAAAAAACCCTGCTAGAAACATAAATATTGACTTAAAAATGTTAAAAAATTATGTAAATAGAAGGTTTGCTGGTTTATTTCAGTTCCAAAAACCCATTTTGCCTTAACGCTTCGTACAAAATAATCGCCGCGGAATTGGACAGGTTCAGGGAACGGACCGCATCCGTCATCGGCATCCGGATCGCCGTATCCGCATGGGCTTGGATAATATCCGGTCCAAGACCCTTGGTTTCCTTGCCGAACACCAGGAAGTCCCCGTCCCGGTAAGCCATATCCGTATACAGCTTGTCCGTTTTGGTGGTGGCGCAGAAGAACCGGCCCTCCGGATACAGGTCCTTCACCTCCTGGAAGCTGTCATGATAATGAACCTGAACCGCATGCCAATAGTCCAGACCGGCACGCTTCAGGGTTTTGTCATCGGTATTAAAGCCCAGCGGGCGCACCAGATGGAGATGCGTTCCGGTAGCGGCGCAGGTCCGCGCAATATTACCGGTATTCGCCGGGATTTCCGGCTCCACCAGCACAATATGAAAAGCCACAATCGTCACCTCACAAGAAATAAACGCTCCGGCTATCTATTATACAACATTTTTCAAGATAATTTACACCGGCTTTACGATCCCTTAACACCCCCTTAGCAGGAAGCTGTCATACTGGGTGAAACAATAGACATTTTACTGTCCGAAAACCTAAAGGAGAGTCGCCATGAAGACAAAAATCTTGGTTGTCGATGACGAGCCTTCCATTTCCACCCTCATCGACTTCAATTTGAAGCAGGCGGGATATGATGTGAAATGTGTGATGGATGGGGAAGCTGTGTTTGAGGCTGTCCATTCCTTTAAGCCGGATCTGGTGGTATTGGATCTGATGCTGCCCAAGCTGGACGGCATCCAGGTATGCCGCAAGCTGCGGAACTCCCGCATCCGCACTCCCATTATTATGCTGTCGGCCATGCAGGAGCTCAATGACCGAATCGCCGGGCTGGATAACGGCGCTGACGATTATATGACCAAACCCTTCAGCCCTATGGAGCTGGTCTCCCGGATTCACGCCTTGCTACGGCGGGCGCGAATGCATGGTCTGGAAGAGAAGCAGGAGCCGGCTCCCACCTATCAGGTGGGCGGGCTTCTGGTGTCTCCTGAGCAGCGGGAGGCAATGCTGAATGAGGAACTGCTGGATCTGACGCCGAAGGAATTTGAGCTTCTTGTGTTCCTGTGCAAACACCGGGGAATGGTACTGTCGCGGCAGCAGCTGTTGCTGGGGGTGTGGGACTATCACTTTGTGGGGGATACCCGGATTGTGGACGTCCATATAAGCCATCTCCGGGATAAGATCGAGTCGGACGTAAAGAATCCCCAATATATTGTGACGGTGCGCAATGTGGGCTATAAGCTGCGCGAGCCGGTCCGGGAGGCTTCATCCTCTTAAAGCTGCGCCGCTGCGCAAACACGGCCAAGCAGGCTGTCCGTCTATTTACGGCACAGCCTGCTTGTTGTCTAAGCTTTCATAATGGGGACTCCCCCAGAAGTAACCGGAATTCGCTACAGAGCATCTCGTCACTCTTGGGAGATCACGGTTACAGCTTAAACCGGGACACCGCCTGCTGCAGCTCCTCCGCCATGCTGTTCAAGGAGCCGGCGGAGGCCGTAATTTCCTGCATGGAGGCCAACTGCTCCTCCGTGGTGGCTGCCACCTCCTGGATTTGCCTGCTGGATTGGCGGGCAATGCGGGAGGTTTCTTCTACGGAGGCCGCTACCTCCTGCGTTCCGGCGGACATCTCTTGGGCCGTTGCAGAGACCTCTTCGATTTGGGTAACGACCCCAATGATGGCAGAGCGGATGCTGCCGAAGGCTTCCCCCGCCGATTCCACCACGGCCAGTCCCTCCCGGCTTTGCACCATGCCCTCCTGCATTCCCTTTACAGCCGCCGCCGTTTCCTGCTGGACCTGGCGAATCAGCTCTGTGATCTGTCTGGCCGCCTCCTCGGATTGGATGGCCAGCTTCTTGACCTCGGAGGCTACCACCACAAAACCTCTGCCCTGCTCCCCGGCTCTTGCTGCTTCAATGGAGGCGTTCAGGGCAAGCAGGCTGGTCTGGGAAGCGATTCCCGACATTACCCCGATGATCTCGCCGATCTCCCCGGAGCGCTCTCCCAGCCGCTTCACACGCTCTGCAGCCAGGCTTGCCGACTGGTAAACGGTATTCATCTGTCTGACGGCATGCTGAGCCGCCACATTGCCTTCATCCGCCTTCTGTCTGGCATGGATGGTCACTTCATGTACCGCTGCAGACGACTCGGCGATCCGGGTGATCCCTTGGCTCATTTCCTCCATGGCTCTGGCACTGTCCTCTGCGCCGCGGACCTGCTGCTCCGAGCCGGCCGCCACCTCTTGGGCTGCATCCGTTATATGCTGGGTAGCCGCCGATGTCATCTCCGCATTGGCGCTCATCATCTTGGCGCTGGCCACCAATTGCGCCGCCCCCTCATCCACCTTGCCGATAATGCCGCGGAGCTGTCCCATCATATCCAGGAATGCGTCAGACAGCTCCTGGATTTCATCCTTGGTCCGCACATCCAGCTGCTTAGGCTGGAGATTGCCTGCAGCAATCTCTCTCGCTGCGGCTGTAATGCTGCGGATGGGCCGGGAGATGGCGAAGGCGATCAGGAAGCCGATGGCCAGAGACAGCACCGTTGCGCCGATCCCGGCCCCCAACGCAAGCCGCTTGTCCCACTGCACGGAGTCCTTCACGGCCTGCTGTTCCTGCGTCATGAGAGCCAGTTGGTCATTGGCCAGATTCTCCGCCAGGACGGCCAATTGTGTAGCTACCGGGAATACGCTGAATTCCGCCTCCCGCAGCCCCTTATCCATGGGCATCGCCAAGGCTGCGTCCACACGTTCCTTGTAATCCAGTGCCAGCCCCTTCAGCCGTTCGAAGCGTTCGGCATCCTCCTCCGAGGTGACAAAGGGAAGTGTTTCCTCCACCAAACTAATGACCCTCGTGTTGGCCTCAGCCATTCGTTCGATGGATGCAGGCGTCTGTGTCAGATAATATTCCCGGATATAGTCATTTTGCTGAAGACCTGCAGATTGAATCAACTGGGCGTGGGTCAGCACCTTCACCCGTTCATCCACCAAAGCATGAAACCGCGATTCGACGTCACCCAAGGAACGGTAGAATAATCCGATGACAATGACCATAAAACATGCTACTGCCAAAAAACCGCCGATTAACTTTCGTCCAATTGTAAGCCTCATTTGCGCATCAGCCCTCTGCCTTCAGCACCCTTGTCAGGTTTTTTGACATCATTTTACCTATGTTTGATAATTTATTCAGTGATAGATATCATAACATGCAAAAACCCGACAGGAATCGTCCTGTCGGGTTAGAAAAATTGCCATGTATTCTACAAATCAGCCGTGGGTGCGCTTGAATTCGTCCAGCAGATCCACCAGAGCCTTGCAGCTTGCGTAAGGTACGGCATTATAAGTGGAAGCGCGGAGATGGCCGACGCTGCGGTGGCCGCCCAGGCCTACGAAACCGTTCTTCTTGGCCAATGCAAGGAATTCCTTCTCCAGCTCTTCGGATTGCAGCTTGAAGGTTACGTTCATGATGGAACGACTATCCTTCTGTGCCAAACCTTCATAGAAGCCGCCGCTGTTATCCAGCGCATTGTAGATCAGGTCGGTCTTCTCGCGGTTGATCTTCTCAACAGCTGCTACGCCGCCTTGCTCCTTGACCCACTTCAGCACCAGGTTAACCATATAAATGGAATAAACCGGCGGTGTGTTGTACAGGGAGTTGTTCTTCAGATAAGTGCTGTAGCGGAGCATGGTGGGAATGGTCTTGGGTGCGTTGTTGAACAGGTCTTCCTTAGCAACAACGATGGTCACACCGGATGGACCGAGGTTCTTTTGAGCGCCGGCATAGATTAGGGAGAACTTGGAGGCATCAATTCGCCGGGACAGGATGTCGCTGGACATATCTGAAACCAGCGGAATGCTGCCGGTATCCGGGAACTCCTGGTATTGAGTACCTGCGATGGTTTCATTGGAGGTCACGTGCAAATATGCCGCGTTCTCCGGAATTTCAATTTCGTTCAAAGCGGGAATATGTAGAACGCCTTCCTTGGAGCTGGCGGCGATATGGGTTTCTCCGATGAGTTTGGCTTCCTGGATGGCCTTCTCCGCCCAAGAGCCGGTCATGACATAGCTGCCTACCTTGCCTGCGGTGAGCAGGTTCATAGGAAGCATGGCGAACTGCGTGCTGGCACCGCCTTGCAGGAACAGTACCTTGTAGCCGGCAGGGAGCTCCAGAAGCTCGAGAAGCAGCTGTTGAGTCTCGTCGTTAACCGCTTCATACTCCTTGCTGCGGTGGGATACCTCCATGATGGACATGCCGATCCCTTTAAAATCAACAATCTCTTCCTGCGCCTTCTGCAATACTTCCAGCGGGAGCGCCGCAGGCCCTGCATTAAAATTATAGGCTCTAGTCATGAAATTCCACACCAACCCTTCACGTTTGTGTCTATGATAGCAAGATTCAATAGGTTCATCAAGTAGCTTTAACCGCATTCACACAAATTTTCTTTTATTCTTTACAGCGGTTATGAACCATATTTTTACATGATAAAAATAATTTATCACAAGAATAAACAGAAGGAAACCCAAAGATTCATGTGAAGTTATCTTCCATTCTTTTCTTGCTCCGCAGAATAAAAAAGAAGCCATCCGGAGAATCGCTCCGAATGGCTTGCACTGGTGCATGCAATTCAGGGAAGGAGATACACCTTCACCTGCTGGTATCCGAACTTCTTCAGCTCTTCCCGGGTTCCCGGCACAAAAAGATCGATCCGGTTCCCCTTAAGGGCATTGCCTGTATCCGTAGCTTCCGCAAACATCCCGCCTACCGGCAGACCGTTAAAGTCATACCCTTCCACATACAGCTTGGTACCCAGCGGGATAACGGATGGATCCACCGCGACAGTTCCCACTTTCAACGGATTTCCGAAATAGTCCACTGCCCCGTATCCGCCGTTTTCCTTGGGATCGGCTGAGTATGCCGTGGCCGTAAATGTGGATACCAGCTTCATCCGCGGCGCATACCAGGCCGGTGCGTGATAGTTGCCGTCTTCATTAAGAATGGCGATAAAATTGCTGGAGTCCCACTGCACCCGAATTCCTTTTGCTTCCGAAATAAACCGCAAGGGGACATAAACCCTGCCGTCGCGCAGCACTGCTGCGGTATCCATAGCTTCAGCCTTCCCATCCACCATGGCCATGGTTTTGCCTGTTTCCAGAGTCAGGGTTTTGCCTGCGTCATTCTTCAGCTGCACATTGATTTGTCCGTCGGACAGGCGGGACCAATCCACCTGATAGCCCAATTCCTCGCTTACAAAACGGACAGGCACCTGGGTACGTCCCTGGTCATCAATAAAAGGCTGGGCGTCGGGAAACTGAACCAATTCCGTGTTGACCTGCACCTTAACAGAAAGCGCTTCCGCCAAAGGAGCGACCTCAGCATGCGCCGCGGGAACCGCAAACGCACAGAGAGAAATTGCTGCAGCACATACGCCTGCAACCCATTTCTTTTGGTTGAAGATTGGCATGGATGATGGACCTCCTGAGTATTTCATCCGCATAAAACCGGATGATTCTCTGCCTCCGAGGTTAGTTGACGGGTTCGGGAAGAAGGTTGCTCCCTAGGCGCCTGACAGCAGCGCGCATTCACCCCTGTAAATCATCCCCCGTACCGGTTGTTTATATGGAAGGATCCATACCGGATTCGGCTCTATTTAGGCTACCATACCCGCCAAAGCTCCATCAACCCACAAAATATTACAGTTAGATAATAAAGTAACCCTCTCCCCGTTCAAAAGGAAGTGAGAAGCGCTATATGGTATCATCTGCGGGCGGGATTGCTGTAACGAAATTCAGAAGCGCTTAGTAAACTTTGTCTGAGGTCTGCCGCGCTAACGGAACTCAGAAGCGATTACGCATAATCAGCTAAATTCGAGGTTTTGTCGCGCTAACGGAACTCAGAAGCGCTTAGCGAGCTAAAACCAAGGTTTTGCCGCTGTAACGGAACTCAGAGGCTCTTACCGCTAAAATTACCGCGAATATGGCCCTGTTACAGACTCTAAGGTCCTCTCCGTTCCGTTACAAATCCGCAGCGCGGGTTTATAGGCTTTAAGAGCCGCTGAGTTCCGTTAGAGCTGGCCGAAGAAAAGCAGAAGCCCCCGCGCCGACCTTCAATAACAAAAAAAAACCCCCGGAGAACCGGGGGCTGCGATCAATAAAAGTAATGGAATTATACTCCGAAGTACAGGGAGTATTCATGCGGGTGAACACGGATGGCGACAGCCTTGGCTTCTGCACGCTTCAGTTCGATGAAATTGGCGATGAAGTCTTCGGTGAATACGCCGGACTCGGTCAAGAAGGAGTGGTTGGCTTCCAGAGCGTCCAGAGCTTCCTCCAGGGAGCCCGGTACACTGCGGATTTCCTTCTTCTCTTCGTCGGACAGCTCGTAGATGTTCTTGTCCAGCGGACCATATCCCAGAGCAGTCGGGTCGATCTTGTTCTTGATGCCGTCCAAACCGGCCAACAGCATTGCTGCGAAAGCCAGGTACGGGTTGGCAGTGGAGTCCGGAGTACGGAACTCGATGCGGCAACCCTTCGGAGTTACGGCAGCGATCGGGATACGAACAGCCGCGGAACGGTTGCCCTTGGAGAATACCAGGTTAACCGGTGCTTCGTAACCCGGAACCAGACGCTTGAAGGAGTTGGTGGATGGATTGGTCAGTGCGATCAGGGACGGTGCATGGTGCAGGATACCGCCGATGTAATAGATCGCCATTTGGCTCAAGTTGGCGTATGCGCCTTTTTCGTAGAACAGCGGGTTGCCGTCGTTGAAAATGGATTGATGCACGTGCATGCCGCTGCCGTTGTCGCCGAAAAGCGGCTTCGGCATGAAGGTTGCAACCTTGCCGTATTGGCGGGCTACATTTTGCACAATATATTTATACTTTTGCAGGTTGTCAGCAGTTTTGGTCAGAGTGCTGAAGCGGAAGTTGATTTCGCCTTGGCCGGCGGTAGCAACTTCGTGGTGGTGACGTTCGATGCGAAGGCCAGCTTCTTGGAGAAGACGGCACATTTCGGAGCGGATGTCTTGTTGGGTATCAGTAGGAGCTACCGGGAAATAACCGCCCTTAACGCCGGTTTTGAAGGCCAAGTTGCCGCCTTCTTCCTTGCGGCCGGTGTTCCATGCAGCTTCTTCGGAGTCCACTTCATAGAAGGACTTGTTCATGCCGCTTTCGTAGCGTACATCATCAAAGATAAAGAACTCGGATTCAGGAGCAAAATAAGCATCTGTTCCCAGTCCGGTGGTTTTCAGATATTCTTCGGCCTTCACAGCGATGCTGCGGGGGTCGCGGTCATAACGGACTCCGTCAGGAGTATAAATGTCGCACAACAGAACCAGTGTAGGATGTGCAGTGAACGGATCAACAAAAGCAGAGTCCGTGTCCGGCATCATTACCATGTCGGATTCTTCGATTCCCCGGAAGCCGGTGATGGAAGAACCGTCGAAAGCAACACCAGTTTCGAAGGTTTCAGCCTCTACCTCTACAGCGGGAACAGACAAGTGATGGGATTTGCCGCCAATATCAGTAAACCGAAAATCAACCCATTCAATACCCTTTTCCTTAATGGTATCCAGCACTTTTTGAACAGACATGGATAATTACCCTCCCTAATTCCGAACATTCACCGTTAAAATGGCGATCATTGTTCAATTTTTTACTCAACTTGCCATTATTATAAAGCCTTCATTTTTGGTCGTCAATACTTATGTAAGGTATTTTTTTGACTCGTGTTAGCATTGTTTACACCCTCTGAATAAATGTTCACAAATTCACCATGAAAAGGCCTATCCCACTGGAGAACCAGGGAAATAAGCCTTTTCCTTCATTAATAAGGAATTTCAAAATCCGAATATTACTTCTTCCAAGAGCCTGCGAGGATCGGTTCCTTGCGGGTATTCAAGGTTTTTCCGCAGAGAGGAGCCAGCTTCTCCAGATCAGCCAGCAGATCGGAGAATTGATCCGGGAACAGGGATTGCACGCCGTCGCCGGTCATGGAGTTGTCCGGGTCTGTATGCATCTCGATAATCAGCCCGTCGCAGCCTGCGGCTACGGATGCCTTGGTCATCGGGACCACCAGCTCTCTGCGGCCTGTGCCGTGGCTGGGGTCGGAAATCACCGGAAGGTGGGACAGGGACTTCAGCACCGGAATCGCCGCCAGGTCCAGCGTGTTCCGGGTGTAGGATTCGAAGGTGCGGATGCCGCGTTCACACAGCATAACATTGGGGTTGCCGCCGGCCAGAATGTATTCCGCCGCATTCAGGAATTCGTCGTAGGTGGAGCTGAAGCCGCGCTTCAACAGAACCGGAGTCTGGATGGTGCCTAGCTTGCGCAGGAGGTCAAAGTTCTGCATGTTCCGGGTGCCCACTTGGAGAATATCCGCGTATTCGGCGCAAATATCCACGTATTCCGGAGTCATAACCTCAGTGATAGTCAAGAGGCCATGCTTCTCGCCGGCATCCTTCATCCACTTGAGTCCCTCTGTACCAATCCCTTGGAAGCTGTAAGGGCCTGTGCGGGGCTTGAAGGCGCCGCCGCGGAGAACCTGGCCCCCCGCCAGCTTCACCAGACGGGCGATTTCGTCGATCTGCTCAGGAGTTTCCACCGCGCAGGGGCCGCCCATAATCACCAGCTCGCTGCCGCCGATTTCCACACCCTTAATCTTAATGACAGTATCGGCAGGATGGAATTCCCGGCTGGCCATCTTGTAGGACTTGGAGATGCGGACAACCTGCTCCACACCTGACATCTGACGGAGATGCTCAGCCAGCTGGGAATCGAATTTCCCGACAATACCGATAACGGTGCGATCCTCTCCCATGGAAACATGGGCGCTTAATCCGTGCTTCTCTATATAACGGACGATTTCATTAATCCGTTCTTGGCTGGTTTTATTCGAAGTGACTACGATCATCCCTGGCACTCTCCCTTGGCTATTGTTTCGCTTCAACGCTTGTGCGCTTCTTCGCTTTTAATCATTAAAGCAAATATAGACTATTCTCACCTTCGCGTCAAGCCTTTTTTCTGGAAAAACGTCTCCGAAAGGCAAATCCGCCTTCCGGAGACGCGTCATGTAAGGTTTTGGGGCACTTCCGTGGCTCCTCCGGAAGTAACCGGAGTCAGCTTCAAAGCTTCATGTCACTTTTGGGGGTTACTCGGACTTCTGCCGCACCGCATGGATCAGCTTTTTCATGTTGACGGTCCGTTTGATTTCCCAGGTGGCCGGATCATGGCGGTCGAACTGCTCCAGATATGAAATCACCTCTTTGGTGATGGGTGTGGGGGTAGAAGCCCCCGAGGAAACCGCCACCTTATCGATGCTCTTCAGCCATTCCGGGTCCAGCTCCCCCAGATCTGCGATCCGGTAAGCCTTCACACCGGCAATCTCCTCCGACACCTGTGCCAGCCGGTTGGAATTATTGCTGTGCGGATCCCCTACCACGATGGTCAGCTCCGCTTCCTTGGCCTGCTCCGCTACCGCCTCCTGGCGCAATTGGGTGGCGAGGCAGATTTCATTGTGGATTTCGGCATGAGGGTACTTTTCAATCAGGCGGTTGATGGTATTTTTGATATCCCATTGGCTCATAGTGGTCTGGTTGGTGATTACGATCCGCTCGGACTCCAGCTGGAGTCCTTCCACATCCTCGACCCGCTCAATCAGATGGACCTGTTTAGGAGCAACGCCGATAGCACCTTCAGGCTCCGGATGGCCTTTTTTGCCGATATAGATAATCTGGTAACCCTGCGCGCTTTTTTCCTTAATGAGAGTATGGGTTTTGGTCACGTCGGGGCAAGTCGCGTCTACCACTGTCAGCCCCTTCTCCAGCGCGCGTTTGCGCACCTCGGGGGAAACGCCGTGGGCGGTGAAGATCACCGTGCCCTTCTCCACCTTCTCCAGGATGTCCAGACGGTTGGGACCCTCCAGGGTAATAATCCCTTCCTCCTTGAAAAAATCGGTGACATGGGCATTGTGTACAATCATTCCCAATATATAAATCGGCCGCGGCACATTCAAATTCTGGGCGGTGCGCATGGCAAGAGCCATGGCATCCACCACTCCATAGCAGTATCCGCGGGGTGTAATTTTAATGACTTCCATGATTAGGACTCGCCTCCTTCCACCTGATTATAGCATATCCGCGGGTATCTGCCCGTTCAAACCCGTCTTCACGCTCAATTGTTCATATCCCGGAAGAAAACCGGCAGCCACACCATGAAGGTGCTTCCGTCTCCCAGCCTTGTGGTGACCTCCACAGACCCGCCGTGTTCGTCAATAATCCACTTGGCAATGGATAAGCCCAGGCCTGTTCCGGCCGTGACCCCTCTGGATTCATCCGCCCGGTAAAACCGTTCAAAGATATGGGGAATCTCCTCCTTGTCCATGCCGATTCCCGTATCCGCAATCCGGATGCCCACCTGTTCCTCTCTGACCACGGCATCCATGCGGACAGTTCCTTCTGGTGTATATTTGAAGGCATTCTCAATGAAGATAAACAGCATTTGCTGGAGATGATCCCGGCTGCCGTTTACGCCGATCCCATCCAATACGCTAAAGTCCCCCGTCTCCCATACAGCATTGCGGGGAAGGTGCTGGGCTTTGCGTGCCGCTTCTTCCACCACATCGCGGATCAGAACCGGCTCCTTCCTCATTTCGTGCCCCGCATCCGCCCGTGCCAATGCCAGCAGATCGTTCACCAGACGGCTCATTCTGGCGGCTTCTCCGGAGATATCCCGCATAGCCTCCATGGACATAGCTCTTTTCTCGGGTTCGGTCAAAGCATGGCCGGGAGCGGAGCCTGCAGTGGAGCTCCACATCTTCTCCAGCAGGTCCACATTCCCGCGGATGGTGGTCAGCGGGGTCCGGAGCTCATGAGAGGCATCGGAGACAAAACGGCGCTGTGCCCGGTCTGACTCCTCCAGCTCGCTGTAGGCGCCTTGAATTCTGCCCAGCATGCTGTTGATAGTGCTGGTCAGCCGGCCGATCTCATCCTCCGGTCCATGGTATTCGATCCGCACCCCAAGATCTGCGCCATTCTCAATTTGCTGCGCCGCCGTAATTACATTCTCAATGGGACGCAACGCCGTACGCGCCAGATACAACCCCAACGAAGCCGCCAGCAGAATAACACACACGGACAAAAACAACAGCGCCAATCTCAATGTATACAAATTCTGGCTGATCTCATTGATGCTGACGACAATCTGCAGCACTGCCGCCAGTCTCATTTCCCCGTTATCGGAGTATTGCAGGGGCATATTCAGGACAAGCAAGGGGAACCCGCTCATGCTGTACACATAGAAGCTGGACTCCCCTGCCCCCAGCTTCTCCGCATTATAGGTCAGGGGCAGCACCTGGTTGGTGGTGCTTTGGATAACCTTACCATCTGTATCCAGGGCCTGCATGACATAACCCGGGTACTTGAACTGGTCCAAGGGGGGCAGACGGATGCTGCTGAACACCCACTTGCCGTTCACCTGGAAGGCAACAGGTTTGATTTGGGACTGCACCTCCATCCCCATCTGGCGCATTTCGTCCTTCTTATTGTCCATCAGGATATAGGATGCGATAAAATACAGCGAAACGCCGAACACCAGCAAGGTGACTGCCAGTACAGTGGAATACCACAGGGTCAGGCGCAGGCGGATGGACATATTGATCAGGACTCTCCTCTCAGAACGTAACCGGCTCCGCGGACGGTCTGAATCAGCCGCTTGCCGCCGTGCTCCTCCGTTTTCTGCCGGAGCAGCGCGATATAAACCTCCATCACATTGGATTCGCCGCTGTAATCATAGCCCCATACCTTCTCCATAATTACATCACGGGACAGCACGCGGCGGGGATTCATCATAAACAGATGAAGCAGATCAAACTCCTTCGTGGTCAGCTCTATCCGGTGGCCGGAACGGAAAACCTCCCGGGTATCCAGATCCAGAATGATGTCTTCATACTGGATGCGGTTGGTTTTCTGGTCGGCCGTTTCCGGGCCCTTGCGGCGGAGAAGAGCCCTCACCCGGGCCAGCAGCTCCTCCAGTGCAAAGGGCTTCACCAGGTAATCGTCGGCACCCAGGTCCAGCCCTTTTACCCGGTCGGAAATATCGTCCTTCGCCGTAAGCATCAATACCGGTGTGGTAATTCCTCCGTCCCGGATCCGCCTGCACACCTCCCAGCCGTCCAAGCGGGGCATCATCACGTCCAGGACGATAACCTCCGGCTCATGCTCCAGAATCCGCTTTAACCCCTCTTGCCCGTCCGGGGCGGTGACTACATCGTAGCCTTCGAAGGTCAGACTGCGCTTGAGCATCGAAGTGATCTTTTCGTCATCGTCGATGACCGTAATTTTATGCCGCATATCCAGCCAATCCTCCAGTATATACTTGTTTTCTTATCATGATTACTATCATATCAGAATCCCCCGGAACAGGAAAAGAAGCGGGCCCGGCGAGGTCACTATCGCCAGAAGCCCGCTCCCGCTGGGGTTTCCCTTATCGTTGTTGCTGCTGTTGCTGCTGCTTCAAATATTCATTTTTGTCCGCAAGGGTAATCTCAACGGTCATCGCCTTGCCGTCGCGGATGATGCCAAAGCTGATCTTGTCGCCGACCTTCTTGGCTTGGATCTTGGACACCATATCGGAGCTGTTGGTAATGGGCGAACCGTCCATGGAGGTCACAACGTCATATTTCTTGAGGCCGCTCTTGAAGGCCGGAGTGCCGATGACCACGTCCTGCACATAAGCGCCTTCCGCCTTATCCAGCTGCAGCTCCTTGACGGATTGGGCGTCCAGATCCGCTACATTGGCCAGAGTGGCGCCGATGAAGGGAATGGGCTCCTTGGGAATTTCCACATTATTCTTCAGGCTGTCGATAACCTCCGAGATGGTGCTGGTCGGAATAGCGAAGCCGATACCCTGCGCTTCGGCGTTCACCGCCGTGTTGATGCCTACTACCTCGCCGTTCATATTAAGCAGAGGTCCGCCGGAGTTGCCGGGATTAATAGAAGCATCGGTTTGCAGAAGGTGCTTGTAGTTTCGGGTGCCGCTGGTTTCCTGGATGGAAATCTCCCTTTCCTTGGCGCTGAGTACCCCGACAGTTACCGTATGCTCGAAGCCGTAAGGGTTCCCGATAGCCACGACCCAGTCACCAATCTGCATGGAGCTGGAATCGCCGATAGGCAGAATGGAGAAATCCTTGGTTGTGCCGTTTTCGGTCGTCGGTTCAATCTTCAGCACCGCCAGGTCCAAATCGAAGCTGTTGCCCAGAAGCTTGGCGGTAAACGGCTTTTCGTAGCCTTCCACCGTCACCTGGATTTCCTCCGCACCTTCGATTACGTGCTGGTTGGTGATGATGTAGCCGGATTTTTCGAAGATGAAGCCGGTTCCCATACCGGATTGCTGCTTGGTTCCGGACTTAGGCTGCTGCTCTTGCTGATCCCCGAAGAAGTAGCGGAAGAAGGGATCATTGTACAAGGAAGAATTGGACCGTTTACTGGTCACATAGGATTCAATTTTCACCACGGCCGGACTGGACTGCTGGACAATGGTAGAGACGCTGCCGGGACGGCTGATGTCGTAGGCGGCTGCAACGTTGCCGGAGCCGGAGGAAGAACCGGTGCCGTTGTTCGTGGCGGCCGCTACCGGACTCCCGGAGGAAGCGCCTGTGTTTCCGCCGGAGAACAGGTTCATCCGGTCCGAAGCAAACATCAGGGAGCTCACCACCAGAGCGCCGGCCATAAAGGCGGCGAACATGCCTTTTACCGAGGAACGTTTCTTGGGTTCATTCACCTGCCAATTGCGGCTGCTGCTTCCCGGCTGCTGGTTGGCCACAGGCTCTTGTGCATACGGATAAGGGCGGAGCGGCCTGGGTGCCGTTACCTCCACAGGCTCTGCGGAAGAATAGGACGAAGCGGAATGCTCTTGCGGATGCTCCTCCTGGGCAGAGGATTTATATGGACCGTATGAATAATAGTAGGAAGGACGGTCCTGCTTGTTGTCTTCTTCACGCTCGCGGTTCTGCTCATCCGAAGAGGGCTTGAAGAAATCACTGTAGTCTTTTTTGTTGTCTTCCATTTTGATTGTCCTCCTTTGCTTCACATTGGTATAAGGTGTAGTAGAATATGATTTGTTCTTATGTATTTATAATGCACGGGCAACCTTAATCAAACCTTAAAAAGGGTTAAATCCAAGATAAAAAATGTAAGGAATCTGCTTGTCCCGTCGAAAAAAGCCGGACCCTGCTTTAACACGAACAGGTCCGGCTTTACAAGTCCCCCCAAAAGTGAAGAGATGCTCTGCAGCTTATTCCGATTACTTTCGGGGGAGCCCCCATGTACAGAACATTTCATACATACAGGATAGACAAAGGGGGCGTCTTTTAGACGTCCCCTCACCTTGCTGCATCAAGAGCGGTTACCCTCCGCCAGCCCCTTCCGGTGGGCATAGATGGCCAGCTGGGTTCTGTCGTCCAGGGCGCATTTCATCAGCAGATTGCTGACATGGGTTTTTACCGTTTTGATGCTGATATGCAGCTCATCGGCAATTTCCTTATTGGACTTGCCGTCAGCGATCAGAAGGAGCACTTCCTTCTCCCGGACGGTAAAGCCCTCCTCATCATTTTGCGCAGTCCGCTGGCGCAAGCCGCGGGTCAAGGCCTGGGACACCTCGGATACCAGGATGGGCATCCCTCTTGCCGCCCCTTCGATCACCTGGATCAGCTGGTCCGCCTGGATGGTCTTGAGCACATAACTGATGGCGCCGGCTTCAATGGCCTTCACCACCATGTCCTCCTCCAAAAAGCTGGTCAGCATCACCACTCTGGCGGAGGGGTACCGCTTCAGCACCTCGGCAGTGGTTTCAATGCCGTTCATACCGGGCATCATTAGATCCATCAGAATGACATGGGGCAAGCCCGTTTCCCCTTCCGCGGACAGCTTCTCCAGGAGGCGCAGGCCCTCTGCCCCGCTTCCCGCTTCACCGATCACACGAATCCGGGGCTCCATCAGCAAATATGTTTTTAAGCCCAGTCTCACCATATCATGGTCATCAATAATCATTACCTGGATCAGGTCGCTCAAGCCTCTTCACCGCTTTCTGTTTCCACGAATTTAGGAATCCGGATATGTACAGCCGTTCCGGCGCCGGGTTTGCTGCGGACCTCCGCATCCCCTCCCAGCCGTTCGGCCCGTTCACGCATGGTTGCCAGCCCGTAAGAGGAGCGTTTCTCCACATTGGGCTCAAAGCCGACACCGTCGTCCTCGATTTGCAGCACGTACTGGCTTCCCGCCTCATAAAGCACCAGGGAAACCCGGTTGGCCTTGGCATGTTTAACTACATTGGCCATTCCCTCCTGGATAATCAGAAACAGCTGGTACTCAATCGCCTCCGGCAGCTCGCCGGGCAGAGAAATCTCCAGCCGCCCCTTCAACCCGTTCTGGTTGCAATAATCGGGGAACCACTTGCCAAGGGCCTCCTCCAGCGTCTGCTCCTCCAGCTCCAGCGGGCGCAATTGGGCGATGAGGCTTCGCATTTGCCGCTGGGCATGATGGGACATGGTGACCAACTGCTCCACTACCATCCGCGCCCCCTCCGGATTGATCTCCAGAAGCTTGGGCAGCGAGGAGGCTGACATGTGAATGGCGAACAGCTGCTGGCTGACCGTATCATGCAGATCCCGGGCCAGCCGCCGCCGCTCCTCCAATACCGCATCCTGACTGGACTGCATATTGCGCATCACATCAGCAGAACCCTCCTGCTGCAGAAGCCTCAGCCTGCTTTCCAGAGAACCAGCCATGGTATTGAAGTCCTGGTACAGCTCCCCGAAGAGATCTCCGGGCAGCACCTCCAGACGCTCTCCTAAATTGCCTTTGGTCACCTGCTTGATGGACAGCTGGAGAGCATCCATTTTGCGCTGATAGCTGCGGGCAAGAAAATACCCCACAACAGGGGCAATCAGAAGAATGAGAATAATATATTCCACCCACAGGGCTGCGCCGGGCGATTCCATGTGGGTGGTCAGATATAACCAGCCGCCCACCCCCAGGAGCAATGTCCCCACACTGGCGGCCAAAAAGTATAGGGGCAGCAGCCATTTGAGATTATTCAGCCGTTTTCGCATACGTCCCAAAGCCTCTTTTCACGAATCTATCCGACTCTTTTGACGGTGATGTCCCCAATGAACATGCTGACGGTCAGGTGGATTTTCTTATCCGCCTCCGCATAATTCCGGGAGTCGTACCTCATGCTGCGGAGTATACCGCCCTCGTGCCGGTCCAGCACATGCATATCCCCGATGAAGGCGGAGGCATTAACGCTGATCTCCAGCTGAATGTCGTTGGGCACATATACCTTCACATCCCCGATAAAGGCCGACACGTTCAGCTTGGTTTCCCCCATGGGGATGCTGGCCTTGGTCAGGTCGATTCTGGTATCCCCGATGAAGTGGGAGATATTCATGGGCTCCAGCTGCCAGTAATCCCGGCCCAAATAGATGTCGCCGATAAAGTTGGACCGTTCCACCGGCGGTTTGTTCCCTTGGTCATACCAAGAATCCTTCCATTCTTCTTTCGGCGGCGCTTCCCAATTTCCTTCTGAATAACTGCCTTTATGCGAATCTTGGTTAGGCTTTGCGGATTGGGTGCCGATTTCGGCCTCAGAGGCTAGGGGAAACGGGTCTCCCCCAAGCTTTTTCACAACCCGCTCATGGAATACCTGATCCAGGTCCTGCTCGATTTTCCGGGAAAATGAAGGGTCAAAAGGGGGCACTTCCATCTCTTCCTGCTCTTCGTGAGCAGTATGACCAGTATTTACGCTATGATGGTGGCGGCGGCTTCTCCGTTCGTCCCGCTCCTGCCTTCTGCGCTCCCGCTCCTCCTGGCGCTCCTGGCGGAGCATGGCCTTCTTCTCCTCCCGTTTGCGGTTAGAGCCCCTGGTCAGCATGCTCAGCCCCAGAATAATAAGCACCGCCGGGATGGCAAACTGCCGGATCTCCATCTCCTCCACAAAGGCAACGTCGAGGTTACGCAGCAGGAAATATACGCCCAACAGCATGATGAATATATTCCATATGCCCCCTGATGCAGCCGCCATACCCTGCAATCCGACCAGGATGAGAATTACGGGCCAATAGGTACCCGCAAGCTCAGCAATGTCAATATGAATGATATCCTGCTGATTCAACAGAAACAGGACGCCTGCGGCAATAAAGAGCAGCCCCCAAAAGGTTTTGTTGACAAAATCCCGATTCATGACTAATACCCCCATGCTCCATGCTGTGTAGTTCTAGTGTAGCCGTTTTTGCAGGAGCCGAAAAGAGGCGGCGGGAGGAGCCGCTCCTCCGTCCCGAGACGGAGACGGCCTCTACCGGCAATAAAAAAGGAAGAGAGCGCCGTCTCTTCCTCCGCGGCGGGTAACCGCCTATTTATTCGCTTTGTCGGAAGCCCCTTTGGCAGGTTTGCTGATGTTCTTCACGGAGATTTCGTCCGCGAATTCAGCATTATCCTGGGGAGCCCGTTTGCTTTTGCTGTTTTTGGCCATGGAAATCACCTCCTCGCCATTCGTATTATGAGATACGTCTGGTGGTTTTATGTAATGCAGGCATCTGAATTTTCGAATTTCCCGGCCCTTTATGATAAACTTAATCTTACGTTAGAATATATATCCGAATGAATGTTTAAGGGAGGACTCTCAGTGAAATACCGCACATTGACAGGAAC
This sequence comes from Bacillota bacterium, assembly GCA_023393235.1. Classification (GTDB taxonomy): domain Bacteria; phylum Bacillota; class Bacilli; order Paenibacillales; family NBRC-103111; genus Paenibacillus_AR. The sequence continues at coordinate 45,284 of JAEWMH010000081.1, read as the reverse complement.
GGATTTACGGGTATCGGAGGTTGGTTTCGGCGTTTGGTCGGTGGCCACCACCTGGTGGGGAGTCAAGGACCGGAGCTTTGGGGTACGGCTTCTGCAGGAGGCACTGGATACGGGCATTACCTTTTATGACACGGCAGATACCTATGCCCTCGGCGAAGGGGAAACGATCCTTCAGGAAGCCTTCCAAGGAAAACGGGACCGGCTAGTGATTGCTACGAAGTTCGGATACGACATCTACAGCCAAAAAGGGGAGCGCAAGGGCTTTTCCGAAATGCCCCAGCTGTGGACACCGGAGCATATCCGCTATGCCTGTGAGCAAAGCCTGCGCCGCCTGGGCACCGACTATATCGATCTTTATCAGCTGCACAATGTCCGTCAAGAGACGCTGCAGGATGACGCTGTTTTTGAGACACTGGAGCGTTTGAAGGAAGAAGGAAAAATCCGGGCGTATGGACCTGCGCTGGGGCCGGACATCGGCTGGCATGATGAGGGCTTGTGGGCCCTTCGCCACCGCAAGGGCATGTCCATGATGCAGGTGATTTATAATCTGCTGGAGCAGTGGCCCACCAACAAGTTCCTGCAGCCTGCCGAGGAGAGCGGGATCGGGCTGGTAGTGCGTGTCCCCCACGCCTCGGGTCTCCTGGACGGCTCCTATAATCCGGCCAAGCATTACGATAAATCGGATCACCGGAACCACCGCAAGCATGACTGGATGGGCCGCGGGTTGCAGGCTGTGGAAAAGCTGGGCTTCCTGTACGGTCCGGAAAAGGGCCGCACCATCGGGCAGGCCGCCATTCTCTTCTCCCTGTCCTCCCCCGTTGTGGCTTCCGTGCTTCCCAATATTACATCGGAGCAAAGCCTGAAGGAGTTTGCCGCAGCCCCGGACTGCCCGGCGCTTACAGCAGAGGAGCTGGCGGAAGTGAACCGCCTCTGGGAAAATGAGCTGATGGCGTTGCTGGACCAGCCCTATGCAGACAGCATGAACAAGCCGATCCCCGTAGCTGCCCCAGCCTCCAATGGGTAGCTGCCAAAATGCAAAGGTGCAGTTATTTTCCCACCTCCTGCCCTGAATGGGGGACCAAATGCAAAAGTGCAGTTATTTTCCGCCAATTCCACCCGTTAGGCTGTTTCGGCGAAAAATAGATGCACTTTTGCAGGATGGATGGGCCAAAGGAGCATCAAGGATCAAATTAGTTGCACTTTTGCAGGCAGCATGGACGAGCGGAGTAATGAAGGGTTTGTCTGTTTACCCGCCAGAGCCTCCATGCTATACTTATGCATGAACCAAACAGACGCCAAGCAGGCGCTGCGGTATCCCTCCCGGGAGCTGCGGCGCCTTTTTTGAGTTCTCCCGCATGTTCGACAGGAGACATTACGCAATTGTCAGATAAGGGGGGAGAAGGTATAATGGGGTCACAATCCCCAGGAAAGTTAACAGGAGGGATGCTATGAGCGAGCAGGTATTGACACAAATTCTGGAACACATGCAGCTGCTCCATAAAGGGCAAGAACAGATTCACCAGCGCCTGGATAAAATGGACACCAGACTGGAGAGGGTGGAGACCCGGCTGGGGCACGTGGAAACACGGCTGAACAAGGTGGAGGCCCAGCTGATCCAAGTTGACTCCAGGCTGGAGCATGTGGAAGCGCTGGCGGCTGATATTCCTCTCATCCGCAGAGCCGTTCTGGAAACAAACGAGGATGTTAAACGTTTTGAGCTGCACCTTCAGAGGTATGACACCGACATCGGCAATCATGAATATAGCATCAAGATCATCCACTACGATCAGTTGAAGCTTCATACCGAAATCGAGAAATTAAAGAACCGCTAAAAAAATAATAACCGCCAGGATCAGCCATACGGCCTTCCTGACGGTTTTTTTGTATTTAATAATTAGTCCAGCAGCTGCTCCATCGTATATCCGGCCTTTTCCAGCTCCTTCAATACTCCGGTATCGCCGAACAGGTGACCTGCACCCACCACTACAAAATAACTGTGACCGGCAGCATCGCCCAGATATTTTTCTACCGCATGGAACATGTTCTTGTTGCGCTCATCCCAGAAAATCCGGTTAAATTCGCTTTCGCCGGCTTCCGCTTCATTGGAACGGGCGATCAGCTTGCCGAATTCCTCGGCATTCCCGGTGCTCCAATGATGCAAGAGAGACTGCATCATTTGCGCCTGGGCGCTGGCGGCGGACTCCCCGCTGTTCTGTCCGCCCGCTTCAGCCGTTTGACCTTGGCTGGCCTTCAGGGTCTCCGACAAGAATTCCTCCTGCAGCTTGGAGTCGAAGGAATCAAACATGTCCACCTGGAACTTGATGCCCTCTACCTGCAGCACAGGCTTTTGGGTTTTGGCGGCTTCCGACAGGAAGTAAACGTCCAGCCCCAGGTTGGCGCTGTACGAAGCCTCGGACAAGCTGAGGTTCTGCAGCAGCAAAGCCGCATACCAAGGCTTCAGCGTTTTGTACACGTCCTCGCCAATGCCTGCCTTCTCCATAGTCTCCGCAAACAGCTTATAGGTTTCAGCCGATACATGCTTATCGAGGGTGCTGCCGTCGGAGAACACAGCCTTTTCGCTCATATACTGAATGCCGTCGGCATCCTGGGTTACATCCGCTTCCACCGCCAGGTAGGACGAGCCTTCATAGGCGTCCTTAATCAGGTTGTCCAGCGGGTAAATGCTGATGTCGCCGATATGGATAGATCCCAACACGTAAACGGGACTTTTGCCTCCCGTCACCTTCCACACCAATCCCTTGGAGGCGGTATTGCTTTCCTGGACAACAAACTCATAAGTCCGGTACGTCAGGGAGAGAAGCTGCTCCCGGGTCAACGGATCCGCCAGATTCAGGCTTCCGTCCTGCTTGCCCTTCAGAATGCCGTGGTCGGCCACATAACGGACCGCTTCCGCCGTATCTCCGGTCAGCGCGTCCAGCTCCGGGTAAACCGCCGTTTTACCTGTTACAGGCTTAACCTGAGGCAGGCTGTCCCGGATAGCCGCATACAAAACTACAGCTGCGTCCTGCCTAGTTGCCGCTGCACCCGATACTTCCCATGCGGTCGGTTCTTTGCCGTAAACCCCATCCGTCACCGACTGCAAACGTGCAGCCAGTTTTTGCTCCAGAATGGAACCGACAGCATTCAGCTCGCCGACAGTGGCCGGTGCCTGGTAGTCCGCAAAAAACGGCTCGGCAGCCAATTGATGGAGCTGGGTGTAAGCCACATCCTCCATTGCCCATGCACTCGGTGTGCTTGCCGCGGCTTCCGCTTCTACGGAAGGCCCAGTCTCAGCATGGACCGGCAGAACCGGCAGCGCCAGCGTCAAAACTAATGCCAGCCACGATGCGCGTGTCTTTTGAAGAAAATTCATACTCCATCTCCTTTTTCTTTAGTCCTTCCTATTTTTACATATGCCGCTCCGGGTGGCAAGCCAAACAGGCCCTGTCTTCCCATTATGGGGAAACAGAGCCTGTCCGAATCGTTAATTCCTATTCCTTGCGACCCAAATCGGCCAGCAGATCCAATGACTTTTCCACCGGAATGGCATCCGCGGCATTGTTCAGGTCATTCATCATCGCTTCGGTGACACGCCCGCTGCCCTTACGCAGCACCAGCACCTTCACCTTGCGTTTGCCCCACTGCTCATACACTTGCTGCTTGGTGACAAAATAAAGATCAATCTTATGTCCTTTGATGGCTCCGCCCGTATCGGCCACCACGCCGAAACCATACCCCGGGATATACATGATGGTCCCGATGGGAAAAATTGCCGGGTCGGCGGCTATGGTGGAGAAATCATCCTTACGGACCTTTACGCCGGAATAGGTGATGCCGTATTCGGGGTGGCCCGGGGATTTCCCGGTGGACTCCTTGCCGGCGGTATAGCCGGTAGCCACGACCTCCACCATTTCTATATGATCCGGATCCACATTCTCCAGATGAGAGGTCCGGATCCGCCCCAGCACTTCCTTAACCAGAGCGGCTTCATTCTGCTCGGGAACGGTGGTGCCTGCTGCGGAGCCGGCTTGCTGGGATGTGTGTTCCGTCTGTGTTGCGGCTGCCGGAGACCGGGTGGGGCCTGCTGCTGATAGGTGGGCGGCTTCCGCCTTGGCTTCCCCCAAGGAGGCTGCAGAAGCATCCATTCCCATTTCCTGCAGGATATTGCCGGTATTGCTGTTTGGAAGCAAACACGTGATTAGGCTGATCCATAGAACCAACATTCCCGTACGCTGCACCAAACTGACTAACCTGCCATCGCTCATGTAGTGATAAACCCTCCCCTAATAATGAAGGTTGCCCTGCAGGGGAACATTCTATCCCCAGGCAAACTTCGATTATACGATTCCCAGAATCAGGAGGGTTATGCGTATCCTTAGGAAAAAAAAGAAAAAGCGCAGATTTCGCGCTTTTTCTTGACCTGATATATCCAAAGTGTTTACTCAACTTTGGTTTTCGAAGCAATATCCTCGGTGATCAGAGCCACTACATCCTCCAGGCTCATCACGCCCTTATCCACTCCGCCGCGCATCCGCACGGAGAGGGTGCCGCTGTTCGCTTCATTTTCGCCGCAGACCAGCATGTACGGAATTTTCTCCAGCTGCGCCTCACGGATCTTGTAGCCCAGCTTCTCATTGCGCTGGTCGGCTTCCGCCCGGATGCCGGCTTCTGCCAGCTTCTCGTTGCAGGCGGCCGCGTATGCTTCGAAGGCCGGGGACACCGGGATAACACGGGCTTGAAGCGGTGCCAGCCAGGTAGGGAAAGCGCCGGCGAAATTCTCAAGCAGATATGCAGTCATCCGTTCCATGGTGCTGATAATCCCGCGGTGGATAACCACCGGACGGTGCTTCTGGCCGTCGTCTCCGGTGTATTCCAGCTGGAAGCGCTCCGGCAGCAGGAAGTCCAGTTGGGCGGTGGAGAGGGTCTCTTCCTTCTTCAGCGCAGTTTTGATCTGCACGTCCAGCTTGGGGCCGTAGAAGGCCGCTTCCCCTTCCGCTTCATAATAAGGCAGACCCAGCTCCTCAACCACTTCCTTCAGCATCCGCTGGGAGGTTTCCCACATTTCATCGTTGGGGAAATACTTCTCAGTATCCTTCGGGTCCCGGTAGGACAGGCGGAAACGGTATTCCTTGATGCCGAAATCCTCGTATACCCGGCGGATCAGATTCACCACCCGGGCGAATTCCTCCTTGATCTGGTCGGGCCGGCAAAAGATATGGGCATCGTTCAAGGTCATCGCCCGGACCCGGTGGAGACCGGTGAGGGCGCCGGACATTTCGTAGCGGTGCATCATCCCCAGCTCGGCAACCCGCACCGGCAGATCCCGGTAGCTGCGCATGTCACTCTTGTAGACCATCATATGATGGGGGCAGTTCATCGGGCGCAGCACATATTCTTCATTGTCCAGCGCCATCGGCGGGAACATGTCCTCCTGATAGTGATCCCAGTGGCCGGAAATCTTGTACAGCTCCACATTGCCCAGCACCGGCGTATACACATGCTGGTATCCGAGGCGCTCCTCCAAATCCACAATATACCGTTCCATGGTGCGGCGGAGCTTGGCTCCGTTAGGCAGCCACAGGGGAATACCTTGGCCCACTTCCTTGGCAAAGGAGAAAATTTTCAGCTCCTTGCCCAGCTTCCGGTGATCCCGTTTTTTGGCTTCCTCCAAATAATGGAGATGCTCGTCCAGCTGCGCCTTTTTGTTGAAGGCAGTGCCGTAAATCCGCTGCAGCATCTTGTTCTTGGCGTCGCCGCGCCAGTATGCACCCGCCAGGCTCAGAAGCTTGAACACCTTAATCTTGCCGGTGGAAGGCACATGGGGTCCGCGGCAGAGGTCGAAGAACTCGCCTTGGTCATAAATGGAGATAACCGAGCCCTCCGGCAAATCGCGGATCAGCTCCAGCTTCAGAGGATCATTCAGCTCGGTATAGATGCGCAGCGCCTCTTCGCGGGAAACCTCTCTGCGGGTCACAGGCAGATTTTCCTGGACGATGCGCTCCATTTCCTTCTCGATTCTGGCAAAATCCTCGGAGGAAACCGGAGTTTCCATATCGATGTCATAATAGAAGCCGTCCTCGATAACCGGACCGATGCCCAGCTTCACATGCTGGTCCTTGAATACACGCTTGATGGCTTGGGCCATCAGGTGGGCGCAGCTGTGCCGGAGCACCTCCACTCCTTCCTCGGAGTCGCCGGTAATGATGGCTACCTCCGCATCCTCATTCAATGCGGTTGCCAAGTCCACAACCTTGCCGTTCACCTTGCCGGCCAGAGCATTCTTCTTCAGCCCGGAGCTAATGGATTCCGCTACTCCTTCGATGGTAGTGCCTTTGGGATATTCCCGCACCGCCCCGTCGGGCAGTGTTACTTTCACATTGTCGATGCCGGTTGCATTCGCCATTATGTCGTCCCCTCGTTTCATAAAAATAATAAGCATGCAAAAAACGCACTTCATCCCTGAAGGGACGAGTGCGTCAGCTCGTGGTTCCACCCTAATTCAGCAGTCTGCAGCCATGTTTGAGAAAAAAGCGCAGATGCCCTCATGTGATCATCCGGTAACGGGAATGCCCCGGCAGAATATACTCATTGCTCCCTGCCCACGGCTCCGCCGTAACAGAGGAAACAACCTTCCATTCTGCAGCTCGCAAAGGGGTAAGCCCATGATTCATTACCGGGAGAAGCTTGCAGCCAAGGCTTCCCTCTCTGTCCCGTGAACCAGAGGCCCATGTCTTTGGTCAGCGCCAAACATATTCCATATTATAAAACAACCCCTCTCCGCAAATCAAGGGGACAATTTATCCTGCTGCTCCAAAGGAGCGGATATCGCTTCACAGGACCTGCAAAGCTCGCAGATCTCTGTGCGGTTTTCGAATATTTGAGCGAGGGTTTTGATGACCGGCAGCTCCGGCTCCCGGGTATGGATACAGATCCTCTCCGGGGCAATGGTCAGGAGGGAGCTGACGATCATATCCTCCAAATTATAATCCTTGTCCATAAACTCCACCTTGTAGGTGGTGTCCAGCTTTTCTGTATCGATCGGGGTCAATTCGCTGTCCAGCAGCAAGAAGTTATGCCCCCCTTGGTGAATGATATGGGCCAAGGGCATCTTGGAATCCTGAACGTAAACAAAATAGCGGAGCAGGGAAATAAACTCCTTGTATTGCTGGTCCATCAGATATTCATCGGAGGCGTATTCCAGCATCTCCTTCAGCTCGGCTCCATAACGCCTCAGCCGGAACCGGAAAAACCCGTCCAGATCAAGTGTGGCCCCAGGGCGTAGACAATCCTCCAGATCCTGGAGCAGCAGACTGCGTTTGCGTGCCCGTCCCGGAGAGGCTTCCGTCAAAGCCGCGGGGACATAATCGCTTACTTCCTCCAATTGCCTGCAGTATACCAGAATCTCTTCCCGTTCCCCTTCGGAATAACGCTTGTCTTTTCGGATCAGGCGGCGAAGCAGCTCTTCTTCACATTCGTCCACAATGAAATCAGCCAGGACCTTTCCGACAGCTTCAGGCCATTCCTGAAGATTTTTTGCTCCCTTTCCAAAACCCTTGGCACCGCCGAAAAACTCCAGAACAACCTCCGAATAGCCCGGGTACCGGCGGAATTCCAAAGCGGTATTCAACAATACCGTACCCATGCTGGCTGTCATCCGGTCATGCAGCTTCTGGCTTTGCAGGGCAGGATGATCCGACACCCGGATGGCCAATGATTTCATTTTGCGCTCACTCCCTTCCCAAATGCTGTTTTTACGCAAAAGCTTTCCGGGGGATATTGCTGGGGACTGTTTTTTAAGTATATGCCCCGCAGATGGGGATATACGAACAACAATCTGGAAGGAAGGGCAGCATTTATCAGGCAACGCGCATATACGCAAAAAAATAACCGGCCCTTGGGGGCCGGTCGTATGGTCAGGAATGCTTATGGTTATGCTCGTGTTCTTTGTTTCCGTCTTCAGCCTTCTTCTTGTCGTCAGCAGGCTCCGGCACCTTGCAGCTGTCACAAATCCAGTGCTCGCCGATATCGCCTTCACCGTTGACTTTGCCGCATGCGTCGCATGTAATCATAAATGCAGATTCTCCTTTAGGGGAAGTATTAGGATACCTTCGTAACCCCAGCCACTTCAAGCGCCTGTTCGCCAAGGACATCCATGTACCGGTTCAGGCAATAACAGAGGTAATCCTTCTTGCAAATGCCGCAAGGGACCGTGTACAGCCGGTTAATATGGGTTGCCTTCGCCTCGCCCGTTTCCGGGTTGCGTTCGAAGCTGATCCGGCAGCGGTTGCGGTCCGAAAGAACGGCCACAATCTCAAAGAACCCGTTTTGCTTATTATCACTTACAATTTCCGCTTCAACAACTTTTGCTTGGTACGCCATTGTCGCCATCCCTTCAATTATCCTTACTTCACAGTATAGCTAATTTTGCATCACAAAATCCCTGTCCACCTTGGCTTGGTCATCAAACATCTTCAGAATGTCGTACCGGGTGTTCCGCTGGGCGGGAATTTTGCCTGTTTCCCGGATCAGCTGCACCAACAGCTCAATATTCACCTTATGCGTCGCACCCGCGGCGGAAACCACATTCTCCTCCATCATGGTGCTGCCGAAGTCATCCGCGCCGTAGGACAAGGACAGCTTGCCGATATCCGGGCCCATCGTCACCCATGAGGACTGGAAGTGGGGAACATTATCCAGCATCAGCCGGCTGATGGCCAAGGTCTTCAGATACTCCTCCGGGGTGGCCCGTTCCTTCTTGAGGTTGGTGTTATCCGGCTGGAACGTCCAGGGGATAAAAGCCAGGAAACCTGCGGAAGGATACTTGTTGGCAATACAGTCATCCTGAGCATCCCGGACACGGAGAAGATGCAGCGCACGCTCCTCCATACTTTCGCCGAAGCCGATGACCATGGTAGCCGTGGTGTTCATTCCCTGACGGTGGGCGGTCTGCATAACATCCATCCAATCCCGCCAGGAGCCCTTCAGCCGGCTGATCTTCCGCCGGGTCCGGTCATCGAGAATCTCCGCACCGCCACCGGGCAGGGAATCCAATCCGGCTTCCTTCAATTGGCGGACCACTTCCTCCAGAGACAACCCTCCGGAGACCTCCTTCATCTTCAGGATCTCCGCCGGGGAGAAGGAGTGCATGGTTATATCAAAACGCGCTTTGATCCCCTTGAGCAAATCCGTATAATACGAGAACGGCAGATTCGGGTTGGTGCCGCCCTGCATCAGAATTTCTGTACCGCCCACATCCACCGTTTCCTGAATCTTGCGGAAAATGGTCTCATCCGGGAGCACATAGCCCTGGTCACTGTCTACCGAACGGTAAAAGGCGCAAAACCGGCAAAACACGTCACAGATATTGGTATAGTTGATATTCCGGCCAACCACAAAGGTGGTAATGGGTTCCGGATTCCAGCGTTTCATCACTTTGTCAGCAGAAGCCCCTATTTTCTCCACCTGATCGGACTCGAAGAGGCTTACGCATTCCTCCACACTGATTCGTCCTCCGGCTTCCGCTTTGTGAAGTATCCTGTCAATGGACATGCGTTCTCCCCCCGCTGCTAAGGGCCTGTCTTCATACCCGTTGGGAGTTTGAAGATGCACCTTAAAAAGTTTCCTATCTATCTTATCATATTTGCCATATAAAAGCATCCCTCCCGGCAGGCGGGAAGGATGCTCTATGTAAGGTTTTTTTACCGTTATTGACCGGATGCTGCTTTACGCATATGTATAATTTTTTCCTTGAGGCTTTGGAACTGGATGACATTGCGTCCGTGCTCGAAGGGTTGCGGTCTGGCAAAATAATAGCCTTGGCCCATATGTACCTGGTTCTGCAGCAGCACGTTGGCTTCTTCCTCCCGCTCCACACCTTCAGCAATAACCGTACAATTTATATTCTCCGCAAAATACAGGAGCGACCGGAGCATGGCCTGCTTCACCGCTTCCCTGTCGATATTGCGGATGACTGACTTGTCGATCTTGATAATGTCGGGAATCAGCTCGGAGATGGATTGGAGACTGGAATAGCCGGAGCCTGCGTCATCCACTGCAAACCGGAAGCCCTGGGTGCGGTATGACCGGACAATGCCCGCCATCTGCTCGAAGTCATTAATGGAATGCCGTTCCGTAATCTCAAAAATAAATTGCGAGGAATCCAGTCCGGATAGCTTGAGATGCTCCAGGAGCCGCCCGAGAAGCTGGGGATCGGATAAGGATACCGGTGTAATATTGATGAACACCTGCTCCTTGATCTGCCGCTCCGTAATCTCCCGGATCGCCTTCTGGATAACCAGCCATTCCAGCTCCGGCAAAAGATCCGTCTGATCGGCAAACTCGAACAATTCCACGGGGTTATGGAAAACGGAGTTTTTGGGTCCGCGGGACAGGATCTCCCATCCATATACCTCTCCTGTTTTCAAATCCATAATCGGTTGGGTCAGCACAGTGAGATTCTCCATGCGGATAATCTCCTTCAGCTCCATGTGCTGCATGGCGAAGTGTGCCGGCAGGTTCTTGGCGGCTGCGGCCATGGCCTGATGATAAGCGGCTTCAATGGCGAAGCCCATCCCCTTGGCGTTGTCTTCTATAACGGAGCAGCCTGTTCTGATGGTCAAGCTGGATTCCATATGTAAGCTGAATTGGCGTTCGATCCGCTTCTCGAAATCCTCCCTGATCTTGCCTGCCACAAGCCCGCAGCGGCCAAAATCCTGATGGGAATCGAACCGGACAAACAGGGAAATTTCATTGGAGAGATGCTGCTTGACCCCGATAAAATCATCCTCGGTGATGTACATTCTAGCCGTCTCGAGGAAAATCTTCCGCAGCTCCTTCTCGACTCTGCCGAGAAAATCCGGAGTTGCCTCCTTCAGCCATTGGTGGTAGTCCTCCAGATGGAAAAGCATTAATGCGGCCTTTCCCCCGGAGCGCTTCATCTTCTCCACCCGCCGGTATACCGGGTCCCGCAATATAAACCCGGGAGGAAAATATTTCAGCATTCGGTCAGGCAGTGGCAATAGAGACAGCATGGAAAGCTGCTTGCGCCAGGTACCGTTGTTCACCATGCTGCGCATGATATTTCCCCCCTCGCGGTCATGTTGACTGTCGGATTTCAAGCAATGCGAACACTACCATTTTATCACAAGTCTCATAGTAGTCATAGGGGAATATTTCGAATTCTGTTTGACGAAAACCGCACTTTCGAACAAAATTCGACAAGCTGTCGAATTTAATGAAGGCCTACCTCGCGAGCCGCCTGGTCAATTGCTCTGGCAAGATCCCCGATCAGATCATCCGCATGCTCGATCCCTACAGAAAAACGGAGAAGCTTGTCATCTACACCCACTTTATCGCGAATTTCCCGGGGAATATCGGCATGGGTTTGGACAGCCGGATAGGTCATCAGGGATTCCACCCCACCCAGGCTTTCTGCAAAGGCAATCAGCCGGATTTCTCTCAGGATAACCGGAACCATACCCGGATGCTTCACACGGAAGGAGAAAATCCCGGTGTTGCCGGAGGACTGTCGGTTTTGGACCTCATAGCCGGGATGTGAGGGCAGTCCCGGATAATAAACCTGCTCAATAAAGGGATTCCCCTCCAGGAAGGTGGCGATGGCCGTCGCATTGGCCTGATGCCGTTCCATCCGCAGCGCCAGGGTTTTCATGCCGCGGACCAGGAGCCAGGCATCCTGAGGACCCAGCACCGCCCCCAAGGAATTATGCAAAAATGCCACCTGCTCGGACAATTCCTTGCCTTTGGTGACAATCAGTCCAGCCAGCACGTCATTGTGCCCGCCCAGATACTTGGTGGCGCTGTGAACCACAATGTCGGCCCCAAGCTCAATGGGACGCTGGAAAAAGGGGGTCAGCAGAGTATTGTCCACTATGGTAAGCAGCCCGTGGGTTTTAGCCCAAGCCGCAACCCGTTCAAGATCGGTCACCATCATCAGAGGGTTGGTAGGGGTTTCGATCAGCACCGCTTTGGTATTGGGACGGCGGCTGGCTTCCAGCTCATCCAGGTTATTGGTATCCACATAGGTGGCGCTCACACCGAACCGGCTCATCACCTTTTCCAGCAGCCGGTAGGTGCCCCCGTACAAATCCAAGGAAACGATCAGATGGTCCCCTTGGCTGAACAAGGCGAATACCGTCTGCAGCGAAGCCATGCCGGAGCTGTTGGCAAAGCCGGCATCCCCGCTTTCCAGTTGGGCAATCGCGTCCTCAAGCACAGTCCGGGTCGGATTTTTGGTGCGGGTGTAATCAAAGCCGGTGCTTTTGCCCACCTCGGGATGGCGGTAACAGGTGGAATGATAGACGGGGTAGCTCAACGCCCCCGTAACCGGCTCCGACAGGGAGCCGATCTGGGCCAGAATGCTCTCAATCTTCATGGATTTCTCTCCTTTTGTATGTGAACGTATTGATTATCTCGGTTGGTTTGCGGGGGCTCCCCAAAAACTAGTCGGAATATGCTACAGAGCTTCGCGTCACTTTTGGGGGAATAGTCTTATATTCCAGCGCCCCAGTCGTATGCCTCGGCCTCGACTGCAGCCGGATACCCGTGCCGGGCAGCGGCTGCAGGCAGAAGCTCCGCTTGTTTTTTGAGCTCGCTTAAATCGTACGGGGTTTCCTGGTACACATAATAGTTCAGCCAGTTGGAAAACAAAAGATTGGCGTGGGCTCTCCATGTGATTGGCGGCAGCTTGGCCGGATCATTGTCCGGATAATAGTTCTGCGGGATGGCAATGTCCATCCCCTTGCCCACATCCCGGTCATATTCCCACTTCAGGGTACAGGGATCGTATTCCGAATGCCCCGTCACAAAAATCTGCCTGCCGTCCGTAGTAGCTGCAATATATACCCCCGCCTCCTCGGATTCCGACAGGATTTCCAATCCGGGCAGCCCCTCCAGATCCTCTCTGCGGACCTCCGTGTGGCGGGACTGGGGGACCATGAAGATTTCGTCGAAGCCGCGGAGAAGCTTAACGTTGGCTTTGTTGATGCGGTGCGGGAATACCCCGAACATCTTGTCGGACAAGGGATACTTGGGCACGCCGAAGTGATAGTATAAGCCTGCCTGGGAAGCCCAGCAGATATGCAGGGTGGAGGTGACATTAGCCTTGCTCCACTCCATGATCCGCGTCAGCTCGTTCCAATACGTGACATCCTCGAATTCCATCGTTTCCACCGGCGCCCCGGTAATGATCATACCGTCGAACTGCTGGTCCGCCACCTCGTCGAAGGTTTTGTAAAACAGGTTCAGGTGCTCCTTGGAGGTATTCTTCGACTGGTGAGTAGCCGGATGCAGCAGCTCAAATTCCACCTGCAGAGGCGTATTGGACAAGAGCCGCAGAATCTGGGTTTCCGTGGTTTCCTTGGTAGGCATCAGGTTCATGATGGCAATCCGCAAAGGACGAATGTCCTGGTGGAAAGCCACTTTCTCTTCCATTACGAAAATGTTCTCGTTGATGAGCACTTCTTTGGCAGGCAAATGGTCGGGAATTTTAATAGGCATTCGTGTCATCTCCTTTACAAAAAAGGACCCTTCTCCAAAGAGAAAGGTCCTGTCTGTTCAGCTTTACGGACAACCTCTCTCTTATCTCCCAGAACGCTTACGCTTCTGCAAGAATTAGCACCGTGCACTAACGTGCCGGTTGCCGGGCTTCATCGGGCTAGTCCCTCCGCCTACTCTCGATAAGACAGATATATTAGATTGTTTATAATTTTACTGAATTTTGCGGCAAAGTCAAGGGAGTTCAGCGTGCATCTCCGTTATTTTTTCGCCACATATTTACGGATGTCGAAGGCTACGGCAGCCACGATGATCAGGCCCTTGATAATCAGCTGCCAGTAGGGGCTGACGCCGATGAAGGTCAGGCCGTAATTGATAACCCCGAAGATCAGCACCCCGGCCATAACACCCGGTACGGTACCGATGCCGCCGGAGGTGGATACCCCGCCGACTACGCAGGCCGCGATAGCGTCCAGCTCATACATGTTGCCGTAGTTGTTGGTGGCACCGCCTGTACGGGCTGCCTCCAGAACACCGGCCAGACCGTACAGAGCACCGGCAATGGAGTAGATGTAGATCAGATTCCGCTTCACATTGATCCCGGAGACCACCGCGGCTTGGATATTGCCGCCGATGGCGTACATATTCTTGCCCAGGCGTGTTTTGTTGAAGATGATCCACACCAAAGCGGCCACCGCAATGGCGATAATGACGATGTAAGGGATGGAATAAGGCCCGCTGGGGCCGATATAACCGGTGCCCAGGTGGGAGAAGTCGTTGCGCAGGCCGCCGATAGGTTGGGATTCGTTGGGTTTCATGTCAAAATATAGAGAATTCAAACCATAAACAATTACCATTGTGCCCAGTGTGGCAATGAAAGGCGGCACATTAAACCTAGACACAATCCAGCCGTTCATGAGTCCTACAGCCAAACCTACCAGGATAGCCAGAATAATCGGCACAAACAGGGGCAATTCCGGCAGATTCGGGAAGAACAGTCTCGGATAATCCGAGGCCTGCAGCATGGACGCCGAGATAACGGCGGATAATCCTACCAGCCGGCCCGAGGAAAGATCCGTTCCCCCAGTAATCAGGATAAAGGCGGCGCCTAAAGCGATAATCGCCTTGGTGGAATTCTGCAGCAGAATGTCCCGCAGAATGTTGATGGACAAGAAGTTGGGGTCCTTAATGGCAATGCCCGCAATCAGAGCGATCAGCACGAAATATATGGCATTCTGCGAAAAAACGCTTTTGGACTTTCTCAGATTTTCTTTGAGGGCAATGTTGTTCATCGCGCAATCCTCCTATGGATGAATGAAATCGGTGGGGTTAAGCCTGGGCGGCCAATCGCATGACCTCTTGCTCCGTTGCGGTTTTGCCGTCTACAATACCGCTTAAGCGGCCTTCGTTCATCACCAGCACCCGGTCGGACATACCCAGAAGCTCGGGCATTTCCGAGGAAATCATAATGACGCTTTTGCCCTGTTTGGCCAGGTCGGCGATAATCGTATAAATCTCGTATTTGGCCCCGACGTCAATGCCCCGGGTGGGTTCATCGAGAAGCAGAATATCCGGCTCGGTTAACAGCCAACGGGCCAGCAGCACCTTTTGCTGGTTGCCGCCGGAGAGATTTTTGATGAGTTGGCTGCTGGATGGGGTTTTCACCCGCAGTCGCTGAATGCTGCTTTCCACATCCGCCTTCATCTGTTTTTTGTCCAGCAGAAGATGCGGACGCTGGTAACGGCCCAGATTGGAGATCACCGTATTCTCAAAAATATTCAGCACCGGGAAAATACCCGTAGCCCGCCGTTCCTCCGTCAACAGAGCGATTTTGTGGCGGATGGCATCCACTGGAGATTTGATCTTCACATCCTTGCCGTTCAACTGGATCTTGCCGGAGGCCAATGCCCGCAGACCGAAGATGGCTTCCACCAGCTCGGTCCTCTGGGAGCCTACCAGACCGCCGATGCCGAGAATCTCCCCCCGCCGGAGCTCGAAGGACACATCCTTGAAGGACTTGGGATTGGCGGAGGTCAGCCCCTCCAGCTTCATCAGCGTGCCGCCTGGCACATTGGTCCGGGGCGGGAAGCGCTGGCTCAGATCCCGTCCGACCATCCGGGAGATGATCAGATCCGTGGTGAGCTGGGAGGCTTCCCAGGTGCCGATTTTGGCGCCGTCCCGCATGATGGTCACCTCGTCGGAGATGCGGAGAATTTCCTCCATTTTGTGCGAAATATAGATAATCGAAACGCCACGGCTGCGCAGGTCCCGGATGATCCGGAACAGCTGCTCCACCTCATTTCCCGTCAGCGAGGACGTGGGTTCGTCCATCACAATCACCTTAGCGTTAAAGGAAACCGCCTTGGCGATTTCAATGGATTGTACCTTGGAAACGGAGAGTGACCCGACCAGCGACTTCGGATTGATGTCCATATTCAGATTTTGATACAGCGCTTCCGTATCCCGCATCATCTTCTTGTGGTCTACCAGAAGCCCCTTCATGGGGAACCGGCCCAGCCACACATTCTCCGCCACACTGCGGTGGGGAACGGGATGCAGCTCCTGGTGAATCATGGAGATGCCCAGATCCAAGGCATCCTTGGAGCTTTTCAATTCCAGCTTGCGGCCGTTCAGCAGCATTTCGCCGCCATCCGGTGTATAGATGCCGAATAAGCATTTCATTAAGGTGGACTTGCCTGCGCCGTTCTCGCCCATCAAGGCGTGGACCGTACCCGGGCGCACCTGCAGGGTAACACTGTTCAACGCTTTGACACCTGGGAATTCCTTGGTGATGTCCTTCATCTCCAGCAGATATCCGTTCTCCATTTGCCTTCCCTCCTATCCCTTTGGGGACATTTTTGGGCATAGGAAAGCCGGGGGCGAAAGCATCGGCTTCCTTGGAAAGCCCCCGGCCTGCTCCTTGCCTCGCTCTATTCAACAGCCAATCATCGGAAAAGCTTGCGTGGATAGTTGCAGATTACTTCGCTTCGTCCATGTTGGCTTTGGTGATTTTCTTGTACTTGATCCAGACATACTTGCCGTCGGTAATGTCGTAGCCGGTGTTATCCTTGCTGGGGGTTTGGCCCAGGGCTAGCACGTTGGCCAGCTTCAGCGCAGCCTTGCCTTGGTTCTTGGCATCATTCAGCACGGTGCCCAGCAGGGTGCCTTCGTCCAAAGCCTTCAACGCAGGAGCAGTGGCATCCACGCCCACAACCGGCATGGTTTTGCCGTCCTTGAAGTAACCGGCAGCCTTCAGCGCTTCAATGGCACCCAACGCCATATCGTCGTTATTGGCCAGCACCGCTTCAATCTTGTCGCCGTTGGCAGCCAGGAACGCGGCCATCTTCTCTTGACCCTTTACCCGGTCCCACATAGCGGTATCCTCGGCCAGCTTTTGCACCTTGATGCCTGCGTCCTCAATGGCTTGGATAGAAAACTTGGTCCGCAGCTCCGCATCCTGGTGGCCGGGTTCTCCTTTCAGCATCACGTATTGGAGAACGCCGTCCTTATTTTTGTCCATAGCCGGATTGGCTTTCCAGTTGTCCACCAGAAGCTGGCCGGAAATGGTGCCGGACTCCTCGGCCTTGGCGCCTACGTAATACACCTTATCCCATTTCTTCATGTCGTCCTGCAGGGGCTCACGGTTGATGAACACCACCGGAATGTTGGCGGTTTTCGCTTTGTTGATGATGACGCCGGCAGCCGCACGGTCAACAGGGTTAATAGCCATGGCACTGACTTTTTTGGTGATAAACAAATCCACCTTATCGTTCTGGGTCGGCTGGGAGTTCTGGCTGTCTACAATGTCCACCTTGGCAACACCCTTGGCGGCATCGGAGATGGCATTCCGTACCCCGGTCATAAAGGTATCATCGAATTTGTAGATGGCAACGCCGATATTCGGTTGCTTGACGGAAGCGTTTTCGGTTTGGGCGGCAGGAGATGCGCCGGCAGAGGCGGCAGGGCTTGAAGCCGTATCCTTGGAGTCGCCGCAGCCTGCTGCAATAGCAGCCAGAATGGCGCCTGTGGTCAATACCATCAATGTTTTCTTCATATGATTGAGCCTCCCTTTAAGTTCTGTCTTTATTATGCCGGAATACACCCTCCTTGCGAATTCAAAATCCTCATGTGAACTATCGAAATCCTCATCACATTGAAGGAGGAAAACAAGTGATTAAATGTAAACATTAGAATATTTTATCTGATTAACGGAAACAGCAGCTTCTGATTCCCCGGCGAAAACATGTCCTCCGTCCGGACCACCGCCGAGCCCGTATCCACCTGCTCCGGCAGCTGGCGCTTCATCAGGGCGTCCACGGCATGCCGCACCCCCAGATAACCCATGCCGAAGGGATTCTGCACCACCAGGGAGCGGATAACCCCATCCTGCAGCAGCTCCAGCTCCTGCAGTGTGCTGTCGAAGGACACCAGCTTTACCCGCCGCTCCTGGCCAAGGCTGCCCAAAGCATCCGCTGCTCCCAATACCGATGCCGAGTTTAAAGCGATGATCCCGTCCAACGGTCCCACGCTGCGGTCAAGCTCCAGCACCTGTTCCTTGGCCCGCTGCTGGTCGGAATAAGCGTAGGCCTTACCTGCCAGCTGGAGCTCGGGATGCTGCTTCAGCACCGAAAGAATGCCCGCCTCCCGCTCCTCCACCTTGGGCGTTCCAGGCACAAAACCCAATAAGGCAATCTTTCCCGGAGAGCCGCCCATAAGACGGACCATCTCCTCCGCCGCTTTGACCCCGGACCGGTAATTATCTGTCCCGATATGAGCCTTCACCTTCAAGGTGGCCAGGCCGGAATCCAGCGTAAGCACCGGCACCTGCTGCTGGGCCTCCCGCAGCGCTTCCACCAGAGGCTCCTCGTCATTGGGGGCCACCAGAATGGCATCTGCCCCGTCAGCCAAAGCCTGCCGGACCAGACGGGCCTGGCCTTCCCCGTCCAACTCGTCATCGGGACCGAGGAAGCTGATCCCGGCCCCCAGCTCCTTGGCAGCCGCCTCCGCGCCGGTATATACCGTCTTCCAGTAGTCGCCGTGGCGCATCCCCATCACCAAGGCGATGGAATACCCTTGTTTGCCCGTCCGCACCTCTGATCCGGCAGTCGTGCCGGGGCCTATGCCTCCGAACGGCCAATGATCCGCGAGAAACAGCGCCCCCATCAAAACTGCGGCCCCTGCGGCAATGACCATTTTGTCCATACCGCGCTTCATGGCTTCTCCTCCTCTGCCCTGCCCTCTCCCTCCAACAGCGGCAGCCAAACCTTCACCGTGGTGCCTTCCTCCAGCCGGCTTTCAAATTCCAGGCCATAGGCTTCCCCGAAGGTTAGCCGGATGCGTTCATGGACATTCCGGACTCCCACACCGGAGCCAGTGCTTCTGTATCCTGCCGCAGTCCGGTTGCGGTCCAGAATGGTTTTCACCACTTCTTCCGGCATCCCCAGCCCGTTATCCGCTACTACAATCAGCAGCTTCTCATTGGAAATGCCCGCCGTCACCCGGATCTCCCCTTCATCGGGCATCATTTCGATGCCGTGCTGGATGGCGTTCTCCACCAGAGGCTGCAGAATGAGCTTCAGCGTCAAACAGGACAGCACTGCCTCCTCCGCCTCAATGGTAAACCGGAATTTATGCTTGAACCGGATATTCTGGATAATGAGATAATGCCGGATATGCTCCAGTTCATCCTGGAGGGGAATGATATTCTTCCCCTTGCTCAGGCTGATCCGGAACAGCCGGGACAAGGAGGTAATCATGGTTACTACCTCGCTGTTGCGCCCCCCCTCGGCCAGACGCACCACCGAATTCAGGGTATTGTACAGGAAATGGGGGTTGATCTGGGCTTGGAGCTCCTCCAGCTCGCTTCTGCGTTTGGCCTCCTGCTCCCGTTCATTCTCCCGCATGAGTTCCCGGATCCGGCCCAGCATCAGATTATAGCGCTGGGACAGCTGCTCCACCTCCCGGGTCCCCGCAACAGCGATGACGGAATCAAAGTCCCCCCGTTCCACACTTTTCATGGACTGGCCCAGCCGCTTGATGGGTTTGGAGATAACGGCGGACATGTAGGCGGAAACCGCCACGACGCACACCAGCACCGCCACCAAGAACCAAACCATAAACACGCTGATTTCCTTTGCCGAGGTAACCAGTTCGTCCATATAGGCTACACCAACGATTTTCCACCCGATGTTCTTCACGGTTGTCACATGGACCAGTCGCCGTTCCCCGTTCTGCCGGTCGTAGAAGCTGCCATAAGAATAGTTCATCACCTCGGCCGCGTTGGGCTCTTCCTTCAGTCCCAGGTAGATCAGCTGCTGCTCGGGATGATAGATCAGGTTTCCGTCGGGATCGGTGATATAGATGTATCCCTTTTTGCCCAAGGCGACTCTCCGGCACATGTCATCGATCGCCCGGAAATTCACGTCCAGAAGCATAACCGCGTTCGTCCGCTCCCCGCCGTTTTCCCGGATGGACACACTCTGGCTGAGGGATACCACCCATCTATATTCCCCCGGATACAGATTTTGTACATGGGGGGGCGAATATTGCAGGTAGTTGGGGTAGCCGGAGGCATACGAGAACCAGCGTTGGCTCTTCACATCCACATTGCCCCGGAGGCGGGTATGGGGATAGCCGGTTAAGAGGGCCCCCCTGGAATCGAATACGCTCACCGACACCAGGTCATTGCGGGTATTAACGATGGTAGCCAGCTGCTCCAGCGTTTCTTTGCCGGATAGAGAAGCGCTTTTGCTGACCCGCTCCTCCAACTGCCGGAACAGCTCCTCCATCCCCCGCAGGTAATACTCCACATTAAAATTCACTTGCTCCACAATCTGATCCGTGTTCAAATAAGCGCTCTCCTCTGCCGTCCGGGAGAACTTGCCGTGCAGCACAAGGCCCACCGCCAGCATGGCAATCACGACAATGGCCGTAAATATGGTGGTCATGTAAACCTGAATGCTCCGTTTGCCGCGGCGCGCCCCCCGCAGACCTGCCCAGCCCCTCCATTTGATTCCCACGGGTCAGCCCCCTTTAACGCTGCTGCGGTACTCCTTGGGCGACATGCCCACATGTTTTTTGAAGCTGAAGCTGAAATAATTGGGTTCGGCATAGCCCACCTTCTCGGCAATTTCCAGAGCCCGCAGGTCCGTGCTGCGGAGAAGCTCCTTGGCGGCCTCCATGCGGATATGGAGCAGATAGGCCACGAAGGTCAGTTTGGTTTCTTTTTTGAAAATGCTGCTGAAATATCCCGCGCTGATATGCAGCCGGCCGCACACCTTGTTGATGGACAGCTCGCTGTCCCCATAATTAGCCCGGGTGTAGGCGATGGCTTCCTCCACCAGGTTGTGCAAGGCGCTCTGGCGCACAACGGCGATGCTTCCCATCAGCCGGGTACAAATCCCCAGCAGCCATGCCTTGGCCTCCGCCAGGGTCCGGAAGCGGTACAGCTCAGCCAATGTAGCCATATTATCCCCGAACAGGTCGTCCAAATCCGCATCCGCATCCTTGGCCGCCCGCAGTACAGCGGTTACAATTTCCATCAGATACAGCTGGTATTCCTTCACGGACACGGGGGCCTCCGCCAGTCCCTGGAACAGACCCTCGACAATCTCCCTTAACTCCTCCGCCGTCCCGGTTTTGAGGCACCGGACCAGAGACTGCTCCTTCAGCTCGTCAAACCGCACCTTCTCCACATGCCGCTGCTCCACATCCGCAATGCTGATCACCCGGTTGCCGCCCAGAATGACCCGGTAATCCAGCGCCAGCACCGCGTCCTTATACGAATAGGACAGGCCGGCAGGTTCCTGGATCACCACACCGATGCCGATGGTCACCGTCTGTTTCAGATAACGCTCAATGGCCTGGCGGATTTCCTCTGCTGCCGTCATGGTTGCCGCCGATACAGCCTGGGCGTCCCCCTCCTGGGCGATGGTCAGAAGCACCACCTGGCCCTGGTGCAGGAAAACCCGGCCTTGATTCCGCGCTTCGACGATTTCCTCGGCAATATTGAGGGAGGCAAAAAGCAGCAGCTCCTGGTCCTCGGAGATAGTGGAGGGCGAATGCTCCTTCCGGGGTTCACCCCCAAGCACCACCCCAGTCTGCCCCTGCTCCCGGGGTCCTGCTGCATCCAGACTGACCACAGCCACCTGGAAGCTTACACCCGTAAGCCGGATGTCATACAGCGCCGACTTCTCCTCCAGCTCCCTGCGCTTCAGCGGCCGCATCATGAGGGTGGCCAGAAAATTCTCCCGGAGCACCGGCAGACTTCTGCGGTAATGCTCCCTGAGCTGCTCCACATCCCGCTTCTCCGCGGCCTCCTCATCCAGAACGGTGCGTACTTTGGCCAATACATTGGCCAGATCCCCGGAAGAAAAGGGCTTCAGCACATATTCATCCACCGACAGCTTTAATGCCCGCTGGGCGTATTCAAATTCATCGTAACCGGACAAAATAACCACACGTGTTCCGGGATATTGCCGCTTCACCTGCTCCGCCAGCTGGAGCCCGTCCATAAACGGCATGCGGATATCCGTCAACAGCAGATCAGGCGCGCCCTTGGCGAACAGCTCCCATGCCTCCTGCCCGTTCTCCGCACTGTCCGTCACCCGGAAGCCTAACCCGGCCCAATCCGTTCCCGACACGATGGCTTCTCTGACTTCAAATTCATCCTCTGCTACCAAAACCGTATACATCCGCATCTCCTCCGCAACTGAAAGCCGCCGGTTTCCCGTTATACAGGATTCCCTTATATTGTATCGGTTTCCGCTTCAAAGGAAAAGGAGCGTAGCCGATCATCTTGGGCCGGAATACATTATTGCAGGCGTATCAACGCCCCTTCGAATTTGAACCGGCACCCATGAAAATCGCAGTTGAAAATTCCCGCATGCTTGGCTATACTAACGAGTGTCTCACCAATTATTTTCTCCGCTTCACAAAATTTGATGTTAGGTCGAGGTGATTGTAAGTATGGACGGAAACCCAGCGAGGTTAAGACGGATAGACGGTACGAACATGAATACGTCAAACACCAGTTGGCACATCCGACATACGTAGCCGGAACGTGTACCGCCTCTGGTGTTTTGCGTTGTTCCCGTTTTTAGTCTTTGCATCCGGGGATGAGCGTTAAACATGAGGAGGGATGGCCATGAAGGTGCGCCTGGTACAAAACGGAATTTTTACAATCATTGATGATGTGGCAAAAGCGGCATTCCCGCCGGAAAGCGGATTTTATTGGATTGATGCGGAAGTGGAGGATCTGGTAACCCTCCAGCCGCTGTTTCAGCTGCATGATCTGGCCATTGAGGACTGCCTGAACGAGGAAGAGCAGCGCCCCAAGCTGGAGATTTTCGACACCCATTATTTTATTGTGGTGAACAGCATCCGGTTTGATGATGAGGAGATTTTCCTGCGGGAGATGAACATCTTCCTGGGGAAGCATTATGTCATTACCGCCACCCGCCAGAAGCTGCGGGAAATCCGCTCCATCAAGCCCATTATGATGGAGGAGGAGATCAACTCGCCGGATAAGTTTCTCTACTACCTGCTGGATTTGGTGGTGGACAATTATTTCACGGTCGGGTACCGGATCGAATCGAAGATTGAAAAGCTGGACGAGGACATTCTGATGCACCCGCGCAAATCCCACCAGAACGAGATTATCGGCTTGCGCAGCGAAATCATGTGGCTGAAGAATGTGCTGGGGCCGCAGAAGAATGTGATTATGGCCTTAACCAAAAAGGATCTCCGGCTGGTCGATGAGAACCTGCAGAAGTATTTTAACGATATCTACGAAAATGCCGTAAAAATCCATGAGACCTTCGATACCTTCCGGGATTTGATCGGGAACTTGCGCGAAGCGTACCAGCTCTCCCTGTCCAACCGGATGAATGATATCATGCGTATGTTTACCGCATTAACCACTATATTTATGCCGATGACCATCATCACCAGCTTGTACGGCATGAACTTCGACAATATGCCCGAGCTGCATTGGAGATACGGGTATTACGGCGTGCTGGGCCTCCTGGTGGGGGTTGGCGCCGCTATGTTCTATCTGTTCCGCAAAAAGGAATGGCTCTAAGCAAACTGGACTGTGTGCAACACACCTGGATACAAAAACGGAGACGCGCGAGGCGCCTCCGTTTTTTTGTGCTCACCCGTGATTATGATTATCCCGCTTCTTCCTCCAATAGTGCTTCCGTCTCCGGTTCCATGTCCTCGGAGGCCGCCTGCTCCGCGGCAACTGCCGCCATGGTATGGTTCAGTCTCATGCGCAAAAGCCGGAGCTTTTCGTAGAGGTTGTTCAGGTCCTGTCCCTCCAGCTCTTCCCCGGTGTACCATTCCTGCAGAACAGGCTTCAAGAAACGGGAGCCATGTTTGGTGAACAATTTCCCGGCTGCGTCCAGCTTGTCCAGTTCCATTCCGGTAAGCTCCGCGGCAATAATGGGCTCCATATTATACCCCTGCTGGTCCAGCTCCTCCAACAGGAGAACCAGCTCCCGGCGGGGCTGTCCGGTGGTTTCCGCCAGCTCCTTCAGGGTTAACCCGGCCTCCGCCCCCTCCAGCACCAGACGGCGCATCCGCTCGCGCTGCTCCTCCAGCTCCTCCTTGGATTTCAGCTGGCGGACCAGCCACACCTCAAACTGCCCCTGGTCCACCTCTCCATAAACCCAATGCAGGGGAAAGTCGCCAAGCCGCTCCCTACCTGCCGTAACAGCCAAAATCTCATTGCCGTAAGCCTCCGCCTTGCGTTTGCCGAAGCCGGGAATTTGCCGCAGCTCCTCCATCGTGTGCGGAAGAAAGGCGGTTACCATGTGCAGCATCCGGTTGGTGGCCACAAAATAGGCGGATTTGCTCTCCTTCTGGGCCTGCTGCCGCCTCCATTTGCGCAGCTCCTGGAACAGCTCCGGGTTATGATGGGTTTCCGCATAAAACTGCAGCATCAGCTGCTCCCGGGATCGGGCTCCTTCCCCGGAGGTTTGCAGGCTGGTGTCCACCAGCGGATAATAACCTGCCAGCCTTTTCTGCCACAGCCCTTCCCGGTAGGCCTGCAGCATATCCTTCCACGCCGGCCCCTCAAACCATGCTTCCTGCTCCCCTTTGCCATCTTGGGTCTCCCCGGCCCACAAAACCCGGAACGCCCCCTGATGCTCCGTGATGGACACCTGGGCCGTATCCGATGTCCCATCTGCGCTGCGGCATTCCAAAGTGCTCAAAAAAATCAACTGCATCCTCTTCGCCTCCCTGCTGGTTGTAGCTTCAAGCCCCGGCCCGGCTCCAGATACGCAAAAAAGCACCCCTCACGCCAGGCCAGGCGTAAGAGGTGCTTCCTCCGATACTTGAAGTTACCTATACTCTAGCATATGTACCGGATGCTGGCAATAGGGTAGGGTAATTTCCTGGACCCGGATTATTTTACCCGGTGAAAGCCCCTATGGTATGATGAAGCCACCAAAAGATGGGAGGTACGAACGAATGACGGCAGCCAACCAATTGGATTATTTGTATGACATGACCGAGGAAACCTCCACCCGCTTTGTCAGCTTTGTAGGCCCCAGCGTCAAGCGGTTTGATCTGGCGATTACCTCCACTAGCCGCTTTTTCGGCAAACAGCTGGTGGCAGATCTGCAAACCGGCAAAACCGCCATACTCGGCCCCGACGATCTGGAGGAGGAAGGGTATCTGGAGCATGTTTACCAACTGGCGGCCGACGAAGCCGAGGAGCTCCGCGCCTTTCTGTCCGAAATTATCGGGATGATCAACTTTACGGATATCTAGAATCGAGCGTGCGCGCTTTATATTGAGCCTACGCCGGCCTTCAGCTACCGCTCCACAAATGTGCCAGCCTTGCTAACTCGCCGTAGACAAACTCACCTTACTCCAAGCTGTAACGGAACTCAGAAGCGCTTACAGGCACATTTTTGTCCCCTTGCAAAAATAATGGAACTGATAGGCTCTTAGCCCGTACAAACCGCCAAACATATGCGGAATCACCGGTCTAAGAGTCGCTTAGTACCGTTAAATTTGTAAATGGGCTCAAATGTTGCGCTAAGAGTCTCTAGGTTCCGTTAGAGAATCCACCACTGGGGAGCAGACGGTTGTATTTCTATCTATGCACCGCCTCTGCACGCACCCCAACAAAAAAAGCTACTTCCCAGCCAACAACGGCCGGGCAAGCAGCTTTATTCAAACCGCGCGCTGTGAAACCACGCGCGTATTCCTTAGATCTTCAGCACGCCGCCAGAGCTGGCGTTGGTAACCAGCTTCGAGTAGCGGGCCAGGTAACCGGTCTTCACCTTAGGCTCGAAGCCCTTCCAGCCTGCGCGGCGCTTCTCCAGCTCCTCGTCGCTCACCTTCAGCATAATGGTGCGGTTGGCCAGATCGATCTCGATGGTGTCCCCATCCTCAACGAAGGCGATGGGGCCGCCCTCCGCCGCTTCCGGCGAAACATGGCCGATGCTGATGCCGCGGGACGCTCCGGAGAAACGGCCGTCGGTGAGCAGGGCAACCTTAGCGCCCAAGCCCATGCCGGAAATCTGCGAGGTGGGAGCCAGCATCTCCGGCATGCCGGGGCCGCCCTTGGGCCCTTCATACCGGACGATGACCACATGTCCCGCCTGCACCTTGCCGCTGGCAATGCCCGCCAGGGTATCATCCTGGGAGTCGAAGCAGATGGCCTTGCCCGAGAAGAAGCTGCCCACGGACTTGTCAACGGCGCCGACCTTGATGACACAGCCCTCCGGCGCGATATTGCCGAACAGCACGGACAAACCGCCCTGCGGGCTGTGGGGATTATCCAACGGGCGGACCACGTCGTGGTTCTTGATCTCGCAGCCTTCCACATTTTCACGCAGGGTTTTGCCGGTTACGGTCAGGCAGCTGCCGTCCAGCACGCCTTCCTTCTTGAACAGCTCGTTCAGGATCGCGCTGATTCCACCTGCATGGTGCACATCCTCGATATGATAATCCGAAGCCGGAGCGATTTTGGCCAGATGGGGAACCACCTTCGCCTTTTCATTAATCCGGGCCACGGAATATTCGATACCGGCTTCCTGCGCCAGAGCCAGAGTATGCAGAACAGTATTGGTGGAGCCGCCCATGGCCATGTCCAAAGCAAAGGCATTGTCGATAGCCCGCTCCGTTACAATATCCCGGGGCTTCAGGTCCAGCTCGATAATCTTCATCAGTTGTTTGGCAGAGCGCTTTACGAACTCCTTGCGCTCTTCCCAGGTTGCCAGAATCGTTCCGTTGCCCGGCAGAGCAAGACCCAAGCCTTCCGCCAGACAGATCATGGAATTGGCGGTGAACATACCCGAGCAGGAACCGCAGGACGGACAGCCGTAACGCTCCAGCTCTTCTAAGGTATTGTCATCAATAATGCCTGCCTGGTGGGCGCCAACGCCCTCAAACACGCTGTTCAGGTTGATGGAGCGGCCGTTCTTGTCCTTGCCTGCAGCCATCGGTCCGCCGCTGACGAAGATGGTGGGAATATTCAGGCGCAGCGCGCCCATCATCATGCCCGGAGTGATCTTGTCGCAGTTAGGGATACAGACCATGCCGTCAAACCAGTGAGCCGCCACCACTGTTTCTACCGAGTCCGCAATAATCTCACGGCTGGGCAGCGAGTAGCGCATGCCGATATGTCCCATGGCAATACCGTCGTCCACACCGATGGTGTTGAATTCGAAGGGGACGCCGCCTGCCTCACGGATGGCTTCCTTGACGATTTTGCCGAATTCCTGGAGATGCACATGGCCCGGCACAATATCAATATATGAATTGCATACGGCGATAAAAGGCTTCCCGAAATCCTCTTCCTTCACGCCGGCGGCCCGGAGCAGACTGCGGTGAGGCGCGCGGTCAAAGCCCTTGGTAATCATATCGCTGCGTTTCGAACCTTTTAACATGATGCAAAAATCTCCTTCCTGCCAATCCATAGTTTTTAGTTTTTACAATTTTAGCACGTTTAAGCGCAAAAGAAAATCGAAAGTCATCTGGAAGTTTGCAACGGCAAATATTTCAAAACCGGAACCAGCAGCAACCCAACATACACCAATGGGAACAAAACCCACAAAACGGCCGCTCCCGGATCCATAACCGGGTACTTGGCCATCACATGCATGAGGCGGTAAGCCGGCGGAATCAGCCACGTTCCCCAGCCAGCCCAAGAAGGCAAGGCCGACTCCAAACCTCCCGCCGCCAAGGCCAGCGCCAGAATAACCATCGCCATCACCAGCCGGCTTTTGGGTTTAACACCCAAAATAGCCAACAGCCAGCTGATGACCGCCCCCAATAGAAAAGCTATCCCGTGGCTGTATAAAGCAAGTCCAAGCTCCAGCCCGGTTGGGCTTCTTTCGAAAGCGCCCGAAACCACCGGAACCAGCGTCCCCCATAAGGAAAACACCAAACCCCAAATCCCCAGCAGCAGCAGCCGCCCGCAGCCATAACGCCTCCACCCTCCGGCATGGAGCATGGTCAGCTCCCGTTGAACCTGGGCCTCCGAACCTTCGGCCATAAAGCCAAACCACAATGCACAGCCGAAGGCCAGCGCCACCGTCACACTGTAGCTTTCCAGCACCGGATTCGGCCGGACAGAGTACATCCACAGCACAAGAAGGCCATAACAAACAGCCGGCATAAAATACCGGTTGGAACGGTGGAGATCCGTAAGCATATATTTGACCAAAGCAATCATTGCCGCTCTCCCTCCTCCGCTTCAGTACTGAGCCTGCCGAAGCTTTCCTCCGTACCCGCCTCCCCGGATTGTACGCTTTGCACTCCGCCGCCTGCCTGCAGCACCGCCAGAAGCAGCTTGTCCCGAAAGCGGAGTTCAGGACGGAACCATACTCCATCGTCTGCCCTTCCCCACGGACAATTCCCTCCATGCCTTAGCGCTATATCCGCCGCCGTATCCGAGCCGATTCCCAGGGTCCGCACCATGACCCCATAGCCTCCCGCCGCCGGCTGCTCCAGCTCCCGCGCCTCTACTGCACCACACCCGTCCAGGACAAGCTGCCGGCTGGCTACCCGTGCGGCAAGGCCCGGTTCATGGGAGGCGAACAGCAGCCCGGTCCCCCCGGATTTCAGCTCCCGGAGAATACGGACCAAATCCTCCTGGGCATTTACATCCATGCCGGAGAAGGGCTCATCCATCAGGAGCAGGGACGGCTGCTCCAGCATCGCCTGCATGATGCCCACCTTTTGCAGCAACCCCTTGGAGAAGAATCGTATCGGCGCATCCTTGGCATGCTCCAATCCGCACAGCGCAAGCAGTTCCCCGCTGCGCTCCCGCAGCCGTGCCGCAGGCATCCCGCGCACCGCCCCCATATGCGTCAGATATTCCACCGGAGTGAAGCGTAAAACCGGCATCCGTTCCGGTACAAGGCCGATCCGCCGGCTCAATCCGGAGCCTGAGCTTGCCCTGCCCCATTTTCGCCGTACCTGTCCACTTTCGTCCTGCCCCGTTCTCCACACTGCTTGTTTCCCGGCCCCGCTTACGTCTGCAAGCCGGACCGTTCCCGAATCCGGGGGCAGAAGCCCCGCGATAATCCGCAGCAGGGTGCTTTTGCCGCTGCCATTGGGACCGGACAGCACAGCAGCCTCACCGGAATACAATTCAAACTCCACATCCCGCAGCACCATCCGGCTGCCGAACTGCTTGCAAAGCTTTTGTACCTCCAATATAGGTATCATTCACTCTATCCCCGCTCGATTTAATATGAAAACCGCCTCGCCCGTAAGAGCGAAGCGGCTTATGCAGCGTCATGTATGTAATTATAGTGTACATTACAGACTTGCCGCTACTGCAATCAATCCAGCCGGAAAATCTGGATCGTCTTCAGCATCTGGCCGGAAACCTGGCTCATTCTGTCCGCCTGATCCGTCATTTCCTGAATGGAGGATATCTGCTCGTTCATAGAAGCGGATACCTCCTCCGTGCCGGCTGCGGACTGCTGGGTAATAGCGGAAATATTCTCGATAGCCGAGGATATTTTCCGGGCGCCGTCCAGCATAATGACGCTCTCCTGATTGAAGCTGTGAATGGATTGGGTTATGTATTGGATGCTCTCCACGATTTCATTGAACACCTGGGCGGTTTCTTCGATCATTCCGCTTTGCATGTTCACGATCTCTTCATTGGCCTTGATGTTCTCGCTGGCTTCCTTCACACCGGTTTGAATCCGGTTGACCAGGCTAAACACTTCCTTGGTGGCCTGGGTGGATTCCTCCGCCAGGTTGCGCACCTGCTGGGCCACTACGGCAAACCCCCGGCCATGCTCTCCGGCTCTCGCTGCCTCTATGGAGGCATTCAGCGACAACAGGTTGGTTTGTTCGGCGATGTCCTTGATGGTACGGGTAATCTTGGTAATGCCCTCCGCCTGCACAGCCAGCTCCTTGATGGTGGCGGCAACAGCCAGCGTGGCGGCAATATTGCTCTTCATCCCCATGCCTTGGCCTTCCACGGCGTTGCGCCCTTTCTCCACCAGAGCGATCATCTGGCCGGACTTGTCATTCATGGACTTGGCGGAATTGGCGAAGGCTTCCACCTTGCCCTCTATATCACGAACGGAGCCCGTCATATCCGATACATCCTCCGAAATGGAGCTTGCCCCGACAGCCAGCTCGTTGGTGGATACCGCCACCTGGCCCAGCACATCCCGGAATTCCTGGCTTTTGTTGCGGATGCTGATGGTGGTGTCGGATACCTGTCTGGCGATGCCGGTGGTATCCTTCAGAATCCCCCGCAGCTTGTCGATCATCTGGTTTAAAGCATTGCCCAAATCGCCGAAGGCGTCATTGCTCTCAATGCGCACCTTCTGGGAAAAATCCCCCTTGGCTACATTCATCGCCACCCGGGTCATGTGCTCCACGGTTTCGGTGAGTTTGGATTCGATCATGCGGATCAGCGGAAACGCGATGCCAAAGGTAATCACCAGCTGGATCAGCCACTCCCAAATGGTGTGTCCCATGATAAAAGTCTTAATCAGCTGCAAAATTTCTGCGACCCCCAACAACCCGTAGCAACCCACCAATAATTTTTTGCGGAAGGACCAACTGTTCATAAAGTCCATGGAGCCCACTCCTCTGCCGGCAAAATGAAAACGATTTCTTTACCAAATATTATAGCATTGAAAAAATTCCTGGTCTATGTCGAATTTCGGTCAATTTCCAGTGTCAAACATTGTGAAACCCTGCCGGGAATGCAATAATAAGGAGTAAGTAAAAATGAGTATGCGATTTTCAAGGAAAAAGGTGAATGTATGAACCAGCAGCATCTCCTGCTCATCGACGGCTTCAACCTGCTGAGCAGAGCCCATTTTGCCACATCGTACAACAGAGACAATGACCAACTGCGGAATAAGAACGGCGTTTACAATAATGCGCTCCGGGTGTTTTACCAGAAGCTGTTCAACCTGATCCGGGAGCACCGGATCACCCATCTATCCGTCCTGTGGGACGTGAAGCGGGAGGAAACCACCCGCAGGCAGAAGTATGCTTCCTACAAGGCTACCCGGACGGAGCTGCCCGAACCTCTGCTGGACCAGTACCTGAGCTGCCGGGACATTCTGGAGGGCATCGGCGTACACCAGCTGTCCCTTCCCCCGTATGAAGCGGATGATCTGCTGGGGGCTTTCTCCCGCCGGTGGCCGGTAGACCACTGCTTTATTTACAGCAACGACCGGGACCTGCTTCAGCTGCTGAGTGAAACCTCGTCACAGATTATTGCTGGCAAACAGGGTGAAACCGTCTATACCTGTGCCCACTTCCAGAACGATTACGGCATTGTGCCGGGACAGTGGACCGATGTGAAGGCCCTGCTCGGGGACACCAGCGACAACATCCCGGGCTGCCCCGGCATCGGAGCAAAATCCGCCCTGCCTCTGATTCAGCAATACGGCAACCTGGAAAGCTTGTACGCCTCCATCGACCAGCTGGAGCCACACCTGACCAAACACAGGAAGAAGCTGTTGGCCGGACAGGAATCCTGCTTCCTAAGCAAGGAGCTGTCCACCATCATCGTGGATATACCCGAGATTGGCGAGCTTCCACTGGAGGCCCTGCAGCTGAATATCCGGCATGATGTACTCCGCGCTTCCATGGAGCAGTACGAGTTAAACATCCGGATTGACGCTTCTCTGGGAGCTTAAACAAATCCCCCCAAAGCGTGACAGGGGCAGTGACGGTCCTAAGTCCTAACGGACAGAGCGTCAGCTATTCGGCGGAAATACGGTTTTTTCTTATTCTTGCGGACACAGCAGCCGTTATTAGGGCGATAGGTCCTTTTGCGGGCAGACTTTAGCGGAAATAGCGTACCCTGGGTCCGTAAAAAGAGTAAAATCGCCGATTCCAGGCAAATAACGGCTTCTGGGTCCGGAGCAAACCGGATCGGCGGACTCAAAATAGTCCACAGCCGCGGCATGGAACAAACAGGCCTGTTCTGCCAATATTCGGCAAAACAGGCCTGTTTGCTGTTGAGTATTTTATTACAGAATATCCAGCGCGATCTTCACAACGATCTTCTTTACCGAATCGGCCGTATCTCCCGCTGCGCACAGCGGACGGTGGATGTCATCCGGGAAGAACACGGCGAACATGCCGGGACGCAAAAGCACATCCGTTTCATCCTTCACATCGGTATAGAAGGCGATATCCCGGCTGCCCAGGTAATCCTCGGAGGGTACGGAATCGGCGGAACGGCGGGAAACCCCGATAACTTCCCCTGCACCGCTGGCCAAATATTGGATATCGATATAGCGGTCATGGGCTTCCGGCTTGCGGTCCTGCTTAGGCTCCGTTTCGGCTACGGATACCAGGGCGAACATCTTGTCGCCGTCGATTTCGTGGCGGCCAACCTCCAGCTCCCCCGTACGGTTTTCCAGAACAAAGGCCATTCCTTTTGCCAGCGCTTTGGAATAGATATGTGCTTCTTTTTGCCAAGAATCCAAATTACCTACGATCATTGCGGACTGCACCTCTTTATCATAATAGGTTGAAGCCGGCAGCGGGAGACTATCCGTCAGACAGCCCCAGGGCCAACCGGCTTCTTAGGGCGTGTCTGAAAACTCGCTTGAGGGCACCTTTCAACGCCTTTTCGCCCTGACTTCGTTACTTCCCCTTGACGTACCCCCGGTACGCCTGCGGGCAAGTGCCTTGCCATGAACGAAAATTCGCTAACATTTGCTCCCCTCGGAGTTTTCAAACACGCCCTGGAAGAAACCCGATGTTATGCCAACGCTTCCGACTCGGCGGCTTCCTTGTACAGGGACTGGAACAGCTCCACCATTTTCACATGCTTGCGCAGGGATTTTTCGTGGATCAGGTTCAGCTTGCCGTTGTCCAGGGAACCGAATACCCGGATCAGATCCTCGTTCTCGTGGCTCCAGTCGAAGCCGTCGAAGATCTGCAGGCATTGCAATCCCTTTTCGTCGTATTCGCCGTTTTTGAACAGGTGTTGATGCGCGTACAAGGCGATACCCTCCTGCATAACACGGCTGGAGGTGGAGTATTGGGGCAGCCCCGGCTGCTCCGGCATCAACGGAAGAATGGTATTAAAGAATTGGTGCAGAATCTCCACATAAGTGGCCGGAGCCTTGCGGATCCGCCGGGCCAGCTCATAGGAGGTTTGCAGACGTCCGGAAAACAGCATGACGGAGGTGGAATACAGCCAGCTGAAGGACGTGAAGTTTTTGTTGAAGGAGGTCAGGTTGCTGCGTTTCTCCACACCGGCGGCCTTCAGGTAGACATTGTGGTCGGCTACCTGCTGGATCACCAGATTCAGCGGATCGGTGGAGTCGAAGGAATGGCCCAGCTCCTTGGAAACCAGCTGCACCTTGGAGTTGATGTCGCCGAACAGCTGCTTTTCCTCTTCCTCGGTCAAACCCACATACAGCTGTACGGACAGCTCGGTTTCCACCAGATCCAGGCGGCGCTTCTCCAGCTGCTCCAGCAGACCTTCCGTTTGGGCAGCTTCTTCCTTCAGCTCGTCATTTTCCCCATGGCGGCGGATTTTGAGCTTGAGGGCGGCCAGCTTCTTCTCGTAGCGGCGGACTTCCTTCAGCATTTGCTCATTGACGTAGCCCAACGCCATAATCCGGTGCTGTCCGTCCAGAATGCTCAGCTTGGAGCCGTGGCGCAGGTACAGGCCGCCTTCTTCATCGCGGGCCAGCTGGCTGACGTCACGCAGCGACAGGGTAACGGGGCCGAAGAATACATGGTCCAGCTCCCGCTCCTGGAGATAGTTGGCGATTTTGCGGCGCTGCATGCCGGAAAGCTTGCGCTGCACCATGGAATCAATCGCGGTATAGTTCAACAGATCCTGCACCGGCAAGGAAATGGTTGCCAGTCCAAACCGGTCGCAGAACGGATGAATGGTCATATTTAAGCATAAGCCTTCCATTAGCCCGCATCCTCCTTCGTCCCGATTAAGATCAGTTGGTTGTTGTTATAGAATTCCTTGATATATTGGTACGCCTTCATAATCCGGCTGCGTCGGGGCAGACGGTCCTTTTCCTCACCCACATAGATGCCGTCCCAGTCAATATGGGGCAGAATCTTCAGGGCATGCTCCAGGGAATACCGGTTGAAGCTGCCGGTTTTGACGGCTTCCTCATGGGAGAACAGCGCCAGAGCCAGCTGCACATTCTCGGACCAGGCAATCACGCCCTTGCCGGGTTTGGGCAGATACGCCACCAGACGGTCCAGATAGAAGGAGGCTTCCTTAATGGCTTCATCCTCTTCCTCTTCCGTGAACTGGTAGCCGTTGTTGCGGGCGGAGGAACGCATGCGGCCTTCGAAAAGCGCACACATAACCTCCACCAGCAGGTGGTAGGACCATAGGAATTCCGGGCCCTTGCCCCGTTCGGTGAACATATCCACGCCGATATCCTGCAGATTCGGGTCGCTTCCGGCGAGACGGGACGCCACCACATGGTAGAAGCGGCGCTGGTCACGCAGAACGGCCAGGTTCCCGCCGATCTTGCGGGGGAGCTTGTTGATATCACTAAACAGCTGGCGCTCCTGGCGGGCGTCGATGTCCAGATAAATCATAACAGACATGGGGAACTGGTAGAGGCTGTTCAGCTTCTGCGAAATCTCCTCCATCTTGTCATATTCCCGGCGGTCCTTGGCCCGGGCCATGAGGCTCTGGAAGGACTCTGTGAGCCGCTGGAATGCGGCCAGCCGGTGCTGTCCATCCACCACGTACAGCTTCTCGATGGCCTTCAGCCTGTACACGCCGGCGTTCTCGTCATATTCCCCGGCACCGCGGGCGGATAGGATAATCCCGGGAAAATACACGGTTTGCTGATGGTCCAGGAACAATTGGATGTAGTCGATCAGCTTGGTCAGGTTTTGCGGAATAATGGAACGCTGCACTTCCAGGTCCACCTCATAGATGGAGAGCAGCTTGCTCACCGGAAGGGTGGTGGAAATGGTCGTCTGCCCGAAGGTGCGGGCCAGCCTGCCGGGAATTTCCACGAACGACCCGGCTTTCTGCTCGGACAAAAGCTCGGACAAAGATTGAATGGAGTCCATCATATCACCTTGCTTTCTGCATAAATTTTGCACGCACCGGTTTCGGTGCTTATATTACCATCATAGACAGAATGGCATGAAATTATATCCGTATCGTTACGAAACCGAAACTCCGCCCAAAAAACGGCCGATCCGGTCTGCTGCTTCCTTGAGCATATCCTCACCCTGAACCAGAGCGATCCGCACATACCCCTCCCCATATTGCCCGAATGCATCGCCGGGAATGACGATCACCCCGGTTTCGACGGCAAGCTCTCTTGCGAAGCTGCGGGAGGTAAGCCCTCCCGGGACTGGCGCCCATACAAACATCGTCGCCTTGGGCTTCGGGATGATCCAGCCCCACTCCTCCAGCCGCTCCAGCAGAAGATCCCTTCTGGCCTGGTATACCAGGGCATTCCGTCCGCCCAATCCTGAACGGATATCCTCGCGCATAGCTGCAATCCCGGCTTGCTGCACCGCCTCGAACACTCCGTAATCGATATTCGACTTCAGCGTCTTCAGAGAGGTTACTGCATCTTCGTTACCGGTCAGAAACGCAATCCGGCATCCGGCCATATTGAAGCTTTTGGACAAGGAATGGAATTCCACAGCGGTTTTTTTGGCGTCTTTGATCTCTAGGATGCTGGGGGGACGGTAACCGTCAAAAGCCAGTTCGGAGTAGGCGATATCGTGGATGAGCAGCAGGTCGTGCCTGAATCCAAGATACACCAATTTCTCAAAAAAAGATAGATCGGCCACGGCGGACAAGGGATTGTTGGGATAATTCAGCAGCATAAACGTGCTCTTATCCAGCACCCCGGCCGGAATAGAGTCCAAGTCGGGCAAATAACCAAACTCGGGCAAAAGTGGGACCGGGTACGGCTCTACTCCGGCAAGCACCAGGCTCGCCGAGTAAATCGGGTAACCGGGATCGGGAACAAGCGCAGTATCGCCGGGATTCGCCACGGCCATAGCCAGATGGGAGAGCCCGTCCTGGGAACCCATCAAAGCAGTGATTTCCTTATGCGGGTCAAGCTCTACTCCGAAACGGAAGCTGTACCAGTCGGCCACCGCCTCCCGGAACGCCAGGCTTCCCTCCGAGGAGGGGTAGCCGTAATTGCCTCCGTCCTGCACCGCACGGGCCAGCTCCCGGACGACGGCTTCATCCGGCTGTCCGTCGGGGCTGCCGATGCCCAAATCGATGAGCGTAAGGCCCTTCTCCCGTGCTTCCCGCTTCCATTCCGCAACCTCGCTAAATATAGCCGAACCGAGACGGTTCAGCTTGGCGGATCTCCATCTGCTCATTCTCGTGACACTCCCGGTCCCGTCAGGCCCATGCCTGTCTGAATTCCTCTTCATTAAAGCCGACTGTAGCCTTCAGGCCATCTGTAACCAGGGGGCGCTTGATCAGCTTGCCGTTCCCCGCCAGGAGCTCCAGCATCTCGTCCTCGCTCATGCCGGGCAGGCGGTCCTTCAGGGACAGCTCCCTGTACACCTGTCCGGAAACGTTGAACAGCTTGCGGATGTCTAAACCGGCCAGGTTGGCCATTTGCCTCAGTGCTTCCTTGCCGGGAGGTTCGGCGGTAATATCCTTAACCTCCGCTGCCACTCCCTGCGCCTTCAGCCACTTCAAGGCATTCCGGCAGGTACTGCAGGGAGGATACCCATAAAATGTAACCGTCATCAGCTTCATCTTCCTTTACCTAATCGATGCGCCGCATCCGTACGTCGAATAAAAATATCATAACATTTTACCTAAGTCTCGACAACAGTGCCTCCAGATCGGCAGGCAAAGGCGCTTCAAAGACCAGAGGCGTCCGGAATACCGGATGGATAAAGCCCAACCGCGATGCATGGAGGGCATGTCTTCCCCCGGGGTAAGCCTCCCGGTCCTCCGGGATGCCGTACATGGCGTCTCCAATCAACGGATGCCCCAGATGAGCCATATGGACCCGGATCTGGTGAGTGCGCCCCGTTTCCAGCCGGATGGCCAGAACAGCGGCATCCTTCAACTGCTCCACCACCCGGTAATGGGTGACGGAGGGATATCCCGTGGGCGTTACAATCCGGTAATGGGGTGAGTCCGGATTGCGGTCAATGGGCTCATCCACGGTGCCTTCCGGCTGCTCCATGTGGCCACGGACCAATGCGGTGTATTCCTTTTCCACAGTACCGGCCTTCATCTGCTCGGAAATATGCTGGTGGACATAGGGATTCTTGGCAATAGCCAGAACCCCGGAGGTTTCCCGGTCCAGCCGGTGGACGGGCCGGAAACGGATGCGCAGGCCACGCTGCTGCCACATATGCACCACGCCGTTGGCCAATGTATTGGACCAGTGACCGGTGGTGGGATGGACGATGGTGCCTGCAGGTTTGTTGACGATAAGGAGATGCTCATCCTCAAAAATCACATCCACCGGCAGGTCCTGGGGAAGGATGTCCTCGGAATCCTCCTCCTCCATCCGGACCTCAACCACATCCCCGGTTTTCACGCGCACGCTGGTATACCGGCGCTCCCCGTTGACGGTAATCCCTTCCTCCGTCAGCTTAAGACGGGACAGGAGCTTGCGGGACAAGGCCATCCTCCGGCGGAGAATGGCCTTCAGCTCCAGGCCGTCATCCCCTTCCGGGACGATATACGTAATCGGCTCATAATAGCTCATGATTTCCTGCGGAATACCTCCCCGCTCCGTTCATATTCCGAATCGGGCACCCCTTCCCGGTGGTTGGCGGCTCTGGCCATGGTGAAGAACAGATCCGACAGCCGGTTCAGGTAGGTCAACACGGGAGGGTTGATTTCCTCGGTCCGGGCCAGGGTCACTACCCGGCGCTCAGCACGGCGGCAGACGGTACGGCAGACGTGGAACAAGGAAGAGGCGGGACTTCCACCGGGCAGCACAAAGCGGGTAATGTCTGGCGTTTCCCCGTCGTAACGGTCGATCAGCTGCTCCAGCTTCACCGTCATTTCGGGAGTGGCTTTGTACGGCCGCAGTCCCGGCTTGAACAAAGCCAAATCGGAGCCCATATCGAACAGCTCGTTCTGGATTACCTTCAGTTCCTGCAGCATATCCTCGTATTTCACCGGGTCCAGACTGGCCATAGCCTGACCGACGAAGCAGTTCAGCTCGTCCACGGTGCCGTAGGCCTCCACCCGGTTGTCGTCCTTATCCACCCGGCCGCCGATAACGCCCGTCTGGCCTGCATCCCCTGTCCGTGTATAAATTCGCATCATTTTTCCTCCTCTCTATAATAGGCAGCTCCCCCAATCGTGCCGAAATCCGTTTTAATGCAACCCGGCGCGATCGGAGGACAGTTTATTCTATCATCGCATAAATCCGCTCCATATCCAAATGGCTGCGCACATGCTCCGCCAGCCGGTCAATGGCCTCATCCCGGCGTTTGCCGAATTGCAGCAGCTCTTCCTCCGGTGGCCAGCCTCTGTGCATCCGCAGCCGGTTCAGCCAGCTTCTGCGCAAAGTGTCATTGTGCAAAATACCATGGATGTACGTTCCCCACACCAGACCATCCCCCGATTGGGCCCCTTCGGCGTGAGGCTCCGCCCGTTCCATAGACACGATAGATTCGGACACCCGGAAGGGATGGGACACCGGCTCCAGAAACCGGCTTTCGCCCATATGGATCTCGTAGCCTTCGACGGGATGGAGGCTTTGCTCGGCAAACAGGCTGCCCGTCCCTTCTACCCGGACCGTTTTTTTGACGGGCGTGAAGACCGTTTCTACCGGGAAAAAGTTAAGCCCCTCTGCTTCGTCCCGGTCCGACTCCACATGTCCGGGATCCAAAAGACGGCGGCCCATCATCTGGTAACCGGCGCAAATACCCAATACAGCGCCTCCTGCAGCCCGGTGCTCCAGCAGCTTGTCCGCCATGCCGGTCTCGCGCAGGAAGGCCAGGTCGTCCATGGTGTTTTTGCTGCCCGGCAGAATCACCGCATCCGGGTTTCCCCATTCCCCGGGATGCTCCACATACCGGAGCTCCACATCCGGCTCCTCGTCTAGCGGGTCGAAATCCGTAAAGTTGGACAAACGGGGCAGACGCAAAACGGCTATGTCCAGCTTGTGTGCGGAGAGCCCTTGGCCGTCGGC
This sequence comes from Bacillota bacterium, assembly GCA_023393235.1. Lineage (GTDB taxonomy): Bacteria > Bacillota > Bacilli > Paenibacillales > NBRC-103111 > Paenibacillus_AR. The sequence goes on along the minus strand of JAEWMH010000081.1, from coordinate 6,156 downwards.
GGATGAACCGATGCCGGCTGCTGCAGAAACACCAGGCTCCTGCACCGGTACTCCAGCACCGCTACTCTTTTGCTGAAGGGTGTTGGCTGCCTTGCGCCGGCTTTGCTCCCGCTTGGTATCCAGCGAAGCGGAATCCTCATCCTCCAACCCCAGCCGGGGCAAATAAGGAATGACACCCAGCACAGGCTTGCCGGTGCGCTCCTCCAGCCAATCCAGCCCCGGCTTCAGGAGGGATACGTCCCCACGGAATTTGTTGATGACAAACCCTTTAATCCGGTCCCGTTCATGGGGCTCCAGAAGCTCCAGGGTGCCGACGATGGACGCGAATACACCACCCCTGTCAATGTCTGCCACCAGAATTACCGGAGCGTCGGCCCATCCGGCCAGCCGCATGTTGACGATATCCCGGTCCTTGAGGTTAATTTCGGCGGGACTGCCTGCACCTTCGATTACCACCAGGCTATAGGTCTCCCGCAGGCGGCCCAACGCCTCCCGCACAATGCCCCCGGCCTCCTCCAGATACTCCTCCCGGTATGCCCGGGCCTCATAATTCCGCAAGGGGCGGCCATGCACCACCACCTGCGCGGTCATGTCCTTCACGGGCTTCAGCAGAATCGGGTTCATGTCCGTGGTGGCGGCAATGCGGCAGGCATCGGCCTGCAGCCCCTGGGCCCGGCCGATTTCCTTGCCGTCGGGAGTCACATAGGAGTTCAGGGACATATTCTGCGACTTAAAGGGAGCTGTGCGGAAACCGTCCTGTACGAAAATCCGGCACAAAGCGGTGGTCAGAATGCTTTTGCCCACATCCGAGGCGGTCCCCTGGAGCATGATGGTTTTCCCGGCGGGTTTTACTTCCGGTTGCTGCATACGTGACGCCAACCCCCTCTCAATGGTAACAGTCTGTATTACGGTAAAATGACAGGTTAACCCGAGCTGCATCGGGATAGGCTCAAGGCTCAGGAAAGGTTCAGCAGGTTTTGTGGGCTGTCCCCCCTCATTCTCGGGCTGGCACCGGATTAGCGGAAAGGATTTTCCGCTAACGCAACGCCCGTAGGCGAGAAGCGCAGATAGCGGAAGCATTTTTCCGCTATCCCGTTATCTAAGGGATAGTTACAGGGAAAATCGCGCCAATAACGGAAAATCGTTTCCGATATGTTAGATGAAATCCCTGAACGCATGGGATTAACGGAAGTCCGCTTCCGCTATCTCGCATTCACACTGGCATTCATCTTGGCTCCCACCTTCCCCATTACAGCAAACCTACAGCAAACAAGCACAGCTGGCTTAGCCTATATATCCTATCCCCGTCGCCAGCCCGACCCGCTACCTCTGCAAATCCTCCAAACAAGCAGCCAGCGCTGCAACCAGCCTCATGTTGTCCTCACGGCTGCGGATAGCCGTCCTTCCGTAGCTTTCGTCCAGACCCTGGTAGGTGGCGGCACTGCGGATCAGAATGCCTCTGCGCCCCATAGCCTCCTGCAGGCCGTGGATGGTGGCGCCCCATTCCGGAGGGATGCGGAACAGCAGGTAGTTGGCGGCGCTGGGGGTCACCCGGAGACCAAGTCCGGTCAGCGCCTGGGTCATCCAGGCCGATTCCTCATGCAGCCAATCCCGGGTTGCCCTTGCGTACTCCTCGTCCCCCAGCACGGCCTGCCCGATGCGCTGGGCCAGGCCGTTGACGCTCCATTCTACCTGCAGGCGTTTCATGGCTTCGATCCAGCCCCGGCCTGCCACTGCAAAACCAAGACGCAGACCGGGCACCGTATAGAACTTGGTCATCGAGCGGACCACACACAGCCTGTCCGACTCTGCCGCCTGGCGGATGAAGCTCACCCTCTCTTCCTCACCGGAGAAATCGATGAAAGCCTCATCAAGAATCACCGGCTTCCCGGCAGCCGTCAGCTGGCGGACGAACTCAAGCGGGAGCAGCCGCCCTGTAGGATTGTTGGGATGCCCGAACAGAAACAGTTCCGCCTCCCTAGCAGCCTTTTGCACCTCTGCCAAGCTCCAGTCCGGATCAAACTCCCGTTCCGCAGAAAGCGGGATGTCCACAATTCCGGCTCCTGCCCGCAAGGCGGCAGTAGAGTATTCCCGGAAGGAAGGCTGCAAAAGCCCCACCGTCCGGGGACTCTGGGACCGCACCGCCAGATCAATAATCTCGGCGGCGCCGTTGCCTGCCAGCACACAAGAGGCGGGAACGCCGTATACCTCACCGATTCGTTGGCGTAGCTCCCGGCAATCCGGGTCCGGGTAACGCGATAGCTCCCGCCTCCATTCCTCCCGGATAATCCGCCCCGCCGCCTCCGGCGGACCCAAGGGATTCATGTTGGAGCTAAAGTCCAAAAAGCTGTTTTTATCCAAACCGTACAGCTCCGCCGCCGTCCAGACGTCACCGCCGTGCCCGTGTTTTTCAAGCATCATTTTTCACCGACCTTACTCTATCTTCTTCACAGCAGTCTGACTGCCAACAGAATAACCAGCAGCAAAAAGGTTTCCGTCAGCTCATTAATGGCCCCGTAGGTATCCCCCGTCAGACCGCCCAGCCTAGCCGCCAGCCTGCGGGCCAGCAGAACACAGAAGCCGAGCGCCGGTAAGCCCAGGGCGAAAGCCAGAACCATGCCAGTCAGAATAGCTTCGCTCCCCCAAACCCCCGTTCCTGCCGACAAACCCGCAGCCAGAACTGTACAAACGGCCAGCTGCCTGCCGCCAAAGCCGGCCAGCAAAGCGCCTAATCCTCCTCCGGACCGGGCATACGGCCACCAAGCGACGGCTGCCGCCATGCTCCACCGGCTCCAGATCGCCACCGCAGGCAATAATCCGACCCCGTTCTGCCAGCCAGACTCCAGCAGGCCCTCCAATAGGGCAAACTTCATCAGCAGCTGCAGGACACAGGCCGCCGCCCCCATAGCTCCAACCCGGCTGTCCTTCATAATGGCCAGCATGTCCTCCCGGGAACGGTGGCTCAGCACACCGTCCGCCGTGTCCATCAGCCCGTCCAAATGAAAGCCGCCGGTCAGCATCACCCACAACCCGGTAAGCAAAGCGGCAGCAGGCACAGGGGGCAAAAGCCAGGACAAGCCCAATCCTGCCCCGGCAAGGACAAGTCCAATGGCCAGTCCCACCAGGGGGTAACAAACCACACTTCTGCGGAGAACCTTGTTGTTGAAGGGGATCTCCACCGGCACCGGGAATCGGCTTAACAGCTGGAACGCCGCCCCGAGGGGATGTATTATTTCCAGCCAGCCTGAATTGCGATTGCGCATAACACACCTCCGGCAATGAAGTACCCCGTTATGTATAAAAGCCGTACGGTTGAGCGGATATGGGAACGCTCCAACTGCACCAAGGGCCATCCCATCTCCGCCCGCTGGCTGATAACACCTCCGTATATGTTGCGTCCGCCTAACTGAACACCCATTGCCCCAGCTGCAGCAGATTCGGGATAACCGCTGTTTGGGCTGGGATGGAGGGCGGCGAAGCTTCTCACCGAACGGAGAGCCCGCTTGCCGGACAAGCCCGGCATTAGCCAAGCGGCCAATACCAGCAGCAGGGCGGTGAGCCGGGCCGGCAGCAGGTTCAGCAGATCGTCCAGCCGGGCAGAAGCCCAGCCGAAGTCACGGTAGCGTTCATTGCGGTACCCCACCATGGAATCCAAGGTGTTGGTCGCCCGGTAGAGAATCGCCAAGGGCGCCCCGCCCAGCAGCGCAAAAAACAGGGGGGACACCGCTGCATCCACTGTATTTTCCGCCACCGTTTCCACGGCCGCCCTGGTGATCTCCGGTTCGTCCAGCCCGGCCGTATCCCGGCCCACAATGTAGCCCACCCATTTCCTGGCCTCCGCCAGATTCCCTTCCGCCAGGGGACGGTACACCTGCATGGCCGCATCCTTCAGGCCTTTGAAGGCGATGGTGGTGGAGATAAACCAGACGTTGGCCGCCCGGCCAACCCACGGGTGGACCATGTACAGAGCCGTAATCAGGGCGTACATCAGACCGGAAGACACCACAACTGTGGTTACGGTTAAAATAATGCCTCTAAGCCGCTCCCGCCGTGGAGAGCGCGCCTGAGCCAGCTCCGTGCCGGGGGGATATAGACGGGCCTCCAGCCACCGGATCAGCTGCCCCATCAGAATGACAGGATGTTTGGGCCAGGGCGGATCGCCGATGACCCAATCCACAACCATCGCCGCCAGCACCATCCACAGAATCTCCGCCGGATGATAAAACAACATGCGTTTACCGCCTTCCCTTTGCCAGTTCCTTTTGCAGCCGCTTCAGCTCCACGGGAATGCCCGCCGTCACCAGGTACACCTCCTGGCAAACCGCCGCCACACGCCGGTTCATGATTCCTGCCAGATCCCGGTACAGGCGCCCCAACGGATATTCGGGCACGATACCGCTGCCTACCTCGTTGGTGACCAGCAGCACATGGTGTCTGACCTTCAGCAGACTTTCAATCAGCGCCTCTATCGCCTCTTCCGCTCGTTGGGCAGCACGCTGGCGGGCCGCCTTGTCCCACTCGGCTTCTTCCTCAGCGAGAAGGACATTGGTCAGCCACAGGGTGAGGCAGTCCACCAGCACAACCTGAGGGCTGGCTTTATCGGCTGCTTTGTCCAATGTGCCCAGTGTTTCGGCCAATGCCAACGGCTCCTCCAGCGTATCCCAAAAAATATCCTGGTCCAGCTCACGTTTTGTGCGGTGAAGGGCAATCCGCTCCTCCATCTCCTCATCGAAAGCCTGGCTTGTCGCAATATAATAGCCGGTTTGGCTTAATTCGGCCGCGTAGGCTTCGGCGAAGCCGCTTTTGCCGCTTCTGGCTCCGCCTGTAATCAGCACCAGCATGTGGTCCCCAACTCCCCTTGCCCTTTTTATGAAGAAAACATTAATGCCCTTCGCTTCCGCTTACCCCTGCCTGGGCAAAAGTGGCCATCTCCGCCATGATCTTCACCGCAGCCTCCACCAAATGGAAGGCCAGCACCGCACCGGTTCCTTCACCAAGCCGCATATCCAGCCCCAGCATCGGCGAGATGCCGGCTTCCTTGACCAACAGCGCATGACCCTGCTCCCCGGACAGATGGGACCCGATCATATACCCCTTCGCCGCCGGAGCCAGTCTGGCTGCGGTGAGGGCCGCTGCTGTGGAGATGAATCCGTCAATGACTATAGGCTTGCGGGAGGCCGCCGCACCGAGGATCAGCCCGGTCAACCCGGCGATTTCCAAGCCTCCAACCTTGGCCAGCACATCCATCGGGTCCTCAGGATTGGGCAGGTTGGTTTGAAGCGCCTGTTCGATAACTTCAATTTTGCGGACCAGCCGCTGGTCGCTGATACCTGTTCCTCTGCCTGCCGCGGCAGCGGGGGTGATCCCGCCGAAAGCCGCGAGAATTGCCGCACTGGGGGTGGTATTGCCGATGCCCATCTCGCCTGTGGCAAACAGCCCGGTGCCCTGCGCCGCCAGCTCCAGCGCCAGCTGATAGCCGGCCTTTACCGCCGCTTCCGCTTCCTCCCGGGTCATCGCCGCTTCCTTGGCCATATTGCGGGTGCCCCGGCGGATTTTGCGGTTCAGCAGCCCGGGATGCTCCACATCCCCATTGATACCCATGTCCACACAAACCACGTTCGCCCCGGCATGCCGCGCCAGCACATTGACGGCTGCTCCGCCGGCAAGGAAGTTCAGCACCATCTGCCAGGTAACCTCGGACGGAAACGCGCTGACCCCTTCCTCACAAACGCCGTGGTCTCCTGCCATCACCACTACCGTTTTGGTGCCCAAGGACGGAGCAAGCTCACCGGTAATGCCGGCCAGCTGCACAGCAATTTCCTCCAGCTTGCCCAGACTGCCCGGCGGTTTCGTCAGCTGGTCCAGATGCTGCCGCGCCCGCTCCATAGCTCCCTCATCCAACGGGAGAATTCCCGCCGTCATTTCCTCAATACCGTTAACATACGACATGTGTTATGCTCCTTCCTCTATGTAAAAAAATGAACTCTCCCCCAATTATGTATTGGCCGGGCTTACCTCCCAACTTCCCACCACTAACCTTCAACTCCACCGTCGCTTCACCCGCTAACGGAACTCTGCGACTCTTACGTCCCAACTTTCCACCGCTAACTTTCAACTCCACCGTCGCTTCACCCGCTAACGGAACTCTGCGACTCT
>JAEWMH010000035.1 GCA_023393235.1 Bacillota bacterium | reverse complement strand
ACGACGGTCCTTCTGACCTGACGCCGCAGGTCTTGTCCATTCTGCGCCGGGAGAATATCCGGGCCACCTTCTTCGTGACCGGAACGGGGCTGGAGCAGCACCGGGAGCTGATCCAACAGATGGCGGCAGAGGGGCATGTGCTGGGCAACCACACCTATTCCCATGATTACCGCCTGTACCGGAGCGAGGCTGCCTTTATGGAGGATGTACATAAGCTGGACCGGGCGCTCCAGGAGCTGACAGGCTCGGCCACGGAGCTGCTCCGGTTTCCGGGGGGCTCCAACACCAGGCTGGGCCGGGCCAAGGGGAGCCCATGGATGCTGCCGAGGCTGGTCAAGCGGGTGCAGGAGGAGGGGTACCAGTATTTCGACTGGAACGTCTCCTCCACTGACGCTGCGCAGGCGGTGCAGCCCAAGGAAGAGATTGTAGGCGCAGTGCTGTACGCCGCTGCCAACAAAAACAACGCCATCGTGCTGATGCACGACGCCCGGGGCAAAATCACCACCGTCGAAGCCCTGCCCGAGGTGATCCGGGGGCTGCGGGAGCTAGGCTTCCGCTTTGAGGTGCTGCACAAGGACAGCCGTGCCGTTCATTTTTTGGAGTAAATCTGCTGCAGACCATAGAAAAAGGAGAGGATACCAATGTTTTCATCTATCCGTAACGTATACTGTGTAGGACGCAATTATAAGGCCCATGCGGAGGAGCTTGGGAATGAGCTGCCCAAGGAGCCAATGATTTTCATGAAGCCCAGCCATGCTCTGACGCCTGCTGATGGAGGCGCCATCGGGCTGCCGGGGCTGCGGGGAGAGCTCCACTTCGAAACGGAGCTGGTCATCCGCATCGGACGCAGCTACGAGCCGGGTCTGTCTGCCGATGAGCTTATCGACGGCATGGCCTTCGGCATCGACTTTACCCTGCGGGATGTGCAATCCGGCATCAAGGCCAAGGGGCTGCCTTGGCTGCCGGCCAAGGGTTTCCGCCGTTCTGCGCCGTTGGGCCCGTGGCTGGATTTCCCGGGTACGGCCCGGCTGGCCGAGCAGGACTTTACGCTGCTGAAGAATGGGGAGGAGGCCCAACGGGGCAATGTTTCCCGCATGATCTTCGACCTGCAGCGGATTATTGACTTCTGCGCCGCGGAGTATGGGTTGGGCCAAGGAGATATTATTTTCACCGGAACCCCCGAGGGAGTTGGCCCGGTGAAGGACAATGACCGGCTGGAGCTGTTCTGGGGCGGGGAAGCGGCAGGAGCCTTTACAGTAAGCCTGCAATAACCCTCCGTCCAGTCGCAAACATGTGCAAAAAAAGGGCAATCCCGCAGAGTTAATCTGCCGGGACTGTCCTTTTTTGCTGTCTCTGTTGGGTGGGGCCAATACTCTTCCTGTTACATCCCAAGGTTCCATCCGTTAAGCCTCTTCCACCACTTACAATCTTTAGTTACTTGGCACACTGCCATTATCCGCAGTCTCCAGTCACTGACACACTACCATCATCCACAGTCTTCGAGTCCGCAGCACACTACTATTATCCGCATTCCTCCAGTTGCCAGGCTCCTTCCGCCATTATCCCCGGTTTTTCGGTCCGCCTGCACTCCGCGTATCCCGCGCCACGTCTTACGGAACTCAGCGACCCTTAAAGGCCAATAATTGGTGCGTTAGAAATGTAACGGAACTCAGAAGCGCTTAGCTGCTCTAGGCGGTGGCAAAAAAGTAAAAATTGTGCGCTAAGAGCGTCATAGTTCCGTTACCGCGCCAAACCCCTAATTTTAGACCGCTAAGAGTCGGATAGTTCCGTTAGAGCGGGGTCAGTGGTGCTAACCCATCCGTTACCCCGCCACCAACCTGAATTCAGGCTGCTAAGTGTCCGAGAGTTCCGTTAGAGCGGGCCAGAGGTTTCAATCCGTATGTTACCGTCCCACCAACCTGATTCTGACCGGCTAAAAGTCTTATAGTTCCGTTAGAACCCGGCCGGTGAGCCGGGAGTAGAACTGATGTCGGTGAACCGGGAGTAGGGCTGATGCCAGTGAGCCAGTAAGCCCGGCCGATGCCAGTAAGCTCTGCCCACCCTCAAGGCAGCTCAAGCCGTCCTGTCTCGGCCAGGGTCTCCAGATTCTGGGCCCGGATCTGGCCGGGAGACAGACTGTACAGCGTATCGCCGATATAGAGCAGCCGCCCAATCTGGTGATTGCTCTCGTACAGGCTGCCGCCTGCTTTTTTCAGCTCGTCCTCACCGAGGTGGGTGACAGTCTCCCGGAGGCGGAAGCCCTCCTGCAGGTCCACATGATACACGTAAGCGCCCTGGAAGGCGAACTGGCCGTACGCCATCGGATTGTTCTTCTGGCCCGCAGGCACCTCCGCTACCGTGACGGGGAAGGCCAGCAGGTTTTTGTCCCGGGAGAACAAGAGGGCCTTATGGTTGCGCAGAAGCTCCGAATCCGTCCCTCTGTCCCCAATGACGGTCTGGAATAGCTCCTTGGGGCGGGACACGTCGGTGACGTCGAACATGGAAATCTTCATGCCTTGGTAATAGGCCGTGCCGTCTGTGGGCTGGGGGCTTTTTTCGTAGCGCTCATCTGTGACCACCACCGCATCCTTGCCGAAGCCGATGAGATGGTTTTCATCATACGGGTGCAAATAGTCGCTGTACCCGGGGATTTTCAGCTGGCCCAGGATCGAGGGGGAGGCGGGATTGGAGAAATCCAGCACAAACAGCGGGTCCACCTTTTGGAAGGTGACCATGTAACCCCGGTTGCCCATAAAGCGTACGGAATAAATGCTTTCCCCAGGTGCAATTCCTTCGATTTGACCGCTGATGCCCATATCCTCGTTGAGCACATAGACATTGTTGGTCAGCTTCTCGCCGGCTCTGCCCCATTCCTTGCCCTTGGTGGTGGCGATGCGGAAGTAGCCGTTATGCTCATCCATGGAGAATTGGTTCAACACCGTTCCCGGCACCTGACCCTTGGCTGCAAAGCTCGCCTTGCCTTTGTCCAGCCGGAATTTGTATACCTGAGTGGTTTCATCCACGTTAATCCGGATATATTCGGCTGCAACATCCGCAGAAGCGCCTGCTGCTGGTTTTACCCGGTCCTCACTCACCTGGCGTCGAGGGAAGGCCGCATATAGATGATCCGCTGAAGCAAACACATTTTCCGCCGAACCCAGGTATATGGAGACCTCCGTAGGTACAGACGGAGAGGCTGTGCTGATGCCGGCTACAACCAGATATGCACTGTAGAGGGAGTCAGGGAAGTAGCGGATATCCTCGTACTTGGCCTCCGTCCATTGTCCGGACATGGCGGTATCCCGGTAAGCAGGCACTGCGGCCGATTCCCTGTTGTCCTGTATAATGCCGTACCTGTTTAAATACCGGTTGGCAATCACATACACTTCACCGCCGATTCGGCGGGAGGAGACATAGCTGCCCTCCGTCTCCACCTCCCGCAGGAGCTTGGGTGCCTTGCGGTCTGCGATATCGTAGACGAGGGTTTTGACCGTGGAGGGGGCTGCAGGGGCAATCCGGCGTTTAGCGGCCGTTCCCCCAACAGACAAACTTTCCTTGGCGGAAGATACGTCGGGGTTCTGCGGCTCCTGCTTCCTGCTGGAGGACCCAATGACCGTAAGGCGGTCTCCGTCCACATACAGCTCCTGAATGGCAAAAGTCTTTTCCTCCAATTGGAGGACAGACTCCAATGTCATCTTGTCTTCCGGCGCAGCCCGCACGATCATGACCCGGCTGCCGTTTACCTGATAAATAAACTCCCCGTCGGTTTTCACCACATCGCCTTCATCCACCCCCTGAACCTGTACATTGGTGGCGGAAAAATCCCCCTTCGGGGCAGCGCTGGCGTTTTGCTTCTGGGCAGCGCTTGTGGCAATTTCAGACCGGGCGACAGCTGAATCCTCCATCACAAATACCTGCATTCCGTCTCCTGGCCCGATGGTAATTCCTTGATCCTGCGCGCTAGCCAACAGCTCCTTCAGCTTCGCGTAACTGCCGATAGCTGGCAGCAGATAGTCCTCCGACTCCACCGTCACCCGTTTGGCAGCGCCATCCCACTTCACCGAGGTGCCGAAGGCTTCGGCAAAAAACCGCAGGGGCACCAGCACTACATCCCCATCTCTTACGGGGGCGGCGGCCAACTGGACGGGTGTACCATTTTTCGTGGCAATGGAGTCACCGGGTATAAGCACAATGCTGCTTCCGTCCTTGACGGCTATGATGGAACCGGCAGTTTCATTATAGCTAACGACAGCGCCCAACGCCTCGGTCAGAGCCCGCAAAGGCACCAGCATCGTATCCCCGGCAAGATACGGAAGGGCATCCGGCTCCAGCAGCTTTCCATTTACGGCGATGGTGAATCCGGTGAGCGGGACCGGCGGCAGATTGGCGTCATTCGCGGGTACGGCGGCGGTTGGCTGGGAAGCGGCTGAGGTCTGCTCACGGGATTCGGCCGGAGCCGCGCCAAGTGCGATACTGCCTGCAATGACTGCTGCCAGAGTGATAGCCGATGCGGCAGTGATAATAGAGAAGCGTTTCATAAAAGTGCAATCCTCCCCCTGGAATTTTCCAATATCAGCCTGTTTCCATCCAGACGTGACGGGAGGAGAAAAGGTTGCACCCTTCATCAGGCCAGCCGGTTCAAATAATCTGGCTTTTCCAAGTCGAAAAAATAACGCTCCTGGACATAAAGATCAAGCTCGGCAGCATCATTGCCGACAAGAATGCCATCCAGCATAAACTCACCGCGGCTCTCGTGCATGGCTAAGCCGCCGTTAATAAACCAGGTGAAGGGAGCATACGTCTGCACTGCCTTGAAAATATTGGCCACGGAGCGGTGGAGATCCACATGTACGCGGGGACGCCAGTCCACCACCTGCTCCTCAAGCTGATACATGCTCCTGGGCACTGCTCCTACGAACAATTTAATATTGTTGGAATAGATCATTCCAGGCCGTTTGGAGGTGGCGGGCAGGCCGATTCGCAGGCTATAATTCCTGAAGCACTTCGGGATATAGTGCTTCTCGCCATCAATGATAACTTGCTCAGCCTCCTCTAAATCCAAATCGATTACCCGGACCTTGTGCTTTTGGATCAAACCCGTCAGTCCCGCCTGCTCCAGATTCTCCCGTAAATAGCCGTTGGCGCTTTCCGCAATGGCGCAGCTTCCTCCGTAAGCGCTAACGTATTCGATCATCCTGGCAAGCAGCCCGGCATCTGTGCGCGGATGGTTGGGCTTAGCCGGACGGGCCAGGTTAATCTTCAACAGCACCGTTTGCTCCCGCATAATTTCCTCTCGCAGCCCCACATGATTCAGACAGGCAATAAAACCTTCATCATTACAGGATACGAACATCAGCATTCCTCCTTATTGGCTCATTTACCAAACGTTTGACAAGGGCATTCCGGTTTCTTTTCCCATAAAAAAGCTGCCTGCCCTTTAGAAAAGGAACAGACAGCGGGAAGAAAAGCCTAGGGTCGCCAATCAAGCCGGATTATTTCCCGGTAAGCTCCTCCATTTGCTCGATCAAACCCTTAAAAACCTCCATGGCTTGGCGAATCGGCTCAGGAGAAGACATATCCACCCCGGCCTTCTTCAGGATGTTCAGGGAGAAGTCGCTGCCGCCGGACTGCAGGAAGCCCAGGTAACGGTCCACTGCAGGCTGGCCCTCATCCAGTATCTGCTTGGAGAAGCTGGTGGCCGCGGAGAAGCCGGTGGCATATTTGTACACGTAGAAGCTGTTGTAGAAATGGGGGATCCGGGCCCATTCCATCTCGATGTCCTTATCCACCGCCATTTCTGTGCCGTGGTACTTCACGTTCAGATCGTAGTAGATTTTGCTGAAATCCTGTGGAGTCAGGGACTCGCCGGCTTCCGCGCGGGCATGGACCAGCATTTCGAATTCGGCGAACATGGTTTGCCGGAAAACAGTGGTCCGGAACTGGTCGGCATAATAGGTCAGCAGGTACATCTTTTCCTTGGGGTTGGTGGTTTTCTTCAGGAGATAATCCATCAGAAGCGCCTCGTTCAGGGTAGAGGCCACCTCGGCCAGGAAGATGGTGTATTGGGCGTAACGGTATTCCTGATGGGTATCGGACAGGTAGCTGTGCATGGCGTGGCCCATCTCATGGGCAAGGGTAAACATGCTGTTCAGGTTGTCCTTATGGTTCAGCAGCACATAAGGATGGGTGCCGTAAGCGCCCCAGCTGTAAGCGCCGCTGCGTTTGCCCTCATTTTCGTAGATGTCGATCCAGCCGCTGTTGAAGCTGCCCTTCAGCACATCCAGATAGTCCTGGCCCAGGGGCTTCAGAGCGTCAATAACGATTTCCTTGGCTTCATCGTATGTAATTTTCATATCGAACTCTTCCACCAGCGGCGCGAAGAGATCATACATATGCAGCTCATCCACCTTAAGCAGCTTTTTGCGCAGGGTCATGTACCGCTGCAGCAAGGGAAGGGCTTCATGGATGGTGTCGATCAGGTTGGTGTAGACAGCCTTGTCGATATTGTCACCGAACAGGGACATTTCCAGGGCGGACGGATACTTTCTGGCCCGGGAGTAAAACAGGTTCTTGGTCACATTGGCGGAGAGTGTCGCGGCCAGTGTGTTCTTTTGCTTGCTGTAGGTTTCGTACATGGTTTTAAAAGCGTTGCGGCGCACATCCCGGTTTTTGCTCTCCAGGAAGGTGATGTAGCTGCCGTGGGTCAGCTCCACTTCCTCGCCCTTTTCATTCTTCACCTTGGGGAACTTCATGTCTGCATTGTTGATAAGCGAGAAGATGGTGCTGGGGGCGCTGGAAATATTGCCGACCTGGGCAAGCAGGGCTTCCTCCGCCTTGGAGAGCACGTGGGCCTTCTGCCGCAGCATTTCCTCCAGGGTCAGCTTGTAGAAGGATAATTCGGGAGCCTGAACCAGCTTGTTCAGCTCATCATCGCTTAAGCTCAGAATTTCAGGCGTAATGAAGGATAAGGCCTCGCCTGCTTCCACCGAAAGCTTCTTGGATTTTTCCGACAGGGCTTGATACTCCGGCTCTGCCGTGTCCTCGTGATGCTTCATATTGGAATAGACATACAGACGTTCCGTATGCAGGGAGATTTTGTCCTCCAGCTCGAAGCAGGCTTTGACCGCATCGGGGCTGGACAGCTTACCCTGGAAATCCTCCGCCTTCTTCAGCAGCTCCTTGGTGTCCTGATATTCCTTGTCCCACGCCTCCTGGCTGGGGAAAATATCCTCCAGCTTCCAACGGTGCTCAGTGGCGGTTTCGGTGCGTTTTTTGACCTGGCTCATGGGAATCCTCCTATCGGGTTTGGATTGGCTGTCCTGGCGGACAGCGGCTCCTGCCGCGGGTGCAGCGCTTGATGCAAGCAGCCCGGCGCACAGGATGAGGGGCAGTATTCGTATAGGGGACAATGCACCAACCTCCGCATACATTCAGCCGCAAAAGGACCAAAGTTTGCCTATTAGTATGTGCGGCAGTCCCCGCCGCTTATTCCTACCGTCCCATCGTAAAAAAGCTGTACAGAATCAGAAAGAATGAAAAGCTGACCATCACGACGGCCATAATGGCAAGACCGCGCTTGAATCCGGGGGCGATGGTGTCCTTCTTTAAGAGTAGCACCAAAGCGAAACAAAAGGAAATAATTACAAAGGTTGCAATGACCTGCGGATCAGCCATACCGTAAAACCACCTAACATATGTACTTGGCAGCGGGAAGAGCTGTTTAATTCATTATTTTACCACAAAGCCCGTTTCATTGTAATTCCGTAGGAATTGTTGATTTCGTATTGACAATATCCCTGTGCTTCGATTATGCTCTATTCAAGAACCTTACCGCAATTCCCAACTGAATACCTGTAAAGGGGAGTAGCTGTACAATAAAATCGTCATTACGAGGCATTCCTGCTCCGGTTTTATTGGCAATATTACACCTGTTAGCGAGACCTTTACCCTAAAGTATTACTTCTTCGACGAAGAGGGGATACTTTTGCGGTAGGGGTCTTTATTATTTTCAATGTATAGATAATAAGGAGGAGTGGAGTTTGGAATTATTCTTGGAGTATGGATGGGTGCTGCTGGTATTGGTGGCGCTGGAGGGTTTGCTGGCCGCGGATAATGCGCTGGTGCTGGCGATTATGGTTAAACGTCTTCCCGAGGAAGAGCGGAAGCGGGCATTGTTTTACGGTTTGGCGGGAGCCTTCGTGTTCCGTGCGCTTTCCCTGTTCGTGATTTCGTTTCTGGTGGACGTCTGGCAGATTCAAGCGATAGGCGCGCTTTACCTGCTGTTTATCGCAGCCAACCACATTTTCCGGAAGCTCATGTTCAAGAACAAGAAGATTGAGGAAACCACAGGCGTAGTCGTGGAGGATAAAAAACCCGGCTTCTGGATGACTGTATTGAAGGTAGAATTGGCGGATATCGCTTTTGCCATCGACTCCATCCTGGCCGCGGTAGCACTGGCCGTAGCCCTTCCCGCCAGCGGGTTGCCCAAGATCGGCGGTATGGACGGCGGACAATTCCTGGTGATTTTCGCAGGCGGCTTCATCGGACTGATTATCATGCGTTTTGCGGCTAACCTGTTCGTGAAGCTGCTGCAATCCCGCCCCAACCTGGAAATCGCCGCGTTTGTTATAGTGGGCTGGGTTGGTGTGAAGCTGGCCGTTATTACACTGGCACACCCCGATATCGCGATTCTGTCTGAGGATTTCGCCCACAGCACAGCCTGGAAGCTCAGCTTCTATATCGTCCTGGTGGGAATTGCCGCGGCAGGCTGGTTCCTGAGCGGAGGCAAGAACAACGATTCCAAGCCCACTCCGGGCGCTAAGGAATTGGAAAAGCAAATGGGCTGATTATTCTAAAATGCAGGCTAAGCGGCCGGCGGTTTTGGGCCAAGCCTAAATAAAAACCAGGGAGGGCATGATGTCCTTCCTGGTTTTTTTCGCGAGTAGAATGATAGCGCACAACAAATGTATGCTATTGGCGCGTATAGGATACATTTTATGACGCTTACATCAGAGTGGCGGCGGTAGCAGGGCAGCGGCTTACCTCTCCACGCCAAAAACGGACATTCCACTTGGATGCCCGTTCTATGTCCGCCGCTCAATTCTCCGATCAGACCTTGCGGAAATTCTCCAGGATCTGCAGCCGTTCTTCTTCCGTCCCCTTGAAGCGCTCCGGAGAAAACCGTTCCTCCGCCCAGTGCATCATAGCAGGCCGGCTCAGAAAGGTATGGCATTCCTCGCCCCATTCCTCGGAGATTTCCCGGAGAATGAGGGTTTTTCCGTTGATCTCTACGTTTAACATGTTCCATTTGTCGCGTTTATAGACCTCTACTGTCTTGATTCTGTTGCTTTTCACCGTATTTCCCCCGCCTAAGTGGTTTATCATTGCTTCCTAACACTTTAGCATGAAGCGGGGCATTAATCAAAAAGGGGGACATCCTTCATCCCGGCAGATCCCCTTAAAAAACAACAAAAATACCTGTGAATACCACAAGACGGAAAAAGGAAAATCCTGTATGTTCATTTTGTAAGCGCTTCAATTAGTAAGTGACTCTCTATAAGAAGGAGGTTAACCTGTTTGCTTAACGTCAATACCAAATCTATCTAAGGAGTGTGTCATTTATGTACAAATGGTTTAAGCTCGCAATTGCAGCAGCCATGTTGGCTGCCACATCCTTGTCCATTCCCGCACCGTCTCAGGCGGCGTCCGTAACCTGCAGCACGGCGTCGTGTTTGACCACAGCCCTTGCCAATGCGCAGCCTGGGGACGTGATTACGCTGGCAGCTGGAGTGACCTTCACAGGGAATTTCACAGCGTCCAAAAACGGCACCTCATCAGCCAAAATTACGATTAAGGGAGCAAGCTCCACGAATAAGCCGGTTTTGAACGGGGGTACCACCTCCAGTGGCTACGCCTTGTATATAACAGGCGACTATTATGATG
>JAEWMH010000009.1 GCA_023393235.1 Bacillota bacterium | reverse complement strand
CTCCAGCTTCTAACGGTCGTTCAGTTCCGTTAGCGCCCTGTCCCCCCACTAAATCCGCTTCCACACCTTCTCCGGCGGGTGTTCAGGCTGTGCTTCCACTACCGAACCATCCTCCAGGCGCAGCCAGGTGGCGAAATCCGCCGGATTCTCCTCGTCCAGCCGGATCACCCGGGCACCCCGCAGCATGCCTTTCTTGCCATAGGCCCCTTCCTGGCCAAACTCTCCACAGCCCGAAGCCCTGCCATAGTGCAGCCGGATGCCGTGCAGCTCGCCCCAGAAGTCGTTGACATGGTCATGCCCGGTGAACACCCCCCGCACATCCCCCGTCTCCAGGAACGCTGTAAACAAACCGGAGTTCACCTTGGGACAGCCCATCCCCTCGTAATTGACACCGAAGCAGGTATGGTAATCCCACAGCTCGTTGTACTCCGGTAAGGGAATATGGAAGAAGGCCAATGCTGGAACCGGAGTCCCGTCATTTTCCCGCTGCAACCGGCAGGCCTGTTCCTTGTACCAGCCGATCTGACCGTGGGTGATCCACTGGTAGCCGCCCACAGAATGGTCCGTATGGCCGCCGGAATCCAGCAGGTACAAGGCTGCTGCCTGCCGCTGCCCGTCGCGGGAGCGGATTTCCAGGCAGAAGTTGCCCAGCCTGTCGTCCATCTGCGGTCCCGCTTCTGTCAAGCAGCCAGGCAGCTCTTGCTGCAACGCAATCAGCTGCTCCTTGGAGACATCATGGGCATCGGCATCGTGGTTGCCGAACACAGCCGCCCACTTCACTCCCGACTCCGTTGCCGCCCTAACGGCCTCCCGGTAGGAGGCGAAGGGATCGCGGCAGGCCTCGCTGTGGATGACGTCGCCGGTAAATACCACTAGATCCGGCTTTTCCAGCTCGATTACCCGCTTCATAAGAGCATAGGACTGCTCGTCCCCCAGCTCACCGTTTTTCCAGTGGATATCCGTAAATTGCACAATGGTAAAAGCTCCATTTTCCCCGAATTGCAGCATGTTTGTCTCTCTCCCTCTAGGGCATGTCTGAAATCCCGCTTGGGTTTCCAGACACGCTGGTTTTTGCCATTATACTCCTGTGCAGGGAGAATGAAAATAAATTTCTTTTTCAGCTGGAGGCGCTGGTGTATTTGCGGAGGCTGGCCGTGAAAAATAGGGAGGCCCCGATAAACAGCGCAGCCATAATCCCCGCTCCTGCCAGAAGCGCCGCCAGAGAAGGCTCCTGCACAAGCGCCTGCGACGGCACAGATACAATGAAGCCCAACGGGAACACCCAGGTTAGCGCCAGCCGGACAAACCGGGGATACATCCCCATGGGGTAACGTCCCGCCTGCATCAGATCCTCCATGATCCAGAGCAGATAGGTCCCCCTGTACCAAAAAGCCATGGAGCTGAGAAAGAGCATCAGGGAATAGAGAATGCCGATGGCGACGGCAAGAGCAGTGGCAAAGACCACCAGGGCCCCCCACGATACAGCTTTATCCATACTGGCCAAAGCCAGGATGATCACCCCCACGCTGACAGCCATGTGAAAAACGGACCACGGGGACCATTTCCGCAGACTGACATAAAATTGCCTGGAAACCGGGCGCAGAAGGGTATAATCGAAGGTTCCCTGTTCGATTTCGCCGTCCATTCCCCCAAGCAGGTTCATACTCGGGCCAATCACCAGATTTTTCACCGATTGCACCAGCAGGTATACCCCCAGCACAGCCAGCGTTTCCGGCATGGTCCAGCCGTTCAGGCTTTCATTGTTCCGGAACAGCACCCAGATGCCGCCGATGCTCCCCGCCAGCTCCAGCACCGCCTTGAGCAGATGCAGCAAGAAGTTGAGCCGGTACGCCGATTCCTCCTGCAGAGCCATCCGGATAAAGGTCACCACCAGTTTCAGCTCTTTCATACCTCAGCCTCCCACAGCGGAATAGCGGCGTACGCCTTGTTTGTTGATATAAAAGCAAACGCCAGTGAATAAAACCAGCCAGACCCCCTGCATGGCAAAACCCTCTATCAGCTCACGCCCGGACACGGTCCCCATAAGCACCTCCACCGGGAAGGAGAGCATGTAGCGGTACGGCAGCACGGAGGCCAATTGGTTCAGCATACCGGGAAACAGCGCCACCGGCGCCACCTGCCCGGCCAGGAGATAAAACAAGGTATCGTTGACACTTAGCAAAGCGTCAGATTGCCGGGTCCAGAAGGCCACAAGGGACAGGCAGTACGCCAGCAAAAAGCGGATTCCCACAGCCAGCAGCATAGCCGCCGCAGCCAGTGGGATATGCTCCGGACCAATAACCATGCCGGTGTCAACCCCCAGGCATACCCCCAAAACCAATGCCACCGCCAGCACAAAGGGCACACAAACCAGCTTCACCGCCAACTCCTGCCCGATAGCACCATAGACAAGAGGCAGCGGACGCAGCAGCGCACTTGAGATGGAGCCGTTGTGGATCATCTGGGCCGTGGACCAGTGGGTGGTTGGGTAGGTCAGCTGATTCACGACAATGACGCACAGGTAATACACCGCGAAGCCGTTGCGGTCATAGGTGCCGATGGTGCCGTTTCCCGCGGCTGTCATCCACACGAACAGATAAATCAAGGGCCCGGTCATCCACCCTAAGGCGAGGGTCCAGAAGAAGCCTTTTGCCGAGAGATATCCAAATAATTGAGCCCGGATCATCGCCCATCCCCCACGCCAATTCATCGGGCCGCCTCCCCGGAAAACAGCTTGTCGATCACCGCTTCCACCGGCGGATCGGTGATGCTGAACTCCGCCAAATCCGCTGTCTGCATCAGCATGGCGCTGGCCTGCACCGCATTCTCCTTGCGCACCCGCAGCGAATAGGCGCCGCTTTTGCTTTCGGTCAGCTCCGCAGGAATTCCCCGGCTGTCCAGCAGCTCCTGGGTCAGCTCCCCGTTCCCCGCCAGCGCCAGCCGGATCATTTTGTAAGGCATGAGCCGCTCCGACAATCCCGTTAACGGACCGTCGAAGGAAAGCCTTCCTCCGGTGATCAGCATCACCCGGGGGCATAAGGAGGTGATATCCGCCATATAGTGGCTGGTCAGGATCACCGTTGCCCCATATCTCCGGTTATACTCTCCGATGTATTCCCGCAGCCGCATCTGCATGGTCACGTCCATCCCCAGTGTCGGCTCATCCAGGTAGAGGATTTCGGGGCGGTGCAGTAGGGCCAGAATCAGCTCGCACTTGGAGCGTTCCCCCAACGAGAGGTCCCGCACCCGTTTGGACATCAGCTTTTCCACATCCAGCATGGAGGCCAGCTCCGTAAGCCGGGTTTTGAACGCCCCTTCGGGAACCTGGTAGATATCCCGGAAGATGGTCATACAATCGTACACGGTGTTGTTCCATTGCATCTGACTGCGGTTTCCCATGAGCAGACTGATCTTCTGCAGGTAACCCTTCTCCCGCTTCCAAGGGATATAACCTGCCGCCTCCACCCTGCCGCCTGTGGGGCAGAGCAAACCGGAGAGCAGCTTCAGCGTTGTGGTTTTACCTGCGCCGTTGGGGCCGATGACCCCCAGCATCTCCCCTTCCCGGATGGAAAAGCTGATGCCGTCCAACGCCTTCACCTCCATAAATTCGGGCTTCAACAGGCTGGCAAAGGCTGCCCCCAGACCGCCCTTGCGGATAGGCACCCGGTAAACCTTCGTTAATTCCTCCGCCATAATATGCGGCATATTCCCACCTCCACTTTGATCGCAGCTTAATCGGATCCCAGTATAGCAAACCGATTCCAGGGTGGTGTATAGTTGGAGGGTTAGGATAAATAGCTGTTCACAGGAGGCCGGTTAGGATGGAGGAATGGGGAGAGGTTGAAATTACGCTGGAGCAGGCCCTTCGCCTGCGGCATATGGACCCGGCGCGGCTGGCGCAGCAGGCGGACATCCAGCGCAGCCAGCTGAACTTGTACCTGAGGAATGAAATCAAACGCCCCGATCTGCAGGTCCTGGCCCGGATTTGCACGGTACTCCAATGCGGGGCCGGGGACATCATCCGGTTTATCCCGCCCCCGGCGGCTCACCGGGACAGCCCCGCCCGGCAGTCCGGCTTCTACACCACCGGCCAGCTGGCCCAAATTGCAGGGGTGCATCCCAACACCATCCGCTTCTACGAACGGTGCGGGCTGCTGTCGGAGGCCGGACGCGGGGCCAACGGCTACCGGCAATTTACGGTACGGCACCTGGCACAGCTGCGTGTCTGCCGGATCATCTTGGGGGATCCATATACCAACAGCACCCTGCGGAATTCGGCTTTCCGGATTGTGGAGGCCTTGAGGGAATGGAATCTCCCCCAGTCCCGGAAGTTGGCAGACGAATATAAGCGGCTCCTGGAAAAGGAATATGCCGTTGCCCTGGAAACCGCAGCCCTGTTGAAGGCTTGGGCGGAAGGGGAAACCCTGGCCGTTCCCGGAGAGGGATACAGCCACAAGGAGGCGGCTGCGCTGTTGGGGGTAACCCCGGAGGTTCTGCGGAACTGGGAGCGCAACGGGTTGACCGCCCCCTCCCGGTCCGGCACGAACCGGCAGCGGATTTATGGAGGCAGCGATATGGCCAGGCTGCGGATTATCTATATGCTGCGGCAGAACAACTACAGCATCGCCGCCATCCGGAGCAGCCTGGCCGCCTTCGACAGCGGCAATCAGGCCGGGGCGGTGCTGGCACTGAACCAGCCGGTGCTGGACCCGGACAACGAATACATTCATGCCGGGGACCATTGGCTGGAGGTGCTGGAGACCCTGTCCCGCAGCGCCGAAAAAATCCGGCGGATTGTGCAGGAATTGGCGGACTGAAGGCTACAGTTGTACACCACCCCAATGGCCCCAGATAAACATATATACCCAAGCAGCAACACTCTATCCGAACAGGCTTGATGCTAAGCGAACGAATGCAGCCATGAAAAAACCGGATGCAGGACTTATTTTGCCCCCATCCGGTTTTCCGTTGATCATCCGTTTATTCCACCACAATATGGGCAGCGGGAAGCCCCTCCGAGGAGACGGCCGCCACAAATCCCGCTCCAGGCTTCACTTCTGCGAAGATGGCGGCCCGGCCGTTGGCCAGCTGCACCAGGCGGCTGCCCCGGGCGGTGCCCAGATTATCCAGCAGTCTGCCGTCTCCCGCTCCGGAGAAACGCACAAAGCAGGCGGCATCAGCGCAATACACCCCATTGACGTCGTAGGCCTCAGCTTCCAACAACACCCGGTCCTCCGCAACCCGGCGGGCGGTCAGCCGGAGCTGGGCCGGTGCCGACCAAATGGCCGTCTGGTAATGCAGCTGCACCTGATCCTCCACAGCCGCTTCTAACCCTTCAGCGGTGCCATTCCCCGCTCCGGTGTTGGCGCTCCCGTTCTTGCCGAAGGTACCGCCCCAGCCTACAGCCTGCAGTTCGTTGCTTCCCTCCGGCAGTAGCACATCCCACCGCAGACCGGCGCAGGGGAAATCCTGGCTGTTCCGCTCCTTCACCCCTTGGCTTTCACCGTTGACGAACAGCTCCACAAAGCGGCAGTTGGAGTAGACACGAACCCGCTTCTTTTCCCCTTCCTTGCCCCAGCGCACCTTCCAGGAGTGCCCGTAAATCCGCACCATCGGCTCCGTGCTCCAGTAGGACTGGAACACATAGAAGGCTTCTTTTTTGGTCAGATCCCGCTCGATCACACCCTTCTGGTTCACATACGGGACCGGATTGTCCGGGCGGACCGGGGTGGAGAAATCCTTGAACACCCATTGGGCGGTACCCGTCAGCCAGCCCATGGTTTCCTGGCATTTCAGATGCCAATCGATAAGATCGCAGAAGTAGGTTTCCGACCAGTCCCCCAGCACCGAAACCCGGGGATCACCGCCGGACATCAGGAAATCCCCGTCCCGCTCCTCCGCAGTCGTCCCTGAGGCAATCTCCGCAAAGCCGGTGTACGGCTTTTCCACATGGCGTCCCGCCATATTGTCCGCGCCCCATTCCATATGGAAGAAACGGTCGGTCTGCTCGAATTCATTCCGGGTATAGGTTTCATATTGGGTATAGATCCCCCTGTACCACCCCGCCCAGATGGAGGGGGAATAGACGTCGACGATATCCTTGCAGAACTCGCAGCGCCGAATGGCCGTCACCCGGGTGTAATCCAGATGATGGGAGAGCTCATGCAGCTCCTTCATAAACCCGCGGATGGCTTCCTTGTCAAAATAGTCGTAGTCACCCTCCCAGTCGTTCTCGTTGCCCAGCCCCCAGATGATGACGGACGGGTGGTTGTAATGCTGGTCGATCATAGCCCGGAGCATGTCCCGGCATTGCGTCTTATACGCCTCATTGCCCAGTCCGCCGCGGCACCAGGGAATCTCCTCCCATACCAGGAGGCCCAGCTCGTCGCACAGCTCCAGCACCAGCCGGGATTGCTGGTAATGCCCCAGCCGGATGAAGTTGGTGCCCATCTCCTTCACCAGCTGCATCTCGGCGCGGATCATCTCCTCCGTCATGGCCGCCCCAACTCCGGCATGATCCTCATGGCGTTGGGTGCCGTTCAGAAGAAGCCGTTGGCCGTTTAAGCGGAAAGGCCCTTTTTCCACAATTTCAAAATGCCGCACCCCAAAACGCTCTGCCACCCCCGTATCTCCGGATGCTGCGGTGAGGGTAACCTCGCATGTGTACAGGGACGGCTGGCCAGGGCTCCATAGCTCAGGCTCCTCCAGACCAAAGGAAGCCAGCTCCACCATCCCGTCCTGCGGCAGGCTGCACGCCTTCTCAAACCGCCGGATTTCCGCTCCCGATGGATCGCGGATAACCGCAGTCAGCCGGGTTTCGCCGGGTAGGCCTTCAGGATTGTACAGCCTGGCCCGGACGGAGATCTGCGCGCGGAAGCCGGCTTGTGCCGTTAAGGTGCCTGACGTTTGGTCCAGCCCGGCATCCCCGCCGCCTAACCCGGCCTTGTGAGCTTGAGCATCGGCCTGTGCGGGCACATAAGCTTCCGCATCATCACCGCCGCCTTTCGCCTCCGTCCTTACCTCCACATGCACCCGTTCCAGGGATACCGCCGGCACATACACCAGATGCACGTTGCGGTAGATGCCCCCATACAGGTTAAAATCGCTGATATCCGAGGGCACCGTTTGCAGGTCCCGGGAATTATCCGCCACTACGGCCAGCGGAACCTCGTCTCCGTATAAGGGATGCTGCCGGATGCGCTCCACCGCCTCCGTAATATCTACCGTAAATTCGTCATACCCGCCGTTATGCCGGGCGACCTCCTCGGTATGAATGAACACCGACGACTTTTGTCCCACTCCCTCAAAATGAAGCAGCGTCCGCCCCCCGGGATACGGATTGTTGACCTGGAGCCGGGTCCGGTACCAGCCCTCTCCTTGGTAATATTTCACGTCCGGATCAACGCCGTCCTGGCTGTTGAAGCAATGGGGCAGGGAAACCCTCTCCCACGGCAGATGAAAAAAGCTGTTAGGCAGCTTATCCGCCCGCCAGACCTCCCAGATTCCGCCCAACCCGCCTCTGTAATGCTCCCAGCCTTCTGTTAGTGTAATGGATTGCATCGTGTATTCCTCCTTCATCTATAATTGAATCTTACCAAAGGAGGAGCCTGCAAAGTCCGGGTCTGTTATGATAAAATGTTGTTACATTACGGTGAGGACGGCGAATATACGTATGAAAATTCTCAACTACCTGAACCTGAACCAGCATCCGGTGCAATGCTCCTTCCGGGTAGACCGGACCCGGCAGTTCTCCGAGATTTACCATGCCCATCAAGGCATGGAGCTGCTGTTTGTCCATGAGGGCAGCATCCGGGTGGTAGTGAACCGCCAGATTGTTGACCTGACGGCAGGCAATCTGGTGGTGTTCCGTCCCTTCCAGCTCCACCGGGTGATTATGCGGACGGAGCCGGGCGGTGCTTATATCCGGAGCCTGCTGGTTTTTGAGCCTGGGGAGCTGGTGGAGCGCCTGGGGGCGTTTCCCTTCCTGCGCCAATTCCTCCAGCGCTTGTGGAAGGAGCCCCTGCAGCAGCAGGTGTTCCAGAACCTGCCGCTTGCGCAGACAGTGGACAAGCTGGAGGAATACAGGCAGCGGATGGAGGCGGCAGAGCAGGCAGAGCTGCTGGAGGAGCAGATGCTCTGTCTGACGGATATGCTGGGGCATCTGAAGCGTCATGAGGAGCCGGAGCTGCTGCTTCACCGGCTTCCCCCGCCCCAGGGCTCCGCGGTGGCGGAGCAGGTGATGGAATGGCTCGAGGCGAACTACGCCGAGCCCTTCCAGTTAGAGCAGCTGGCTCAGGCGGTCCATCTGACGCCCAGCCACGTCTCCGCCGCTTTCCGCCAAGCGGTGGGCAGCACCATTACGGACTACCTCACGGCAGTCCGGGTGCGTCAGGCCTGTCTCCTGCTGCGGACCGGGGACAAAAGTGTGGAGGAAATCGGCCAGGCCGTGGGCCTGCAGAATACCTCCTACTTTTGCCAGATGTTCCGCAAGCATGTGGGCCTAAGCCCCCACCGGTTCCGGCGCTCCTTCCAGCGGACGGAGTAAGCGGCGGGGCGGTTCTTAGCGAAAGAATGCTTCCGCTGGCTCCAAGCCAAGGCTAGGGCCGCTGCACTTAGCAGAATTGGCATTCGTATAACCTCTGCCATTGCATGAATACCTCCTTTAGCGGAAATGGATTTCCGGTATTCTTCCGCTGCTCCAGGCCAGCTCGGCAATAACGGAAGCAAATTTCCGCTATCGCGCCGGTTTCCCCCGCAGAACCACCCCAGAAAAGGTAATAGCGGAAATTCCTTTCCGCTATTGCCCCGGAGCAGTCATGATGGACCATATAACGGAAAACACATTCCGTTATACCAAAGAAGAGGCTGACGCCGTCCGGTTACCCGCCTCATCCGCCGTATCCCACCATCCCTCCACCCGCTATGTCACCACTTTCCGCAGGCTCTCCACCTTATGGCATCCCATGCTCCATCAGCCTCCCGCAGCATCTCTGTCCACCTCTCTTTCCCCTTCTCCAGCCCACGAAAAAAGCCCCTTCCGCGGAATTGCGGAAAGGGCTCAGTTAGCGAGCTATGTTTTAGCAGCTTCGCTTAACCTGCTTTTACAAATTGGCTGGATCTGTCTGGCTTACTTCGCATTTCCCCGCCAGACTTTAGTCGTCGGAGCTGAGAATGCCCAGAATGCGCAGCACGTACAGGAACAGGTTGATGAAGTCCAGGTACAGACACATCACGGCCAGCGGTATCATTTCGTCGGAGAGACCCTGCCGGTAACGGGAGATGTCATACAGGATGTAGCCGGAGAAAATCAGCACACCCAGCACGGAGATGCCCAGGCCCAAACCGCCGCCGAAGCCGCCGGTGAACATGCCCACCAAGCTGAACCCTACCAGAGTGAACAGGCCGATGGTCAGCATGCCGCCCAGAAAGCTGAAGTCCCGCTTGGAGAAATACGCGTAGAAGGACAGCGCGGCAAAACCTGCCGCCGTTACGGAAAAGGCGGTCAGCACCAGTGAGGTGCCGCCGATATTGGCATAATGGGCAATCGTCGGGTACAGCGTTACGCCGCTTATGAAGGTAAAGGCGAACACAAAGGGGTAGCCGATGGCTTTTTTGCCTCTGCGGATCCAGAACGCCGAAATCACCATGACGAACTCCACCACCACCAACGGCAGGAACAGCGCAGGGGGAACCATGGTTCCGATAGCCGTGCCGATGAAGGAGATGAGGACCGAAATCGTAAACATACGCATGAGCTTGTGGAACGGATCGTTATACGCTTCCCGTTCCATGTCCACCGCAATCGGGCGGGATTGAACATCCATTTTGAAAATCCACCTTTCGGTTCGAATATGAGCCTTGCCAATTGTCCTTCTACCATTGTATCACAAAAACCTGCCAAATTATTACCTGTCCCTAATGGAAGCTTGCCGGGTCAACTCCACATCTTAGCATAGGTCGGATTCAGGGAACCCATACTATAACCATTCCAACTATCGGGAAAGGAGGAAAGTGCAATGGGGGCTATGATTGAATTTGTACGGAACCATTGGCTGTTCCTGTCTCTAGTGGCCGGTTCAGGCGCTGCAGTGGCCTTTGTCTGGAGCCACAAACAACGTCTGTTCTACAACAAACCGGAGCCGTAAGCAGCTGGTCCGGTCACAGTTCCGCCGATTCCTGCGGATCGGCGTAGTCTGTAGTTTTATTTTTCCGCGGCGGCTTGAGCAAGAGGGTACCTCCCAGCAGAAAAGCCCCGCTTACATAGAAGACCGACACCAGCCCCAGGGATGCTCCCACCAATCCAAAAAACAGCGGCGCCGTAAATTGCGAGATCCGGTTCATAAACAGCCGCAGCCCCAGGACCTCACCCGTTCTCGATTTGGGGGAGGAGTTATACGCCACCGTCATGGAGATCGGCTGCCCGCAGCCCAGCCCCAGCCCCATCAGCACACTCCAGATGCCCAGCCATACCGGATGGGATGTGAAGGCTACCAGCAGGAAGGCCGCTCCGGAGACCAGAATGGACCCGATGAGAATACTGTTATGCGAAAATTTTTGCAGCAGCCGGGACATAAAGAACCGCACCAGCACCATGGACAAACCCTGGATGGACAAAATCCAGCCCACCGCCGAGACGGAAATTCCCTCTCCCGTTGCATACAGGGGAAAATACGCGGTGAAAATCTCCCGGGAGTACAGGGCCAGAGCATTGCCGATCAAGGCCCGGAGCAGGTCGGCGTTCTTCAACAGCACCAGGGAATCCGTCAGCCCTACCTTCATCTGCTGCTTGTTCCGTCGGTGTCCGGGCAGCCTCCAGGCAAAAAGAAAGGAAATGCCGAAAACGGCAAAGGCGCAAGCGAACACTGCCGAATACGAAATATGGCCGATCAGATACCCCGCCGTCACCGGGCCCAGGAAAGCGCCCAGAGAGTTGGCAGTGCTGAACCAGCCGTAATAATCATCCCGTTTGCCTTCAGGGGCAGCGTGGCCAAGGGCATTTTGGAGAGAAATTGCAATGAAGATGCTGGAAAATCCCGTGATCAGCTGTGATCCATATAACGCCCACAGTGAAGGAAAAAACCAGGGCAGCGCCATGCCGATGCCGCAGCCCATCATACCGAACAGCACCGGCAGCCGGTCGCCGAAGCGGTCGGCGATTTTGCCTGCGGAGATGGAGAAGAACATAGGGAGAAAGGCGTAGCAGGCGGTGAGCACCCCGATATCCAGCGTGGACGCCCCCAGCGAGGCGGCATACAGGGGCACAGCCGGTCTGGATAAATTAAGAATCAGTTGAAACGCAATGCCTAATACCATCACATTCAGAAACATATGCAGCGAACCCTTCTGTCTTCGTCGTTCCTCCATTGTAACGCCGCAGGCAGCAGGGGAAAAATCGTCATTTTCTATGGATTTGCATAGAGAG
This sequence comes from Bacillota bacterium, assembly GCA_023393235.1. Classification (GTDB taxonomy): domain Bacteria; phylum Bacillota; class Bacilli; order Paenibacillales; family NBRC-103111; genus Paenibacillus_AR. Next base: position 3,261 of record JAEWMH010000009.1, on the reverse strand, counting down.
AGGGAATGGATTGACGGTAGTGGGCCTGGATAAAATGCACAAACGCCTTTACCGCCGGAAGCTCCAGCAGCTCCTGCCGGTACAGCATCCAGGTGGTCCACAGAATGGCTTCGCTATCCTCTCCGGCCAGCGGCAGCCGGTACAGCTCCCGGTCGTCCCCATCCAGCACAATGGACGGAACGATGGCGTAGCCCAGATCATTTTGCACCATACGCTTGGCAATCTCCGCATTGTCCACATGCATAAACACATTGGAGGGCTGGCTGTAGCGCTGCTTCCACCAGTTCTCAATAATCCGGCTCAGCATCGGGTCCGTGGTAAAGGCGATTCTCCGCCTGTTGGGAAGCTCCTCCGGATCAATGGGCACAGAGGACAGGATGCACACCTGCTCCTGTTCCAGCATCTCCATGGTATCAGGCCACTGGGGGTTGCCCCGGACAATCCCGATCTGCTCCTTCTGGCTGGAGACAGAACCGACCAAATCCTGGCTTAACGCTGTGGAAATATCGAATTCCACTAAGGGGTACTGCTGGGAAAAGCGCCGCAGCACATCCGGCAGCCGGTACAGCGCTACCGATCTGGAGACCCCTAGCCTAAGCGTACCCCGTACCTCCCCTTGGCCTTGAGCCAGCGCCTCCTTCATCTCCCCCCACCGCTTCAGCATCTCCCTGGCGTACTCCACCAGCCGGTCCCCTTGCCCGGTAAACTCGATGCCCCGCCTGCCGCGGTACACCAGAAGAGGTACACCCAGCTCCCGCTCCAGCTGCTGCAGCCGGTAGGTCAGGGAGGGCTGGGACAGGAACATCCGCTCCGCCGTCCGGGTAATATTGCGCTCCTGGGCCAACATATCCAGTATCGTCCAATCCTTTTCGTCCATGGTCGCGATTCCTTTTTTTCTTACCAGTATACCAAAAAAATCTGTCCCTCACGCTTCGGCAAAGCCAAACAGTACAGCAAAAAAGCGGCCCCGCATAGGAGAACCGCTTTATGATCAGGCCGTTTGTTCAGATAAACAGGATTATCCCTTCAGTGCCTTCGCTGCGATATCCGTCCGGTAATGGGCGCCGTCGAAGCTGATTTTGCGCACCTCAGCGTAGACGTTCTCCCGGGCTTCGGCAATGTCCTTGCCCAGTCCGACCACGTTCAGCACACGGCCTCCGGCGGTGACAATTTCTCCGCTTGGGCCCAATGCCGTTCCGGCGTGGAAGACCATGGCCTCAGGGCTGACCTGATCCAACCCGCTGATGGTGAGACCGGTGGGATAGGAGCCGGGATAACCGGGGGAAGCCAGCACGACGCAAACCGCAGCTTCATCGGTCCATTCGATGTCCAATTGATCCAAAGTGCCGTCCAGGGTAGCCAGCATAATATCCACCAGATCCGTTTTCAGCTTGGGCAAAAGCACCTGGGTTTCCGGATCGCCAAAGCGGGCGTTGAACTCGATGGTTTTGACACCTTTATTGGTCAGCATCAGTCCGGCGTACAGAATGCCCTTGAAGGGGCGGCCTTCCTTGACCAGGGCCTCGGCCATGGGGCGCACAATGTTGGCCAGCGCCTCCTCCACCACCGACTCGGGGATATGCGGCAGCGGGGAATAAGTGCCCATACCGCCAGTGTTGGGGCCTTGATCGTTATCAAAAACCTGCTTGTGGTCCTGGGAGGGAGCCATGGGCTTCACGGTGGTGCCATCCACGAAGGATAACAGGGACATTTCCTGTCCCTCGAGGAACTCTTCGATGACCACACTGCTGCCGGAGGCGCCGAACACCTTGTCCAAGAGGATGCTTTTCAGGGCTTCCTCCGCCTCTTCCACGGTTCTGGCCACGATGACACCCTTGCCTGCGGCCAGCCCGTCAGCCTTCACCACAATCGGAGCGCCTTGGGCACGTACATAGGCCACTGCCTCGTCGTAGCCGGTGAAGCTGGCATAGGCGGCCGTCGGAATGCCGTATTGGATCATCAGCTGTTTGGTGAACACCTTGCTGCCTTCGATGAGGGCGGCGTTTTGACGGGGGCCGTAAGCGGTGATGCCCTTCGCCTCCAGATGGTCCACCAGCCCGGCTACCAGCGGGTCGTCAGGGGCAACCATCACCAGATCGATTTTTTGCTCCAACGCAAAAGCGCTGATCTTCTCGAACTCCAGCTCCTTGATGGGCACACATTCCGCCAAGGAGGCGATGCCGCCGTTGCCCGGAGCGCAGTACAGCTTGGATACCTTGGGGCTTTTGGCCAGCGCCCACAAAATGGCATGCTCCCGGCCGCCTTTGCCAATGACTAAAATCCGCATGGTCACGACTCCTTATTTATGATGACAAGTCCGGTTTCACCGCTGTTCCGGCGGATGGTTTTGACCAGCAGGGAAATGCGGTTGTCCGGGTTAAGCAGGCTCCAGTAGGTGTTGGCGATGGTTTCCGCGTTGCCGCGCAAAGGCACCAGCCGGGGCTCTCCGGTGAAGGAGGGCAGCGGATTGCCGTCGCCTTCATAGGTGTGGATGCAGTGGCCAAAGCCGGGCAGCGCTTTTTCGTAGGTGTAGGTGTGGCGCAGGGTTTGGTCTTCGGTGTTGCCGGCGGACTTCAGGATGGACAGCTTGTAAGCAAACTGGCTGTCCGCCAGATCCGTGAACCCGCTGATCCGCGGGGTAAAGTTGGGGCCGTCCGGCTCGTAGGTCCGGGTGGTCAAGGCACCCTCGAAGCTGCCGCCATGCTGAAGTGCTTCGTGGATGGTGTCCGTCTGGTCACCGTTGGTGACGATATGGGCACCGCCCAGATGCTTCAGCGGATAATAGATAATCAGCGACGGGTCGGTGAGCTTGGCGGGATCGCGGGCCTCCGTCCGCAGAAAGCCGTTGTCCTCGGCGATAAACACCCGGTTGCGGCTGTTCTCGCTGCGTCCCATAATCCAGTACACCTGAACATACTGCTCTCCGTCCTCGGACAAACCGATGACAATGCCCCGGCCGGGGTACGAGTTGTTCTGGAGCTCATTCAAATAAGCATCCGCAAGCGCGGCTCTGTTGGTGTTGGTTGTCATGCCTGGTGCCTCCTTCTTCAATAATCCTTGCTTGGCTCGCCGGTGTCCCACGAGGCTGCACTCAGTCGGCTAACGGAACTCAGCGACTCTTACAGGCAGTTTTAGAGTAACTTTGGTTTTTAACGGAACTCAGCGACCCTTAGAAGCCTGATTTTACTCTCAAATCCCCGTTTTCCCCTGCTAAGCGCTTCTCAGTTCCGTTAGAGTTTCTATCGGGTCATTTTTGCATGC
>JAEWMH010000133.1 GCA_023393235.1 Bacillota bacterium | reverse complement strand
TGGCCGCCGCAGCGGCAACCGCCAGTAAACGCCTCATGCTGTTCACCCCTTGCCCTAATAATCAAATCTCCGACAAGGGTAATATGGCACAAAGAGGCGCAATTCAACCTTCCTGATTTCCCCAGTGGGAGGGGAGCTTCAGCAGTTCCGGCGGCTTCCATTCCTCCGGGAGCAAATCCCAATAAGGCGGCATCCGGTACCGGTCATCCGCCAGAAGCAGGGTTCCCGTGTCCGTCTCGGCGCGGATCAATCTGCCGCCGGCCTGCAGCACCTTGCCCATGCCGGGATACACATAAGCATACTGAAACCCGTCACGGCCGCTGCGGTCATAATATTCCCGGATCAGATTGCGTTCCAGTCCAACCTGCGGCAGCCCCGTTCCGATGACGGCCACCGCCTTCAGCCTGTCCCCGGGCAAATCCACCCCCTCGGCAAAAATGCCTCCCAGCACCGCAAACGCCAACACAGGGGTCTCTGCATCCGCCCGGAAGCAGGCGAGAAACGCCTCCCGCTCCTCCTCCGCCATCCCCGCCTCCTGCAGCAGCACCTGATAACAGAGGGAAGGAAACGCCTCCACAAACTGTGCATGCACCTTGCGCATGTAGTCATAGGAAGAGAAGAAGACGATTGCATTGCCGGGCTGCTCCCGGAGCAAGACGGCAATTAGTCCGGCGACAGGACCGATATTCTGCTCCCGGTCACGGTAACGGATGGAGACCGGGGCATGCAGCACCCGCAGCTGCTCTCTCTGGAAGGGTGACGGCACCGCCAGCCCGTAATCCTCTCCGCTGCCGCCCAGCAGCTCCTGATAGAAGCGGATCGGCGCCAGAGTGGCGGAGAAGAACACATGGCTGCGGTAGCTTTTGCCCGCCTGCTCCAGCAGCCGGGAGGGATTCAGGCAAAAAAGCCGCAGACGCAGCTCCTGCCGCTCCTCCTCCAGAAAAACGACGTATTCCTCGCCGAACCCTTCGGCTACACGGAGATAACCCATCACCGCATAGTAGGTATCGGCCAGCAAGCTATCCCCGGGACTGCCTGACTGGGCTCCGGAGGCAAGCACGGCCTCCGCCTCCTGGCGGAATTCCTCCAAAAGGGGAGCCAGTTCCTCGGGGGGAGCAGCCAGCCGGGGGCTGTCCCCGTTCTGGAGTTGTTTGCGCATGGCGATAAACCAGGCGTTGATGCCCCGGGCGGACCGGTACAGGCCCGCGGCGCTTTTGAAGCTGCGCGACAGTTGGAGAAACGCAGATTTGTCCAGGGCAGCGGAATACATCTCCCGGGCCCGGTCAGGCAGATTATGGGCCTCATCCGCCAGTACAACCGTCTTCTTGCGGTCCGCATCCCCCACCCGCTTCAGCGCCACCACCGGGTCAAACACGTAGTTATAATCACCGATCATGGCATCCGATTCATAAGCCGCATCCAGAGAGAACTCAAAGGGGCACACCCGGTGCTTCCTTGCATATTGCTCCACCACCTGGCGGGTGATGGCCGTTTCTTGACCGAGCAGGTCCAGCATGGCCCCATTTACTCTGTCATAGTGCCCATCCGCATACGGACAGGCCTCCGGAGTGCAGCGGACCTCCTCCTGGAAGCAGATCTTCTCCTTGGCAGTCAGCGTCACCCGGCGGAAAATAAGCCCCTGCTTATCCATCAGGCTGAAGGCCTCCTCTGCGGCGGCACGTCCGGTGGTCCTGGCGGTCACATACATCACCCGCTCCGCCAATCCTTCCCCAACAGCCTTCACAGCGGGGAACAGGGTGGACATGGTTTTGCCCGTGCCGGTAGGCGCCCGGACAAACAGCTTCCGTCCCTCGGTTATGGCTTGATATACCGCACCAGCCAGCTTGCGCTGGCCGGGACGGTAACCGTCATAGGGGAAGGGCAGCGATTTGATGCTGGGCCCGCGCCGAGCTATATGTGCAGCGCTCATCCGGGCAAACGGGGCATACACGGCGAGCATTCCGGCAACCATCTCCTCCAGCTCCCCGGTGGAAAAATGCCGCGTAATAGCATGGCGCTGATCCGAGCCGGTATGGACATACAGAAGACGGACCCGGATCCCGCCAAGCCCTTCCTGCCGGGCATAGAGACAGGCATAGCAGCAGGCCTGGGCCCAATGCACAGGCAAACCTGCTTGAATGGCCGGACTCTCCAGCGCCGAGGCGGTGGATTTGATTTCCTCGATAAAGGCCCCTTCCTCGTCCTGCCGCAAGCCGTCGCAGCGCCCCTCCAACACAAACAGCAGCTCTTCGTAGGGAAAGTCCCCCGCCAAGAACACTTCTGTCCGGTCGGCGGAGCCGTATTCCGCCTGGACCGCCTTATGAATGCGAGTCCCTTCCGCCAGAGGTGTGCTTGTCCGGAAACGCCCGTCAATGCTTCCCGCCCGGAAGGCATATTCGGCTAATCCGCGGACAGAGACGGGAATACTCACTGTGCTTCCAGAATGGCGTCAATGGCCGGATACGAAATCATATTCCGGTCCCGGGTTACCTCAGGCACCACCAGCGGATTTCGGCTGACAATCCCCTTTTGGAGCATGACCGTTTTAAAGCCCCTCTCCGTTCCTCCGCCATAGGTGAAGGTAACGCAGTATTCCGCGGAATAGCCGGATACAATGACCAGGTCCACCTTTTCCCCGCGCAGCAGCTCCTCCAGGTTGGTTTGCCAGAAAGCGTTGTTGAAGCTTTTCCAGACCGTATGATCCTCCGGACCAATCTTCACTTGGGGGATAATCTCACAGCCCAGATCCTCCTTGGATTCGCCGGGATCAACATGCTTCACATGGACCACACAATGGCCCTTGGCACGGAACTTCTCCGAGACATAATTGATATATTCGCAGGCGGCCTCCGCTCCGCTTTCCTTTACACAATCCCCCAGATAAGCCAGCTGCATATCCACAATCAGCAATGCCAATTTCATCGGATCCATTCCCTTCACCAGTTGAATTTTCAAACATTTGTTCTTATTTTACAGCCTGCCGGGATGGCTGGCAATGCGTGACAGAAAAAAACCGGCCGCAAAATACGGCCGGTAATGCCCGACTAAGGCGTAAACACAAACAGCTCTTTGCCCAAATGCGCTTCGTTCACCTTCCGGGAAACAGCGGAGACATACCGGTCCAGCGATTCGGCAAACTCCGTTTCCCCCAACACCTGAACGGGGAAATCGGTGAAGCCGGGGCCGCCACCTTTATGCCTCCAGCGACCATCCAAAAATACATAGCCCTTACCGCTCAGCACAGCCCGCTTGCTTTCACTGGCTTTGGTCCCCATGGGCAGCATCAGTCCTCCCCGGAATGTGATGGGGTTAGGATGCCGCGCTGCGCCGGGGGTTACCCGTGCGGATGTTTGGCAGGGCTGGCTGACCGGGCTTAAGGGTGAAAGGAGCGCCAGAAAGCGCCGGTTTTGTCCAGAATCGGGTCCAGCTCCGCAAAGGGAATCTTGAATTCAGGGAAGCCCGCCGCATAAGGGGCAATCTCATAAGGCGTAAACAACAGGTGGAGGTCATTCTCGGTGACGTAGAACAGCTGATCGGCCGTAATGCCCTTGTAATTATCCGGCCACACATACGGATAAGCACCGCTGTCGATCTGCTTTTTCACAATGGCGCTGAGCACCTGGAGATAATTGCTGTCCGCCTTAAACAGATCCTTCAGTTCATAGAACCGTCCCGAGCCCAGATCCAGCGGCGGATATACCCGGGAGGGCATGCCGTGGGCGGCGCCGAAGGGATAGTCATATCCCTCCAGCAGCAGCTGGAGCAGCCGGCCGCGGTAGAACATCACCTGGAAGTCACCGGTATAGGAGGATTCCAGCTGCTGGCCCGCCGGGACGGGCTTCACCTTGGAAAGCTCCGCCAGCCGCCGGTTCACCTGCTCCCGCACGGAAGGGGGTGTAATTCCCTCCATTTGAGGGTAATACACCAAATAGTCCTTGTTCGGTTTGTACTTAAGCTCTCTAACCCGGTAGGGAGGCGTAAGGGGGATCACTGTATTCTGCGTCCATACCAGCCGGCCGGACTGGGTCAGATATGACAGCCGGTTATCCACCTGGGCCCGGATCAGGCCGTCTTCGAAGGATAACGTGCCGCTGCCCGGAACAAGGGGAAGCCGGGTAATCCGTTTGCCGTCGGGACCGATAAAATAGGTATTTTTGCCGTCCTGGACGGAAGCGGCCCCCCGCTTGAAGTCCTCCACCGCCAGAAACTGAAAGTTGGAATAAAGATTCCCGTTCAGATCGGATATGGCATAGCGGGTGCCCACATACGGCCGGGCGGGATCAATGGGCTTGCCCAGCGCTGCGCGGCCCAGACCCAAGAGACGGATGTCCGAATACCCGGCGGGAATGGTGAACTTCCCGGCTTTATCGATCAATCCGTAATTGGCGCCGTAATCCTCTGCCGTATTGACAACCGCATGGCCCGCCTGGAAGGGCTGCGCTCCCGTGAAAGCCGGAGCGATGACCACAGCCCCCTGCTCATTCACGTAGCCGTATTTGCCACCTTCGGTATCCTGGTACGCCAATACTCCTTCCGCGGGCGGACCTACAAAGGCAAAGGGCAGCTCCGACAGGGTTTCGCCGTTCAGTCCGATCAGACGGTACAGCCCGTTCTTCACCTTGACCAAGGCCTTGCCGTTGGCGAAGTCATTCCCCTCCATATAGGAGGCGGGAATCACCTCAGCGCCGTCCCGGTCGAGATAGCCGTATGCGGCGTTTTCTCCCTGGCCCATCTGATAGAACAGCGCCCGGCCTTCGCTGTAAGGCTGGATATAGCTGTAGACCTTGTCTGGCGGCGTCACCCGCCTGCCTTGCTCATCAATGACATAGGAGCCCTTGTCATCCGATACGGACGCTCTCCCCTCGGAAAAAACGCTGATGCTGTCATAGCGGGGCTCCACCACAAATTGGCCGCGGGTATTGATAACTCCGCTTTTGCCGTTTTTGGACACCACCGCCAGCCCGTTGTCCTGGAAGCTCTCTGCATAGTCGTAGACCGCGGGAAGCCTCAGCTTGCCCCCGCCATCCACGTAACCCCATAATTGCCCGGAGGTGGTGTTTACGCTTGCCGGAAGCAAAACAGGCGCCCGCTGGGCAGAGTCTTCCCCACCGGACAGCGCATAACGCACCCGCTCGGAAGGCCCCTCCGCCGTCCAATCCATCACCGACAGGGAGGCCTGCGCCTCCGCTGCCCAGCCTACCACCAGATTGTGGCCGCTTCTTCCGTTGACCGCAGCCGGCACCGCATAGAAGGCTTGAACAGCCAGATCCGGCCACTGCCAACGGCCCGTTTCCGTCCAGCCCCAGCCGCTATATTTGTAGACCGTCAGCCACAACCCGTCCTGGGCGCGGGACAGCGCTGCCGCCTCCCAAATCCCGTCTCCGTCAAAATCTCCCACTGCATGCATGCTCAAGGCGGTCCCTCCTAAGGTATCGCAAGGTTTATGCCATAAGCATATGGGGACAACGGGGAGGAAATGACAACTCGGCCTATGAAATTCGCAACATGCACGCGCAGCCAAAATCCGCTACAATAGGAATAAGCCCCTTGGAAAAGCCCTCCAAGCGGCAAGCAGGTAAATCCGACTATTCATAACCCTTATTATAAAAAGGAAGGTACCCTCATGCTTCAGGAGCCACAGTCTGCAAGAGAAGAAGAATTGGCTGCGGAATCCGTGGAAGAGGCGGATGCGCAACGACTCTGTCCACGCTGCAATATGTATAAGCCGCTGTCGCATTTTATGAAGCGGACAGGCAAACGCTCCGGAAAGAATGCCCGACGCGGAATGTGCCGGGCTTGCCGCAAAAAAACCAAAAAGCTCCGGCGTCTCACCGGCCAGGAGAGTCCTCCTCCGGGTGAGAGCATGGAGCCTGGGGCAGGCAGCCCGTTTATGGCTGTGGATATGGTGGGCCGTACATCCCCGCCCCTTGCAGGAGCAGACGGCAGCACGCCGGTTGCGGCCCCCGGTGCGCCGGGAGAGGAGCATCTCTCCCAGGTGCCCATGCGCAGGCTCAGCCGGCGTCCCTTGCCGGAGCCGCCGCCCAAACCCCCGGGGCCCGATGCCTCCGTGCTGCGCCCCACGCGGGAGGGCATTATCCGCATGCGCGGGCATACGGATAAAGGACGGCGCTGGGTGCAGGAGACGGATCTGGAGACAGCGTCCGTCCTGGTCAAGGAGTACGCCGCCGTGGTAGTCAACGCCCATACCATCCGCCGCCTCTATTCCAACAAGAAATTCAAGCGCTACATCCTGATGCGGGATCAGTTTACCTGTTATTTCTGCGGGGAATACGGCGATACCATCGACCATTTGCTGCCCCGCTCCCGGGGCGGCCACACCACCCCGATGAACTGCGTCTGCGCCTGCTCCTTATGTAACCAGAGCAAGGCCAACCGCAGTCTGGAGGACTTTATGGAAGGTGTGGAGGATTAACCTCCTTAGCTGCTGCCCGAAGGACAGGCTGTTCAGGCCTCCGTCGAGGTGAGATGGTCGCAGATCCGGTTGCGGCCTTTGCGTTTGGCTTGGTACAGGTAAGCATCGGCATGCTCAAGCAAGCGGTCCGCCTCCATCCCCTTGCCGTAGGGATGGAGCCCGATGCTTATCGTCACCCGCCGCCCCTCCAGTCCGGGATGCTCCTGAAGCTCCACATTCTCCCGGATGCGCTCCAGCACCTGGCGGACCTCCTCCAGCGTCCGGTCCGTAAAAACAATGGTAAACTCCTCGCCGCCGTAGCGGGCGGCAAAATCACTGCTTCCCACTCCCTCCCGGATGGCGGAGGCAATCCTTTTCAACACTTGATCCCCCGCCTGATGCCCGAAGGTATCATTCACCGACTTAAAAAAATCCACATCCATCATCGCCACATGGAGGGAAAACCCCTCCGAATCCGCATACCGCAGCAGCATCTCCAAATGCTCGTTCAGCGCCGCCCGGTTATATAGGCCGGTCAGCGGGTCGGTCCTCACCATCTTATCCTTGATCACATTCTGGATCATCAGATTCTGCTTATCCACCGATTCCATCCGCAGCTCCTGCAGAAGCTCCATCCCCCGTTCCATGGAATTCATCGCCACGAAGGCGGAGACACCCAGAATAAGGGGGATAACCAGCCATTCCACCAGGGAGGTCCGGTCACGGAGCGCCGGAAAAAGGGAAGTGGCAATCAGGAACGCCGACAAATTCATAAGCGCGGTATATACCACCAACCGCCGCTGGAAATACATAATGGAAACCACAATCGGCAAAATCCAAAGGGCCTGGATATAGTCCAGGCTATGATGAGCCACGATCAGGACGGTGCAAATCAGCGTGGTCATGCCGACCACCACCCAATGGTAGGCGCTTTTCAGCCGCAAATACAGCAGCTCACCCAGACAGAGAATGCCAAAATTGATGCCGCCAGGGATCAGCATATATCTCATTTGGGCCTCCCAGCCGCCTCCCCTGCTGAGGAGCAGCATAATCTCCTCCGCCAGAAGGACCAGAAGCAATACCCACCAGAAAGAATTGAGAGACTTCCGATTCCACCGCCGGTTGTTCATGCCGAGAAAATCATCCTGCTTCATGTTATCGACTCCCGCAATCCGACCTTGTCCTCACAATGTGTATAGGTCTTTGCGCCCATTGACCTGCGTAATAATTCGACATCGTTTTAGTAATTCCTTTATTATGCAGAAAATATAGAATAGGTGAATTCTTATACATTTTGTCCCGTTTTTATCCACACCAACCTCTGGAAAATTGGGGAATCTCCCTTATTCCGCCCACCGTTTCCCACCGGTTCCATTCACCTGGACTGCCTCCGGGGAATATGGTGAAGGCATAGGCATTTATCCCCTATGATGCGGAGGTTATTCGTTATGGAGTGTTACCCCGTTTACCCGTATTACGGCAAAAAGACGGAATGCAAGGAAGAGCCGTTGTCCTTTCCTCCCCAGCACCAGCCGGTCCAGCCCGGACTGGAATATGTCATGAACCCCAGGCCCATCTTCGAAAATCCGGCTTACCAGGGCAGCGGAAAGCTTAAGGGCCGCACAGCTATTATTTCCGGCGGCGACAGCGGCATCGGCCGGGCTACGGCAATTGCTTTTGCCAAGGAGGGCGCCTGTCTGGTGGTACCCTATCTGTATGAAGAGCGGGATGCGGAGGAAACCAAGGCTCGGATCGAAGAGCTGGGAGGCCGCTGCCTGTTTATCCGCACCGACCTGAATACCAAAAAAGCCTGCCAGGAGGTAGTGGATTGCGCCATTGCCACCTTCGGCAGACTGGATAATCTGGTGAACAACATCGGGGTACAGTACCCTCAGGAGAAGCTGACGGATATTACCGAGGAGCAGCTGGAGCATACCTTCCGCACCAATGTCTACTCGTATTTCTTCATGACCCAGGCGGCCCTGCCCCACTTGAAGCCCGGCAGCTCCATCATTAATACGTCCTCCATAACCGCCTACCGGGGGGAAAAGACCCTGTTGGACTATTCCGCCACCAAAGGTGCGGTTGTGTCCTTTACCCGCTCCTTGGCCATGAACCTGGTGGAGCAGGGGATCCGCGTCAATGCGGTGGCTCCCGGGCCGATCTGGACGCCGCTGATTCCCTCCAGCTTCTCTGCCGCCAGGGTGTCCGTGTTCGGTACGGAAACGCCCATGAAACGGGCGGGCCAGCCCTTCGAGCTGGCGCCTGCCTATGTGTATCTGGCCTCGGACGACTCCCGGTACATGACCGGAGAGACTCTGCATGTGAACGGCGGGGATTTCATCACCAGCTGACGCCAAGGCTGTCAGGGGAACGGAACGATACCCGGCTTGGGGTCCATTTGCCCAAAGGGGTTATACCCCAGCAGGCTAACTTGGTTACGCTCATTCACCAGCACGTGATAATGCAGCCCCGGCCCTTCGATATTGTAATTGTAAAAAGAAGAAAGCAGCTTAACCGGGGCGGGCAGCTGTGCCTGCAGCCGCAGCTTGTGGCGGTCCTCGCCGGCTGTCCCGTCAGCATGCACCTGAAGGCTTCCGCTGATGCGGGTGATGTTCCGGGCATGGACCGCCTGCACCTGAGGGGTCACTGACAGAATCTCAAGCTTGCCGGTGTTATTCCTCCATTCCATCTCCATGTCGAGCCGGATCTCCCGGAGATCCCCGGTTTCCTCCAGCGCCCATACCTGCAGCGGCTCAGCGGTATGCAGCACATAATCGTCAACCGACAGCTCCTTCACGGGATTAATCCCCATGATGGAGCGGAACTGGTACCCGCCCTCCTTGTTGCGGTCGGCATAAAACACCTTCCCGTCCTCCGTCAGCGCCATAAACACATACGGATTCCCGTAGAGGGAACGGATCCGCCCGGTCCAGCCCCCTTCTGCGGCCAGCTTTTCCGCCCCAGCAGGCACAAGCCCGGTGGTACTAGGGCTGGCTGCACCAGCCTCTTGACCCATGCTTTCCACCGCCTCACGCAAAAATACCAGCTCCAGATTGCCCCGGTCGTCAAGCAGAAGCAGCCGGTCCCCGCCGGCAGCCATCCGTTTCACCGGATTGGTGAGCGTCAGAGGCTGGGAAGAGGAGAAATCCTTCTCCCACAGCCGGACAGCGCCTGCCTTATCCAGTGTAACGGGGTAACCCTGGGCAAATTGAAGCTCCGTGAGGTCCGCTACGCCTGGTACGGTCCCGAGGGTACGGTCCGGATCCATGGTGCGAAGGGTTCCGTCCTCCATAATAAAGTAGGGACGCCCGGAGGCGGCCACCGTCTGCAGGACTCCAGGCAATTCCGCCATCTCCTTCCAACGGTCCAGAATAACCGGAACCCTGCCCAGCTGGCCGTCCATATTCCGGCCCCAGGTATATACCCGGCCGGCTCCATCCAAGGCCAAGGCATGATGATTGCCCGCTTCAAGACCGACAATATCTTCAAGCCCTTGTATTTGTACAGGGTCCAGCACCGTTTCAGTGCCTGGCCCCAGAAGTCCGTCCCCATTCTTCCCGAAGCCCCATACGGTTCCGTCGCTGCGGGTGAACAGATAGGTGCCCTCACCGGCTACGGCCATCTTCACCGCACCGGCAAGCCGCGGCTCTGCTGCAAGCTTTTGCTCCCGGGGAAGATAGCGCAAAACCTCGTTATTATCCAGCCGGATCAGCGCCTCATCCTCATAACCGGCCGTTACCGATGCAACTCCCTGCAGCAGCAGCACCTTATGATTCTCCGCCTTCAGAATATCCCCGCTTAACCCCGCCGCATACCACAGCCTGCCGTCCTGTTCCTGCACAAAAAGCGAAAAGGATGTTCCGTATATAGCCGATACTCCTGAAAAATTGCCGAAGCGCAGCGGCTTTCCCGTTTCTCTCGGCAAGTACCATACCGTTCCGTCCTTGCGCAGAGCAAACAGGGTGCCGAACATCTCATCCAACTGCTGGATGGATATAATTTCGGACAAACCCTCCACTTGCTGAAGCGCCTCCTGCTGCTTGGTGGTTCCCCGCTTCATAACATGGCCGTCTTGGCCCAACAGATAATTTTGGGTCACCTGCGTCACCGGACGGTCGGCGGTTACCCGTTTAGGTCCGGTATCCGCCTCGGGGGAGCCGAAGCCCCAGCCCCAATGCCAGGCAGTGCCGTCCCGGTCAACGGCAAAGGATAGTCCCGGCTTGCTGCCGTAGCCTGCGGCATCGAATATCCGCCCGGCGGCAACGGAGGCTACCGGAACCCGGACCTGGGAGGCCGGTTCCGCTGCTGGGGCCGAGGCCGCTGGCGCAGGAGGCGCGGCTGTAGGAACGGGAGACGGGGCCAAGGATGAGGCTGGGCTCCCTGCCGGTGCAGCCTGACGCTCTCGTTCACACCCAAATAAAAGTGCCGCCGCCAAAATCCATATGATGAACAACGCTGAATATTTGCCAGATTGGATCATGAGGGTAAACCTCCCTCTCTGGGGCTATTCGCGGACAGGACACCCCTGACCGCTGCTAATCCCTCTGTTCTACCAATAAAGACGCTTACATCCACCGGAATGTTTCGGAAGCAGGGATTCTTTCTTTGGATGCACAGGCAGAAAAAATCGGGCATTAAAATATATAATAATTAGCTTTACAAAAGTAAGCTACTCATGCTAATATACTTACATAAAGTAAGTTAATTCAAAAACACAAGAAAATTAGGGAGGAATTTCTCATGTTGGATGCAGGGTTGTTGATTATACGGTTGGTGGTCGGATTGACCTTGATGGGGCACGGAGCGCAAAAGCTGTTCGGCTGGTTCGGCGGTTACGGCCCCAAAGGCACCGGAGGCTGGATGGAATCCATCGGCATGAAACCCGGTGTGGCCATGGCCGTTATGGCCGGATTGTCTGAGCTGGTGGGCGGCCTTCTGTTTGCCGCAGGTCTGTGGCTGCCGGTAGCCGCAGTGCTTATCACAGGCACGATGCTGGTGGCCATTGTGAAGGTTCACGGCCCCAACGGTTATTGGACCGATAAAGGTGGTTATGAATATAACCTCCTGCTGATCACAGTAGCAGTGGCTTTAGCCCTGACCGGCCCCGGTCTGTACGCCATCGGCTGATCAGCTGCATAATAGACGCCGCCTGGCTTATGCCGGGCGGCGTTTTGGCACGCTGCATAGAACCTTGGCCGCCAAGCCATAGTATGGGTAAAGATGTGCGTGAAAGGAGGCGGAGAGCTTGTCCCCAGATTTCCAAGAGGAGCAAAAACACGCAGGTACGGGTTTCCCGGAACCGGATGCCACGGTAGCACGCCGCGGGGATGCAGAGGATGACATGGAGGTGGCAGCCTTGACGGGGTTGGCCCAATGGATCAACTGCCAGGGCGACTCGGGAGAAACCGCCGCATTGATGGACCGGCTGGAGGAGGATTTGCCGGGTAAGGTGGAGCGCGGCGGGAAGCCGTCCTGAAGCGGCCTGCCCCGTGCGGGACCGGACTCTCCCGGCTAAGGAGCTGCTCCCGACCCGAGCCGTAAAACAGAGCAAGCCCCGTCAGGCTTTGACCCGACGGGGCTTTTTGGGCGGCTGCGCGCCTGCTCCGGCCTACTCTACCTGAGCCAGGATGGCCGCTTTTTTGACGAAGGCGCCTTCCACCTGATGGAGCTGGTTCAACAGCTCGGTCTGGAAGGTTCCGGGACGGTCGCTGCCGGACACCTTCAGGGCTTCCTCGGCGGCTACACCGTAGTAGGCCAGGGCGGAGACCGCGGCCTTGACCAGGTCCTTCTCCACCGCAGCAAAGGCTCCGATCACCGAGGTGAGCAGGCAGCCGGTGCCGGTGACCTTGGTCAGCAGGGCGGTGCCGTTGCTGATCTTCCAGGTGACGCTGCCGTCGCTGACGATATCGTCGGCACCGGTGACCACCACCACGCAGCCCAGCTTCCGGGCCGCCTGGCGGGCCAGCTCCACCGCATCCGCTGCGGTATCGCCACCATCCACACCCTTGATCGTGCCGGATTCGCCGATCACGTTGGCGATCTCCGCAGCATTGCCGCGGAGGATGGACACCTTCACCTCGTCCATCATCTGCCGCGCCGTATCCGTCCGGTACGGGGTGGCGCCGGCACCGACGGGGTCAAAAACCACCGGTACGCCATGGTCGTTGGCCGATCGGCCGGCCACATGCATGGCGTGGACCACGGTTTCATCCAGAGTGCCCATGTTCAGCACCAGGGCACCGGCGATTTTGGCCATGTCGGCCACTTCTTCCTTGGCGTAGGCCATAACCGGGGATGCCCCCAGCGCCAGCAGCCCGTTCGCCGTAAAGTTGGTTACCACCACATTGGTGATATTGTGGACCAGGGGCTTCTGCTCCCGGACCTTCATCAGGTTTTGCTCCAGCTCATGTAATTCCATTTTCCGCCAACTCCTCTTTATCGGTAGTCCAGCAAGCCGGACGCGTGAACCGCAAAAAAGACGCCTCGCCAATAGCAAAGCGCCTCAAAAACGGGCAAGCTCCCTACGCTGGCATGATCCAACAGGTTCCAATGGTAAACGGCGGACAGCCGTACTCTCAGCCCGCTCCTGCGGACTCCCATGCTTCATATGCAATTACGATCATCTTACCAAGAAGGCCTGTGCTTGGCAATGCGAAGCAGCAGTCTTACGCAGCTCTAGAACTTCACCAGATCCTGGCGGATGGGTGTGAAGGTATCCAACAGCGCGGAATCCTCCTCCAGCGCAGTCACCCCATGTTTGGCATTGCTGGGAATGGCGATGGTTTGACCGGCGGACACTTCCGTTTCCTTGCCGTCGATGCGGAAGATAAACCGCCCGCGCAAGCAATAGCTCATCTGCTCATGCGGATGGCTGTGCTCATAGCCTTCCGCCCCCTTGGCAAAACGCACCTCCATCATCATCAGGCTGCCCACTGCGTTCAGAATACAACGCTTTACGCCGGGCTCCGCATTTTCCCATACTCCGATATTGCTCACTCGTACCTGCCTCCTGTCTGTTCTTGCGGCGCACCGCATATCTCTTCTAAGCATACCCATCCTGCCGGGAGATGTCCATAGCCTAGCCTTCGCCAGGGCCCTCTGTCAAAGAGGTCTGCTCAGCTTCAGCACCTGCAATAGCGGCACCCGGCCGCTGCCGGATTCATGAAACAGCCATTGCTCCTGCATGTGGTCAATAAACAGCACCCCGTCCAGATGGTCCACCTCATGCTGGATACACCGGGCCAAATACCCCTCCGCCTCCAAAATAACCGTTTCCCCTTGCCGGTTGAGGGTGCTCACCTTTACCCGGTTGGCCCGTTTCACGTTGCCGTAGTAGCCGGGGTAGGACAGGCAGCCTTCGGTTCCCGTCTGCTCCCCGCTTTGCTCCAGGATAACCGGATTGATCAGCTCCACCAGACCGTCGCCGCAGTCCATCACAATGAGTCTGCGCAAAAGCCCTATCTGAGGAGCGGCCAATCCCGCCCGGCCGTCAGCCGCATACAGCGTTTCCGCCAAGTCATCCAGCATCCGCAGCACCCGGGGCGTCAGCTCCTCCACAGGTTTGGCGGTTTTCCGCAGTATCGGATCACCAAACGGCAAAATCTCTCTTACTGCCATTCTTATGCCCCTCTCCGTAACCCGAATTAGTCCCAAGGCTCCGTCAACGATACGCCGATGGATTCGATGAAGGAAACCGCCTGCATCAGCTGCTGGTCACGATTGGGAATGATCAGGTCGCATCCAAACAGAAGCTGGATCTCTTCATCGTAGCCGGCCAGCCGCCGCTCCTGCTCCAGCTGGGGCAGTCCCCGTTCCGCAAGACGGCGGGCGCATTGCTCCTTATCCGCATATACGCCTACCAACAGCACCTGATCCTTGTAGCGCTCCTTTACCTTGCGCGCACCGGAGGCGTCCAGCACCACGGAGTGGGGGGTCACATCCTGAATGGCTGCCGCAACGGATGCCATAGAGGTGCCGTACATATTCCCCTGGTACTCGGTTGTCTCCAGGAGCTCGCCGGAGGCGTACATGGCCTTCAACTGCTCGGCGCTGCCGAAGTAATACTCTCTTCCATGGGTTTCCCCCTCCCGGGGAGGACGGGAGGTCCAGGTGACGATCCGGGGCAGGCCGAGCTTGGCCTGAAGTGTGCTTTTGCCCGCTGCGCTGGGTCCTTGCAGAACAACTAGCCGATGCGACATGTAACCGCCTCTTTTCACATTCTTATCCCTATATTATACAATAAAAGCAGAAGAAAATCGGATATCGTTTTTTTCTCATTCGTCAGGAGGGACCAAGGCTTGAATACCGAGACCTTTATCTACATTACACTGATTACCACGTCCGGAGCTTTGAACGCGCTCCTCTTTGTATACGCCTTGTCCGACAAAACCCGCTCACAGGCCATGAGGGCATTCACGGGCGTTACCGCAACAGCAGCTCTTTATTGCTTCGGAGCAGCCCTGCAGCTGGCCAGCAGCACCCTCGCCGCGATTAAGGTTTGGATCAGTGTGGCCTATTTGGGCATGGCGTTTTCACCGGTGTTCCTGCTTATTTTGATCAGCCGTTATACCGGAGTGGACAAATGGCTTTCCCGCAAAATAACCGGACTTCTGTTTGTCATCCCCGCTATAACCTGCTTCCTTGTGGCAACCAACGACCTGCATCATCTTTTCTACAAATCCGTGTATCTGCGGGCGGATGCCCCTTCACCCATGGCGGATATTATCATCGGTCCGTGGTATATCATCCACGGCGCTTATACCTTTGGCAGCATGTTCCTCGGAGCCTGCCTGCTGGTAGGCCAATGGCGGACTGCCTCCAGGGCATACCGCAAGCAGATTTTCACGCTGTTTCTGGGGACGATGCTGCCCATTATCGCATCCTTTTTGTATCTGATGGGAGTGGTCCCCTACAATATGGACCCGGTTCCCTTTATCTTGATCTTCACAACTTCCCTGTATGTCTGGGCCATCCGGACCACGGATTTGTTCCAGGTAGTGCCAATAGCCAGAGGCTACGTGTTCGAAAGCATGCGGGATGGCGTGCTGGTGCTGGATCTCACGGGAAGGCTGGTGGATTATAATCCGGCAGCCCGGCGCATGATTCCGGCGCTGGCTCCGGAACGGATCGGCGAAACGCTGGAAACCGTCTGGTCAGGGAAAGCCGGCTTGGAGAAGCTGCCCCCGGAAGCGATCCAGCAGGTGAATGCGGAACAGGTCTGGCGGACCCGATGGGTACAGGAGGGAGCAGAGGAACGGCATTATGAGGTCCGTTCCCTGCCGGTGCGGGTGAAGAATAACCGCCGGGTGGGGCGGATGCTGATGCTGATTGATGTGACCGAACATGTCCGCTATGAGGAAAAGCTGCTCCGGCTGGCCTCGTATGACGGGCTGACGGGCATATATAACCGCGCCCGCCTTATGGAGGAAACCAGGCGGCTGCTGGCAGAGGCGGAAGAAAACCGCACCAGCTTATCGCTGGTTTTGTTCGATGTGGACCACTTTAAAAACATCAACGACCGTTTGGGCCATTCGGCGGGAGACCAGGCTTTGATCCACCTGGTAGATGTCTGCCGGAGCCAACTGCAGGAGGGGGAATTCCTCGGCCGGTACGGCGGCGAGGAATTTGTCCTGTGCCTGCCCGGCATAGGGCTGGCCGAGGCAGGGCGGCGCACAGAGCAGATCCGGGCGGCCATCGCGGACTCCGCCATGCCTCTGCTTGCTGCAGAAGGGCCGCTGCAGCTGACGGCCAGCTTCGGCGTGGCCGAGGCAGGCGGTGCCGTGGGCCACGAGCTGGAGCCGCTGCTCCAGGCCGCCGACCAGGCTCTCTACCGGGCTAAGGCCGCCGGCCGGAACACCGTCTGCTGCAGCCCCGGGGCAGGGTGACCGGACGAGGCAGCATTCCTAGCGGCTCCAGGTCCCCCCTGGTATATTTAAGCCAATTTCATGGTACCTTGGTGGAACGTATCATGAATGGTAACCTAACGGGGAGCCCACAAATATTTATCCCTGCTCCATCTGGGTTTTATCTGGGTTTTATCTGGGTTTTATCTCGGTTTTATCTCGGTTTTATCTCGGTTTTATCTGAGTTTTATCTCGGTTTTATCTGAGCTTTATCTGGGTTTTATCTCGGAATTATCCGTCAATAAACCAATATTTACCTATTTTGCATCCGGAAATACCGGATTCTCATCCCTTATGAACACTATCCCATCGGCTCAGGCGAAGTCTTTTCCAGCCCCCGCCTCCACGCAAAATTCCCGTAACGGAACTATCCGCCCCTTACAGAGCAAATACAGACTGATTCCAAATGTAACGGAACTATCAGACCCTTAGCGCCAAATTCCCCCCTGATTTTCCCGGAAAACCATCTGTAAGAGTCGCTCAGTTCCGTTAAATTTCCCTCATGCCCATTTTCGGCACATAAGGGCTTCTGAGTTCTGTTAAAATTTCGGCAGCCGCATTTCCCTCGACTAAACAGCTTCTGAGTTCTGATAAAAATCCGGTAGCCCCATTTCTCGCAACTAACCGCCTCTGAGTTTCGCTAAAATTTTGGCAGTCTCATTTCCCTCGACTAAACCGCCTCTGAGTTCTGATAAAACCCGGCGCTCTCTTTCCCTCAACTAACCGCTTCTAAGTTCCGTTAAAGCTCCAGCCCCATTTTGAGCCCCTACACTCCAAGCTCCATTAATTTGGCGGCCCTATCCATTCACTTAGCCACTATGAACTTTTGCTCACTCCCTTCAGCCCTTGTTTTGCGACTTTTTCTTTTGGCCCTCCTCTTCTCCTGGTCCATCCCTCCCCCTACTCCTTACACACATCGAGTACACTGTCCTGAGCAGATGGGATAGTGTTCCAACATGGACATAAACCCGTTATACCACGTTAATTATTGACATATTTTACCTATAAACTCTTTTTTGCATCTGTTCATTTACTCTTTCCTGGGCTGGCGGCATCGTATCTGTATATGTACAAGAGGTGTTATCCGTTCGAATCCGCTTCACACTCCTCAATAATGTCCATACTTGCTGGTGCAACTTTACCGGGAAAGAGACGTCTCACTAACTGGAAGAGAATTCCCAAAAGGGGGAGGATAATTTTGTTTCCAACTTCATATAAACTCGGCAGCCGAATCGTGTTGGCCGGTCTCATTCTGGCGGGTGCCAGCATCCTATTTGTGCCAGGAAAAACCCAAGCTGCTGATTCGCGTTTGACTGTTACGCTGCCGTCATTTTCAGTGACGCTAAACGGAAAGACCGTGGATAACCGCAACCGGGAATATCCGCTTATTGTGTACAAAGACATCACCTACTTTCCGATGACCTGGTACGATTCCCGCTATCTCGGTCTGGAGAATACCTGGTCCCCCGACCAAGGGTTGACCGTGCAGCAGAGCGACATTACTGCCGCTTACCACGACTATGCTTCTGCTGAAGCAAATGCTGCCCGCAGCTACCGGGCGGAGCTGGCCGAGGGGCCAATTACGGTCAATGGGCAGGCCATCGATAATCTTACCGAGGAGTACCCGCTCCTGAGCTTCCGGAACATCACTTATTTTCCGCTGACCTGGCGTTATGCCCATGACGCCTTCAATTGGGAGTATGACTGGAGCGATTCCAATGGACTCTCCATTCGTTCCGGCAGTCCGCAGGTGAAGGATGCGGAGCTTCCGGAGTACGCTGCCGCTAACGGTTTCGCTGTATATAAGGACTACTACTATTTTACCGATACCGATGGGCCGCTGAACCACATCTACCGGAGTCCGGTGTCCAACCCGGGAGCCAGAGAGCATGTATATGAGTATACATACACTAACCCCAACTTAAGCTTTTCTGTCCGGGACGGCAGCCTGTGGCTTTTTTATCATACGGGCGGCGCGATTATGGGCAGTGACCATTATGTGAAGCTCAATGATGACGGTACGGCGGAGGAAGGACCCTCCGGCAAGGTGGATTTCCGCGACTCACCTATAGGCCGGGTGCTGGTGAACTATTTTGTCGCACCCGATCCGCCTAATCTCAAGCTGGTTCCCGCAGACTCCCCTGAACCGGTTATCCTGGGTGACCCCTCCATGATCTACGGCTGGGCCATTCGTATTTCTGACGATGGCGGAACCGCGTATTCCAGAGGAAATTTGCAGGTTATCGGTACTGATCTTTATATACACGGCTCACCTTCCCCCGTCTCCCCGGAGAACCGTCAGGAATCGAAGCGGATCTGGCGGATTGATCTGAAAACAAGAAAACCAGCCCTGATTTCCAAAGAGCCCGTTGATAGATTCAAAGTCACGGAGGATGGACGGATTTTGTATGTGAAATCGGCTGACGGCCTCCTCTACTCATCCGACCTGAATGGGCAGCAGGAAACACTGCTCTCCGGCCAGCACAAGGTGTCCCAATCTTATCCGGTGGGTGAAGAGGTGTTTTATACGGTGCTGCAGGAGGATGGATGGCTTTACAGACTCTATAAGGGAAGGGACGGCAAGGAGCCGGAAAGAGTGTCTGAAGAAGCCTTCCCATCCATATATTTCACACCGAACCGCGTTCTGGCCCAAACCGCCGGGAATATGCCTACCCTGAACATTTACGATAGTCAGGGGAAGCTGCTGACGCGGATAGCAGGAAAAGCGGAAGCCCTCTTTACGGACGGGGAGCGGATGCTGCTCAAGCTGGAGGATGAAGCGTCCCTGAGGGTTTTCCAATTCTAGGGCAGGGGATTTTTGCATCCCCCCCGAGGCGTGGTATGATAAAGCCAATAAAGCTTGGCCACCATACCAAAGGGAGTTTGATTTCCTATGAAAAATGAACTCATCCAGCGCTTCACCTCTTACGTGAAGTTAGATACCCAGTCTAACGAGCATAGCGATACCTGCCCTTCTACGGAGGGACAGTGGGCGTTGGCCCATAAGCTCGTAGAGGAACTGAAGCAGATGGGCATGAGCGAGGTTACCGTTGACGAGCACGGCTACGTTATGGCTACGCTGCCTGCCAATACGAACAAAACCTCGGTGCCGGTCATCGGCTTTTTGGCCCATATGGATACGGCCCAGGACTACAGCGGCGCCAACGTGAATCCCCAGTTGATCGAAAATTACAACGGCCAGGACATTGTGCTGAATGCTGCCAGCGGCACCATTCTGTCCGTGTCCGCCTATCCGGAGCTGGCCGGGTATAAGGGCCAGACCCTGATTACCACGGACGGCACCACCCTCCTGGGCGCCGATGACAAAGCAGGCATCGCCGAAATTATGACGGCTATGGCATATTTAATCGCCCATCCAGAGGTTCCCCATGGCAAAGTAAGGGTAGCCTTTACACCGGATGAAGAAATCGGCCGGGGCGCCCACAAGTTCAATGTGCCGGCCTTCGGCGCAGCGTTTGCCTATACCTTGGACGGCGGGCCTTTGGGCGAGCTGGAATATGAAAGCTTCAACGCCGCTGCCGCCACCGTAACCTTCAAGGGCGTAGTAGTCCATCCCGGCACTGCCAAGGGCAAAATGGTCAACTCCACCAAGGTAGCCATGGAGTTCAACAGCCGGCTGCCCAAGGAGGAAGCCCCCGAGTTTACGGAAGGGTATGAAGGCTTCTACTACCTGCAATCCATTAACGGAACTGTGGACACCACCACCATGCGTTATATGATCCGCGATTTTGACCGGGAGAGCTTCTTGGCCCGTAAGAACCGGATTGTGGAGATCACCCGGGAACTGGAAGCCGAATATGGGCCGGGCAGCGTCAAGGTGGAGATCAAGGACCAATACTACAACATGCGGGAGAAAATCGAGCCGGTGAAGGAAATCGTAGATGTGGCCCACCAGGCGATGGTTAACCTGGGCATCAAGCCCATTGTGAAGCCCATCCGCGGCGGCACCGACGGTTCCCAGCTGTCGTATATGGGCCTGCCGACTCCCAATATTTTTGCGGGAGGGGAGAATTTCCACGGCAAATATGAGTACGTATCTGTAGATTCCATGCTAAAGGCCACACAGGTTATTGTGGAAATTGCCCGGCTGTTCGAGGAAAAAGCAGAGATATAAAAGCGCAGGTTACCGGCAGGCGGCGGCCGAGGCCCCTAGGGTCGAACGGGCAGTAGCCCCAAGATCCAGCGGGCAGTGGTCCCCAAGATCAGCGGGCAACGGTCTCCAAGGTCCAGCGGACAGCGGTACCCAGAGTG
>JAEWMH010000026.1 GCA_023393235.1 Bacillota bacterium | reverse complement strand
GACCGGGGCTGCTCCGCCCCGGTCCGTTCCGCCAGCTGGCGCAGCCTCTCCGCCTGCGGAAGCAGCTTTTCCTCCGCATATATAAGGAAGGTGTCGGTCAGCTCCGCCACCCTCCGGTAAAATCCGGCGGAGCTTGCCCCGCCGTCGAGCAAGGAATACGTCAGAATTTGCATGGCCGGTCTCCTCCTTTCCGCTTATCCGCCCTGAGTCTCCCGCATTGAGCTGTGTCATACAAGCGGCAATCGTGCTTCATGCAGTTGGTACAGTATACGTGGTGCGGAGGACGTCCGTTTCTTAAGAAAAACCGCATATGGTGAAACCCTCGCTACCCCTGGCTACCCTTCCGTTACTCCTTGCTTCCCTTCTGTTACTCCTTGCTTCCCTTCTGTTACTCCTCCCTCCCCCTTCGCTTCTACCCTTCCGTTATCCCTAATCCTCTCGTTTATCAGCCGCCCAGCTACTCATGTTCCTAACTATCCGGACACAGGAGCCGTTATTTCACCATTCGCGCCATTTTTTCGGACATAAAGGACACACGATCCGCTATTCCACCCTCGGAGCCCTCCCAAACCTTCATAATCCCCAAATAACGGCTCTGCAGTCCGCGAAATCCGGAAAAGACCGCTTTTTAGCTAAATAACGTCTCTCCTGTCCGTAAGGTAGGTGGGATCGAGGCGGGGCTATGTGGTTTGTTAGGCAGGTGGGAGGAGGGGTGCATAAGCTGGGTCTATCCATGAGGTCGTAGCAGGCCTCGCCCGCGACCCAGCCGGACCGCAGCAGCAAGCTCCACAAACAAAAAAACCGCCGCCCGAAGGCGACGGCGAATACGGCAAACCAACTTAGAACGCAGGGACAACGGCGCCTTGGTACTTCTCGGCGATGAACTTCTTCACGTCTTCGGTTTGAAGAGCCTTCACCAGCTTCTTCAGGGGCTCGGAGTCCTTGTTGTCCTCACGGGCAGCGAGAATGTTCACATACGGGGAGTCGGATTGTTCGATGAACAGTGCATCCTTGGTCGGTACCAGCTTGGCTTCCAGTGCATAGTTGGTGTTGATGGTGGCGATGTCCACCTCACCCAGCACACGGGGCAGCATAGCGGCTTCTTGCTCGGTGATCTTCAGGTTCTTCTTGTTTTCGGCGATGTCCTTCACGGTGCCGTTGATGCCGACGCCGTCCTTCAGCTTGATCAGACCGGCTTTTTCCAGCAGGGCCAACGCGCGGCCGCCATTGGAGGGGTCATTGGGGATGGCAACCTTGGCGCCGTCCTTCAGTTCATCCAGCTTCTTGATCTTGGAGGAGTACACGCCGAAGGGCTCGATATGGATGCCGGCTACCTTCACCAGCTTCAGGTTGCGGTCCTTGTTTTGCTGCTCCAGGTACGGAACGTGTTGGAAGAAGTTGGCGTCCAGCTGCTTTTCAGCCACTTGGGTGTTGGGCAGGACGTAGTCAGTGAACACCTTGATTTCCAAGTTCACACCTTCCTTGGCCAACGCAGGCTTTACATGCTCCAGCAGCTCGGCGTGGGGCACGGCGGTTGCGCCGATTTTCAGCGTAACGGGAGCGGTGGACGGGCTGGTGGAAGGACTTGCAGTTGCAGCGGCAGAAGCGCCGGCAGCCGTGCTGGCAGCGGGAGAAGCGGCGGAATCCTTCTTTTCACCGCAGGCGGACAGAACAAAGGTAAGTGCAAAAACCAGAGACAGGACAACAAGCCATTGTTTCTTCATCAGATAAAACCCTCCTCAAGATTATAAGTATTATGATGGGAATAGTGGGCTTCTTGGTAGCAAAAGGCCCATATATGGGTCAATCCTGCGGTCTGCGCAGCGGCGCAGGAGAATCTCTAAGGGACACAGCCATTCGGCTGGAACGTCCCGATATATTTTCTCCATGCGCCAAACGCAGAATCGCTGGACAGGCTCCTCATTTATTTGCGGCTGAACCGGATGACCAGACGGTCGCCCAGGGTTTGCAGCACAATGACAAGAAGAATCAGAACGGCTACCGTCACTACCATCACGTCCGGCATAAAGCGTTGATAGCCGTAGCGGATGGCCAGGTCGCCCAGACCGCCGCCCCCGATAATCCCCGACATGGCGGTATACGATACCAGGGTTACGGTGGTGATGGTGATGCCGGCCACCAGACCGGGCAGCGACTCGGGCAGCAGCACCTTGCGGATGATCTGCCAGCTGGAAGCACCCATTGCCTTGGCGGCTTCCACCACACCTTTGTCCACCTCCCGGAGGGTGGTTTCCACCAGACGGGCGAAGAACGGGGCGGCGGCGATGACCAGCGGCGGGATGGAGCCTTTTACTTCAATGGTCGTACCCACCAGCATTTTCGTGAAGGGCATCACCAGAATCATCAGAATCACGAACGGGATGGAACGCAGAACATTCACCACGATGGATAAAATCAGATATACAAACCGGTTCTGCAAAATCTGTCCCCGGGAGGTCATAAACAAGAGAATGCCCAACGGCAAACCCAGCAGCACAGTGAACAGGGCGGACATGCCCAGCATGGTCAGCGTATCCTGGCTAGCCTGCCAGATTTCCTGCGGGTCCACATTCTTAAACCATTCCAGCATACTAGAGCACCTCCACATCAAATCCGCGATCCTTCAGGCTGTCCAAGGTCCGTGCCACGTCCGCTTCCGATCCGCCGAATTGAACGGTCAGCTGGCCGTAAGGCGTATCCTTCATCCGGGAGATGGTCCCCTGGAGAATGGCGAAGGGGGTGCCGGTCTGCCGGGTCACCTCATACAGCACAGGCTCGTAGGTGGTTTCACCGAGATACGTGATGCGTACGATCTGGTGCTGGCCGGAGGCCTTGCCGTGGCGGATGGCTTCCTTCAGCTCCTGGCTGTCTGAAACCTGCTCGACGAATTCCCGCGTGGTGGCATGCTGTGGCTTCAGGAATACTTCCGTTACCGGACCTTCCTCCACAATACGTCCCCCGTCGATGACCGCCACCTTGTCGCAGATGGTGCGGATCACATGCATCTCGTGGGTGATCAGCATGATGGTCAGCCCCAGCTTCCTGTTGATGTCGGACAGGAGAGCCAGGATGGAATTGGTGGTCTGCGGGTCCAGAGCGGAGGTCGCTTCATCACACAGGAGCACCTTGGGATTATTGGCCAAAGCCCGGGCAATACCCACCCGCTGCTTCTGGCCGCCGGACAGCTGGGCCGGATACTTGGACGCATGCTCCTCCAGGCCAACCAGCTCCAGAAGCTCCTTCACCCGCTGGCCTATAGCCTCCTTGGGGACACCAGCCAGCTCCAGCGGGAAGGCCACATTCTTGGCCACCGGCGCCGAGGAGAGCAGATTGAAGTGCTGGAAGATCATGCCGATCTTCCGCCGCTCCTCCTGCAGCTGCTTATCGGACAGCGCTGACAGCTCCACTCCGTCCACATGGACCTGCCCCTTGGTAGGGCGCTCCAGAAGATTGATGCAGCGGATCAGGGTGCTTTTGCCGGCACCGGAATGGCCGATGACGCCGAAGATTTCGCCCTGGGCGACAGTGAGGGAGATGCCGTGAAGGGCAGGCACAGTCTTTTTGCCGACGGTATAGGTCTTCGTTATCTCGTTCAAGCGAATCATAGTCCTGCCATGCCACCTTTTCTCGGAAAAATAAAAAACCCTTTTTCGCAGAGAAAAAGGGTGGCTCGTCAGCAGTTTCGCTAAAAACGATTCATTCCCCTCTCATCTGCCGGAAACCCGATGGATTTCCGAAGGAATTGGCACCAAGACGTCTGTCCGCCGGAGGAAACAAGCGATAGGAACGCGGAAATAAGAATGCGTTCATTCAGTCTTGTCGTCCGTTGACGGATGGACCGGTTGCCGGGCTTCATAGGGCCTTACCCTCAGCCACTCTTGATAAGAAGTATTCCGGTGAAGGAATATCGTTGCTATTATGAAATTGTAACTTCACAAACCATGTTACAGGGGCTTGATAGTAATTAATATTATCAACCTTGGGTCAACTTGTAAAGTCCAAATTTCAGGAAATTTCAATTGTCTTTTGGGCCGGAATCCGTTAAAATCCTTGTGACCCGACAATTACGGACGGATTCTTACATCGGTGTCGAGGACCATTACTATGAAGCGCGTAGGAGGAAAAGCAAGACTATGAACAGCTCTCAGCACGTCAAAATTACCACCGCCGACCCGTCGGCAATCGGGTTATTCGGCTTGGCCATCGTAACACTGGTGGCATCCACCCAAAAGCTGGAATGGACCCACGGCCTTTCGGATGTGATTCCCTGGGCTATTTTCCTGGGAGCCTTCGCCCAGCTGTTCGCCGCTGTGCAGGATTCCAAACATGGCAATACCTTCGGAACCACGGCCTTCGCCGCTTACGGCTTTTTCTGGCTGGGTGTAGCCTCGACGTGGATGATTAATATGGGCGTTTTCGGCGAGAAGCTTGCAGGTTCTGTGGATACCCACCAGCTGGGTGCCGCGTTTGTGGGTTATCTGATCTTTACCCTGTTCATGACCATCGGGGCCATGGAAACCAACAAGGTGCTGTTCATTATCTTCGTGCTGATCGACTTCCTGTTCATCGGGCTGTCCCTCTCCACATTGGGCATTGCCGAGGGTTTCTTCCATGATGTGGCCGCGGTATCCGAGTTCTTGATCGCGCTGATGTCCTTGTACGGCTGCGGCGCCAATGTGCTGAACAACCATTTTGGCCGGACCTTCCTGCCGATAGGCAAACCCTTCGGGATCTTCAAAAAATAAGCAGTGCCTCAAAGCCTCCGTTTTGCTTCTGTCCTTCACTGAAGGATTGAGGCGGCGGGGCTTTTTTCATAAGAAGGCGATATTCATCCAAAGGAGCGGTTGCCATGCATGACCTTGTCCAAGATGCATTGACCTACATGAACAACCAATTGGAGCTGATCGAAAAAAGCCTGAAACTCCTGCCGGAGGAAAAGCTTTGGGCCAAGCCGGGACCGGATCTGAACAGTCCCGGCAACTATTGCCTGCATCTGGCAGGCAATGAATACCAGCATTTTGTCACGGCGGTGGGTGACAGACCTCTAATCCGGCAACGCTCGCAGGAGTTCACCACAGCAGGGGGGCTTACGCGGGAGGAGGTGCTGAATCTGCTTAAGAAGGTGCGGCAGGAATCCGCCGGGGTTCTGGGAACTCTTACAGAGGCGGACCTGTTCCGGGAGGTATTCGTGCCCTATCAAGAGGAGGATTGGCAGCGGATGAAGCCGGGGGCGCCGGCGGAGGAGGAAGCAGGGGACAGGCGGCTGATCCGTACGCTGCTGATCCGGATACCGGCCCATTACGGCTACCATACGGGGCAGATTGTGCTTCTCTCCAAGCTTCTCTCGGGGTCAGGCGCACACCTGTCAGGCTTGTATCATTGACCGGCACAGCAAAAACGGCCTTCCGGAACGGAATTGATCCGTCCGGAAGGCCGGGCTTGTCCAAATAAAGCTAAGCCTGCTTCATATGCTGTTCTTCATCCACCGACAACCCCAATGCGGCATAGGCCGAAGCCTCCTTGCGCATCAGCTTGGACTGGTACATCCGGAAGTCGGCCATCCGGATCAGGTCCTCCAGCCGGTGTCCGTCATCGGGGAACACCGCTGTACCGGCGGAAACGGACAGGGTCAGATTCATCTCTTTGGCGAGAATGTCCAGTTCCTGGCGGAGCCGTTCAATTACCGTCAAGGTGGAGCTGTACGTGGAATGCCGGGTCACCAGCACGAATTCATCCCCGCCCAGGCGGACCAGAAGATCCTCATGCCGGGTATGTTTGATGATGAGCTTGGCAATACCCTGAAGCACGGTATCCCCGGTGTGATGCCCGTTTTCATCATTGATTTTTTTGAAGTCGTCGCAGTCCAGAATGGTCAGCGTCAGGATTTCCCCCTTTTTGGCCGCCTTGTTCAAGAGGGTAGGAATGGAATGGTTAAGAAACCTCCGGTTGTACGCCCGGGTCAGATCGTCCCGGACCGCCAGATTCATGGCCCGGTCATAACCGATGCCGAAGAGCCAGATGACGGTCAGACTCAATCCCGCTATCAGAAGATGGGAGTAGCGGAAGTCCCAAACGGAAAATTCCAGCTGGAGGGAGAGCAGAATGGAAACCACAGTAAAGCCGGCTGCATACCATTTTCCATGTCTGTTCATACGCATCACCGCCTGCCAAATCTGGCCTGAAATAAGTAGAATGTGCAGCTGAGCAAATAATAGGCAATTAGTCCTGCTCATTCGTTTACAATATTTCATTATAACGCAAGCTATGTTAAAATGATGTAGGATCATGTCGAACGCCAATATTTTTTTTATTTATTTATATCTGACATGAAATTGACACTGAAGGTACGGGAAGCTTGCATCCCTGAAAGGCCTACTGTACAATCATGAAAAGAAATTGGTGAGCGTGCACATACCAGGTAGAAGAAGGAAAGGGCGGACTCCAAATGATCGACAGCCAGAATACATACCTGCCTTCCGGGCAGATTTGCCCCTTCTTTCAGCCCATTGTGTCCCTGCAAAGCATGTCCGTCATTGGTCATGAGTCCTTGGGCCGGGAAATCATCGGCGGGGAAGTACGCAGTCTGGGGGCTTTTTTTCATGATCCGGCCGTTCCGGAGCCGATGCAGATCGCTGCGGACCGGAGGCTCCGGGGGATGGCTTTTGAGAAGGTGGTTCAAGAGGAATATACCGGTCTTTTGTTCGTGAATCTGAAGCCCGGCTGGATTTACCGCGCTTACCAGGAGACCCGCCGGCTGCCCACCCTGGAGATGCTCAAGGAGCATGGCCTGCCCTTCCACCGGGTGGTGGTGGAGATCACGGAGGAGTCCTTTTCAGGGAAGCTGAAGGAGCTCCTGGAGATCGTGGATATCTACCGGCAGCACGGCTGTCTCCTAGCGGTGGATGACGTGGGCAGCGGCTTCTCCAGTCTGGACCGGATCGCCATGTTCCGCCCGGATATTATCAAGATGGACCTGAAGATTCTCCGCAAAAGCGTCACCCATGACGGCTACCGGGCCCTTCTCCGTTCCTTCTCCATTATCGCCGAGCAGATGGGCGGCTCCCTCCTGGTGGAGGGAGTGGAGAATGTTCTCGATCTGAAGAATGCCATGGCCGCAGGCGCGCGTTATGTGCAGGGTTACCTGTTCTCGGAGGCCAAACGGGATTTTTTGCCTGAATTCGAATATGCCCCGCTGCTTAACGATCAGATGGGCCGGTATGGCCGGGAGTCTTATGCCTCCTACCTGAAGCTGATGGATGCCGAGCACCGGCTGAAGGAGCTTGCGGAACGGACTGCCGTTATGTCGGCGGTGCGGGAGCCGGACCATCTGGCGGGGGAGCTGATCCACGAGGTGCCGGAGAATGCGATCCGGGTGTATCTGTGCCGTGGGGACGGCATCCAGGTATCCTGCAATTTTGACCGGAACGAGGACGGCACATGGACCCGCAATGAGGAATTTCGCGGCTCCAATTGGCTGTGGCGCCCCTATTTCATTCCCACCATCATACATATGCAAAAGCAAAGGTCGGGTATCCTGTCCCAGGCATACGCCGACCTTACTACCACCAAGCCCATCCAGTCGTATTCCTGTCCGGTGGGCGCCGATTTATACTTATTCGTGGATTTGCTTATACGTTGATCCATTCCTGGCGCAGGGAGAACAGCTCCTTCAGATCCTCGGTAGACAGCTCGGTGATCCAGCCCTCGCCTCCGCCTACAATCTGCCTGCTTAAATCCTGCTTGCGCTCGATCATGTCGTCGATCCGCTCCTCCAGGGTGCCCAGGGTCACGAACTTGTGCACCTGCACATGCCGGCTTTGGCCGATCCGGTACGCCCGGTCTGTGGCCTGGTTCTCCACCGCCGGATTCCACCAGCGGTCGAAGTGGAACACATGATTGGCCGCCGTCAGATTCAGCCCGATCCCGCCTGCCTTAAGCGATAAGAGGAACACGCCGTTCCGCTCCGCTTCGGGCAGGCTTTCGTTTTGGAAGCGGTCCACCATTTCATCCCGTGTATGCTTGGGGGTGCCGCCGTGGAGGAACAGCACCGGCTCCGCAAGCTCCTGCTCCAGCACATGCTGGAGCATATAGCCGGTTTCCACAAACTGGGTGAAGATCAGACAGCGGTCCCCCTCGGTCCGCAGTTCCGCTACCATATCCAGGAGCCGCTCCAGCTTGTTGGAGCGCTCCCGCCACTGGATGGCGGCGCCCCGCATACTTTTGGAGAGCAGCTCGGGATGGTTGCAGATTTGCTTCAGCCGGGTAAGAGCCGACAGAATCAGGCCGCGGCGCTCCATGGGGCCAAGCCGGTCCAGACGTTCGAACAGGTCCCGGATATAGTTCTCGTACAGGGAGGCCTGCTCCGCCGTAAGGGAAATAAACACCTTGCTCTCGTCCTTGTCCGGCAGATCCAGCTGGATAGCCGGGTCCTTCTTCAGACGGCGGAGCAGGAACGGTCGGATCATCCGCTGCACCTGGCCGATGAGCGCCTGGTCGGATATCTTTTCGATCGGCTGCACGAACCGGTGGCTGAATTCCCGCAGGGTGCCGAAGTAGCCGGGGTTCAGGAAGTCGAAGATGGACCACAGCTCCGTGAGCCGGTTCTCGATGGGCGTACCCGTCATGGCAATGCGGTGGTAACCGTCCAGCCGGCGCACGGCGCCGGACTGCTTCGTATAGGCGTTCTTGATATTCTGCGCCTCGTCCAGACAGATGGAGCTCCAATAAATAGAGGAGAATTCCTTCTCATCCAGATGAGCCAGAGTGTAGGAGGACAGGACCAAATCCGCCTCCATGGCCTCTTTGCGGAAATCCTCGCCCTTCCGCCGCTGGGGTCCGTAGTGGAGCAGCACCTTCATGCGGGGGGCAAAACGCTGCAGCTCCTTCTGCCAGTTGCCCAATACGGAGGTGGGGCAAATGAGGAGCCCCGGAGGCAGCGGCTCCTGATCCTCACCGGGTTGGGTCTGGCCCTCCTGCTCCTTGACGGACAGCAGGTAGCTGATCCACTGGATGGTTTTGCCCAGGCCCATATCGTCCGCCAGACAGCCGCCCAATCCGAATTGGCGGAGGAACAGGAGCCAGGAGACCCCTTCCGCCTGATAAGGGCGAAGCGTGCCGTGGAAGCCGGGTGGGGGCCCCTGCATGGGCACACCCTTATGCTCCTTGAGCCGGGTGATCAGCTGGCGCAGATGGTCGTTCAGCTCCACCTCCAGCTTCAGGTCGATGTCGTCTTCCTCCCGGCCGGCCGGATTCTCGCCGTCTTCCTCTTCTCCGGCCAGGTGCAGCTCCAGCACATCCCGGAAGGACAAGCCGCGTTTCTTCTTGACCTGCTTCATCACCTGGCTGATGGCCTCCATCTGCTTGGGATCCAGCTGGATCCAACGTCCCCGGAAGCGCACCAGCCGCCGCTTCTCCTCCATGAGGGTGCGGAATTCCTCTTCGGTCAGCTCCATATCGCCAACCGCCAGCCGCCAATCAAATTCCATCAGCTGGTTCAATCCAAAAGCGGATGAGCCCGTTGTGCCCACCGAGGAGCGCAGCTTGGCCCGGAGGCGGGGTTTGGTGCGGCGCAGCCGCTCCCACCATGCCGGCAGGAATACCGGCGTGCCCGCCTCTACCAGTTGCCGGCTCCCCTGGGCCAGAAACTCCCAAGCCTCGTCAGCGGTGAGCTCCCGCTTCAGCCGGGTGGGCTCATGGGCATCCCGGAGCTCCGGGATAATATGGAGCCAACGCTCCACATCCCGGCTGACCCGGGGCAGCTCCGGCTGCCACTCCTCCGGCACCGGCTCGCCGGGGCTGGGAGTGCCTTCTGCGTCGCAGGCGATAATCCGCTCCGCCTGCTGCCGGTCCTGGAGCAGGATGGCCAGCCGCCACATCCGGTCATGCTCCGGCTCCACCAGCTGGAGGCAGGTGCGGAAGGGGGCGGTATCCGGCTTCCAGCCGATGGATACCAGCCAATCCTCCTCATCCAGCCACAGATCGGCGGAGATGTCGCCCCGCAGGATCCGCGGTACCGTCTCCGTCAGCTTGGAGAGCGCCTCCTGCAGCTCGGGACGGCGGCGGACTTCCGCTTCGATAAGCGTATCCGCCCAGGTCTTGAGGAGCGGGGACTCCATCCCCCGGAGCTCCTCCGGCAGCTGCAGCTTCCACCCCAAGGACCCTTGCCGCCACTTATCGTAGTCGGGCATCACCCTGCCCGCAGCCAGGGCCTCCCGGATGGCGGGAGCCGCGGCCTTCAGCGGGGCGGCCTCTGTGGACCATTCGATGGAGGCATGCTGCAGCTCCGAGGGATCGCAGAAGTAATGCAGGGCGTCCTCAGACTCCAGCACCACGCCTTCCTTCCCCGTAAACTCCAGCGTCTCGATAAACGTGCCGTAAAAGCTGGCCGCATGCCAGGCAAACAGCAGATGCTTCAGCTCTGTGGCGTCCACGGACCCGCCCTGGCGGCGGGCTCCCCAGAGGAACAGGGCGCCTGCCGGCATCCACGAGGCGTGAACGGTATAAGGGCCGGTGACAATCATGTCGCCCACTGTCCTTTCGCCAGCTCTTCTTTGAATGCGCGCAGCCGGGCATATTTCAGATGGAGCCGGGCGAGATAATCCTCCCAAAGCTCGCTTTTGCCAAGCTGCTTGTAAAGGCTGTTCAATTTTTTAAGGTGGCCGATGGCCAGCTTGTAGGAATCCCGGTTCTTCTCCGCCACCGCCTTCTCTACCGACTGGTGGAACAAGGGCAGCAGCAGTGCAGGGTCATGGGCCTCGACGGTATGCAGCTCCGCCGTGTACAGACTGGCCGGGGAGATCCCCGTAGCCAGCTGCAGGTCCACCCATTGGCGGAAACGGCCGGTCTGCATCAGATAATCCGTGTAATAATAGTAGCTGCGGGGCAAAAGGGAGAGCATCACGCGGATCCATTCCTCATCGGTGGGCTGATGCTTTACTGCTTCCACCCAGAAGGCGCAGCCCCGGTTGAATTCCTCCTGCTTCGCCTTGGAGAGAACTGGCAAGAGCCAGCGCAGCCAACTGAGAACGCGCTCCCACTCCCCGCCGCCGGAGAGCTTCTCCAGAATGACATAGAAATCCGAGAACTGCCGGGTGTGCAGCTGGTCGAGCCGCTTCATGGCCTGGGCATCCTGGCCCCGGATAATATCGAACAGGGACATGGCGAGAAGAATGCCGTCCTTGGCCCGGGGGATATTCTCCTGTGCTGCCAACAGCGAGAGCCGGTGCAGCTCCCGTTCGGCTGCCTGCTCCGGCTCGGTGCCGGCCCCGTAGAAAAGCTGCCACCACAAAAACCGGTACACATCCGTCCAATACACCGGTCCCGACCGGGCGTGGAGCAGCCGGGAGGAAACGGCCTCCAGGGTTTCCTTCCAATGTTTGGGGAACTGGAGGGCGGCCTCGTGGAAAGCCTGGCGCTCCTGCACCAGCTCCTTCAGCTTATCCCAGCAGGAGGCCGCCACCAGCTTGCAGCCGTTCTCTATATAATAGGACAAATAAGAGGATTGGTTGTCCTGATGGAACTGTTCAATTTTGCCCAGGACATACAGGGTCAGATGGAGCCGGTACAACGCGGATAAAGGCTCCGGCCATTCCTCCGCCGTCCCGCCCAGGGTGTCCCAGACTGTCTGGTGGAACTGCTCCACCGAATGCTGGTTGGAGAGGGAATAACCGTGGAATTTCTGCTCGAAGTAGCGGGCCCATTCCTTGGGCGCCAGCTCCGGCAGCAGGGTAGCCGCCGCCGATTCCCCCGCCTTGTCGGCCTTCAGCCCCGCCTTCGCCCGCCGCCGGGCGTTGATGGCCTGCTTCAGCTGCATCAACAGAAGCTCGGGCCTGCCGTGGGCGGAATACGCCCAGAAGATCAATCCGGCCATATGCTGGCAATATCCGTCGAAGGAGCAGGTGCATTCGCTTCTCTCGAACTGCTCCAGATCCAGTCTGACCTGGAAAATCTCCTTGCCCCGGACATCCGCCTGAAGGATATAACCCTGGACCAGATTCACGTTTTGCACCAGGTTCCGGTGGTAATATTCCCAGCCCCGCTCCAGCACGGCCAGCTTCATCCTGCGTTCGGCTCCGGCAGCCAAAAATTCAATCCGGTTTTTGGGCAGCTTGAGCTTCAGCATTCCTGCACCTCCTTTTTGCATAGTGATTTGTCATCGCCGCATGGACTGCATCCTACTATTGTAGCATAATTTGCCTCTTCATAACCTCATTTTGGCAAAACTGTCTATCCCTTTTTTATGGAGGCAGAGGTTAATTCAATCCCGGCTCCTCCTGATACACCATGCAGTAAAAGTCCATATTTCCCTTGGGTGTCGGACGTTCATAACGGTCGGTTATGACAAAACCGGCCTTCCGGTATGCTTTCTGGGCGCGGATATTCCACACCAGCACCTCCAGGTCGATGGTATCGGCAGGTCTGCGCCGCTTCGCCTCCTCGGCCAGGAAACGCACGAAATCCGGGCCGATGCCCAAGCCGCACAGCTCCGGCCGCATCCCCAGCCCCAGCCGGGTTACCCCGGTAATGGGGAAAAGCTGGGCATACCCCACCAAATAGCCGTTTTCCGCATCCAAAATGGAAATGTACTGGGTTTCGCGGATTTGTGCGTCGCCGAATTCCTCGGCCTCCGCCTCCATCTGGGCCCAGGAGCTCCACTGGTAGATATCGTAAGGGGGTTCATAGCTCCAGGTGCAGATGTCCTGGCAATGTCTGATATTCATGGGCACCGCCTGAAAGGTGAAGCCCCGCAAGTTCGTACACATTTTTACCCGCTCCCGTAATATTGCGTCATCCCTTCATTGTACAACTCCCCATGGGCCCTGTCGATGGGGAGCGCCTGCGTTTTCCCCGGTTGGACGGCTGCAGCGATATCAGGGGCTTCCGCTTTGGAGAGGGGGGACTGGCATGGCGGCATGGCGCAAATGCAAAAGTGCATTTATTTAGTGGCTTAACCGCTTAACCGGGGAACTCAAATGCAAAAGTGCAGCTATTTCCCGCGAATCCCACCTGTTTGGCGGGGTTTGAGTAAAATAGATGCACTTTTGCAGGATGAGCACGGGAAAGGGGTTCCCTGTTCAAAATAACTGCACTTTTGCAGGATGGTTGCGAATGACACACAGGTAGCGCGCTTACGACACGCGAATCCACGCCAATGACACGTGGATAGCGCGAGCACGAAACGCGAATTACATGCGAATGGCACGTGAATGACACACGAACGATACGCGAATCCACATAGAGCCGGGTCCCGCCAGCCTCTTCCGTGCCGGGCTTCGCTCTGTCCCATCCCCCCGCACAACGCAAAAAGAACCGGAGACAGATGTCCCGGTTCCCAGTTGTGAATGCGGACGCTTCGCTGTCCGCTGCCTGCATCAGCTGTGTCTGCGGCTGGTGTTGCGCAGAATGAGGCTGGTCAAGAAGACCACCACGACTGCGCCGATTAGAGCCGGTACGAAGTAGAAGCCGCCGATTACCGGACCGAATTCTCCCATAATCAGGCTACCTAACCAGGCACCAATGAAACCAGCGATAATGTTGCCGATGACGCCTCCGGGAATGTCGCGACCCAGAATAACACCGGCCAGCCAGCCGATAACACCACCGATAATCAAGGACCAAATGAAACCCATTTTACATTCTCCTCTCCAACGTTCTATTGTGGTAGATTTGGTTGGTTTTTCTCTTTACACTCTTTCTTTAAACCGTTTGTTGGAGATATAAACTTTAAAAATTCTGACAAATTCTCCGGCAGGAAAATGAGGTGGCTCTGTCATATAACCGGCAGCTGGTTCTTCTTGCAGAGGACTGCGGCGGTTGGATGCAGATTTTGGTATAATGGCAGTACATTGACGCGTCAAGCGGGGAGTGGAGTTTATGGCCAATCAACACCGGTATATTGTAAGCAGGGAGCAAGTGATGGAGAAGCTGGAGGCGAAGGAGCCTGTGGTGCTGGCGGACTGCCGGTTCCAGCTGGGACAGCCTAAGTCCGGGAAGGCTGACTATACGGCGGGACATCTGCCGGGGGCTGTTTATTTTGACCTGGAGGAGGAGCTCTCCGGTCCGGTGGGGGAGCATGGCGGGCGGCATCCGATGCCTGACCTGGGTG
>JAEWMH010000130.1 GCA_023393235.1 Bacillota bacterium | reverse complement strand
CACTGAAGGGTTTGGTCAGATAGTCGTCCGCACCGGCATCCACTGCTTCAATCTTATCCCTGTCCTCGCTGCGCGCACTCACGCCAATAATGGGCAGATTGGACCAGCTCCGCACCTTCCGGATGATCTCCACCCCGTCCATATCCGGCAGACCCAGGTCGAGAATCATCAGATCCGGCTGCCGCGACACCGCCTCCATAATCGTCATTTCCCCGGTGGACGCCTCCAGATACTTGTAGCCTTGGGTCTCCAGTGTGGTTGTGATCAGCTTGCTGATGGGTTTGTCGTCCTCCACCACCAGAATAACAGGCTTATTCATAGACACTCACCTCCGCAGCCGGCAGGGTAAAATAAAATACCGTTCCCTTCGGCCAATTATCCTGAACGCCAATGATGCCGTCATGGGCATGAATAATGGATTTGCACAGGGATAAGCCCAAACCCAAGCCCCTGCGGCTGTCCCCGCGTTTGATCTCCGCCGTGTAGAACATATCGAATAATCTGGCTTTGGCCCCATCCGGAATACCAGGCCCGTCATCCGCTACCTGGAGCCGGATCATCTGCTCCTCCCGTTTGGCGGTAATCCGGATCAGAGACCCGTCCTGGGTGTACTTCACCGCATTATCGATGAGATTGATCAGGACCTGCACAATGAGCCTGGAGTCCATCCGGCCCATAAGCAGCTCATCCTCCACGTCTACCTGAATCAGGTGCTCCTCTTTTTTCTTGGACACATGCTGCAGAGCCTCCGCAATCACATCCTCAATCAGCTCACCCTGAAAGTTCAAATTGAGGGTCCCGTTTTCAATCCGGGTAATGGACAGGAGATTCTCCACCAGATGGATCAGCCAAATGGAGTCGTCGTAAATATCGGTATACAGACTCCGTTTCTGCTCTTCATTCAAAACCTGGGAGTTGCCGATAAGAATGCCCGCATTGCCGGAGATACTGGTTAAGGGGGTCCGCAGGTCATGGGAAATGCCGCGCAATAAATTCGCCCGCAGTTGCTCCTGCTGAATCTGCAAGGAGATTTCCTGCTGCTGCTCATTCAGCCGTGTTTTCTCCAGGGCTAACCCGCATTCACCCAGCATGGCGATCATGAGGCTTTTTTCAAATACCTCAATAGGCTGACCTTCGTCTATTACCACGGCCACCACTGCAAACACCCTCTCTCCGCCGCGCACGGCGAGATACAGGCAGCGCGCACCGGAGAAGGTATCTGTTGTCGCTCCGGCACGTTTATTGTTCTTGTAGACCCAGTCTGCCACGGCCCGTTCATTCTCATTCGTAAATTTCAAGGTGCCAGACGGCGGCTCCTGGCCGCCAAATACCCTCGGCTGCGACAAACGACCGTCCTCCACGGTATAAAAAATAACGATACGGTCCAACAGCTTCACCAACTGGCCAGCCGTCTCTTCCATAATCGTCGGAGCATCCTGTGCTTGCTGCAATTTGCGGCTGGTCTCCAACAACGCCTCCGTCCTGTACGCCTTTTGGGCGGCCTGTCTCGCCTGGAGCTTTACCCGCATAGTCAGGGTACTGGTCAGGAAGGAGG
The DNA here is from genome assembly GCA_023393235.1 of Bacillota bacterium. Taxonomy (GTDB): domain Bacteria; phylum Bacillota; class Bacilli; order Paenibacillales; family NBRC-103111; genus Paenibacillus_AR. The sequence continues at coordinate 3,868 of JAEWMH010000130.1, read as the reverse complement.
CCCCCAGCATCAAGAGAAAGGTGACCAAATAGTTGGAGTCATAAACGCGGAAGGAGTACCGGGGATCGGTAAAGAAAAAGTCGAACACCAGCACACTCAGGATAGAGGCTGCTGCGCTATAGATCCGCCCTTGTGTCATCGTAGCCAATAACAGAATACCGACAATATAGACGGTAATGATATTGGCCTCCCGGTAGCCCATCCGGTGAAACCAATATCCGATCAATGAGGAAACAGCCAAAACTGCGGCTGTTTTCCCAACGTCGGCCAGCGAAAGCCGGGGGGCCTTCAAATACAAAAACAGCCTTTTGCGGACTAACGCCTCCGGGTATGGAATAATATAGGTTTCCACCTGAGGGACAAGGGCAATGAGCTTATCCACCACGTTTCCTTTGGACAACCCCCGCTTTTTGGATGGCGAACGCCCCAGGACGATTTTGGAAACATGTCCGGTTCTGGCATATTCTGCTATTTGCGCAGGCACATCCTCCCCGTAAACGGTTGCGATTTGTGCACCCAATTGCTCGGCGAGGCGCAGATTATCCCGAAGCTCCGTTTTATCCTTCCAGGCCAGCTCGTTGGATTGCGAGGTCTCCACGTACAACGCTGTAAACCGCGCATGGAACACCTCCGCCATCCGCGCCGCTGTCCGGATCACCTTTCTGTTGGAGGCTGCGGCGGACAAACAGACCAGGATATGGTCCTTAACCTCCGACTCCTCCCGGTTTCCCTGAATCCGCAGCCGTGCAGCGATCCGGTTTAATTGGGATGCCGTGATCCGGAGCGCGATTTCCCTCAGATGGGTAAGAATTTTCTCGTCATACTCCCCATTTGGATACCGGGAAAGCAGTTCCTTCGGCTCAATGTCCACCAGCTCCACAAAATCTGCATTATCCAGTACATTGTCGGGAATCCGCCTGCTTTCCGGGAACCCGTCCGCGAATGGGACCATATCGGTCAAGCTCTCTAACTGCTGCACATTCAAGGTGGTATACACATTCATGCCCGCCCGGAGCAGCTCCTCTACGTCCTGATACCGCTTCTTATGCCTGCATCCCGGCGGATTGACAAAGGCAAGATCATCCAGCAGGATGATATCCGGTTTAATGGCAAGGGCCCGGTCCAGGTCGAAGACCTCCTGGCCGTCAGCCCCTCTAGGGGACACTCTTGGCGGCAGGAGTTCCATGTTCTCCAGAAGAGAAAGGATTTCCGTCGTGTTCTGATGCTGAACAGAGCCGACCAATACCCTTTTTCCTGCGTTATGCTCCTGGTTCCCGGCTTTTACCATCGCCAGTGTTTTGCCTGCACCCGGAGAATAACTCAGGAAGACTTTTAACGAACCCCGCCGTTTGGGAGGGGGATTATGATTGCGCCCGGTCACGCTGACACCATCAGCTTGTTTGGCAGCCATGTGGGTTCCCTGCTTCCTTCATGCATGTCTCCCCCACGGCCTAGGTTACGACAGAGGCTGGAGGTTTTTTGTAAGTATATCATGAACAAAATCAGGATCGTATTATAACTTTTGCTCCAGTATTAAGATTCCATTAAGATGGCTCTGCATTTAACTTATTACCTTAACCGCTTCTCTGCGGCATACAGTTGTCCACAGGCTGCATCAATGTCCGATCCGAACTGGGTCCGGACCGAAGCATGGATACCATTGGATGTGAGAACGGAAAGAAAGCTTTTGACCCGTTCTGCCTCCGCTTGCCGGTAGCTGCTGCCGATGGCCTCAGACCGGTTAAAGGGAATCAGGGTAACATGATAGAGCTGACCCTTCTTTACCCTATCACGGAGCAAACGGGCGAGAGCTTCGGCATGCTCCTTCGAATCATTAATACCATGAAGAAGAATATAGGCGATATACACCTTTCTTCCCGTGAGCCTGATGTGGCGGTCGAGCGCATCCATTACCTCCTGCAGCGGATACCTTTCATTAATGGGCATCAAGCTGCTGCGCTCCTCATCAAAAGGTGAATGAAGGGAAAAGGTCACATTAATCTGCGGGAATTCCTGCGTTAAACTGGCGATCCCCGGCAATAGGCCAATGGTGGATACGGTCAGTCTTCTCTGCCCCAAAGCGAACAAACGCGGATCGGTCAGCTGCTTCAAGGCTTCAAACAGATTAGGGTTGGCCAACGCTTCCCCCATACCCATAAAAGAAACACTATCTAAAGAATGTCCCTGCAGGTGAAAATACAGCAGCTGATCGGTTATTTCATCGGCAGTCAAGTTCCGTTTGAACCCGATGCTCCCGGTTGCGCAAAACCGGCACGCGAAGCCGCATCCGCATTGGGAGGAGATGCAGTACGAGTCCCAGCCCCGTTTGTAGCTGAGCTTCACTGTCTCCATATGCTCGCCCCCATGGAGGGCAAACAACATCTTGCTAACCTGCCGGGATGTTTTTTCCTGTGCAGGCTTAATCCCGAGGATGGTTTCACCCAGCTTTTGGATCAAAACGGTTCTCAGGGATTGCGGCAGCATGGTCATTCGCCCGAATTCCCCGATGCGGTGCCGGAATACGGCATCCGTAATTTGCTTAAAGCGGTAAGCTGGCTCTTTCAAACCCGATAAAAGTTGTTGAATGGCTTCATATTTGGATTTAGGCTGCATTTGTTTTTCTCCTTATTCAGCCCCGGAGAAAAACCCAAGAGAACCGGCCAGCACCGGTTCTCCAGGTATTCGGCCTTTTCCCGCTACCCGCTAAGCGGCATAATGGTTTATCATTCGCTGCTCATTCATTCGCCGATAGTCAGACAAGGCTCCGGCGGCTGTGCATTGTATATTGTGAACCGTCAACAGCAGCGGTGTCGGACAGCTCACGTGATCATCTGCAACAACGATCTTCTCCTTCATTTCATACAACCTCCTCTTTTCAACCCGATTTCACTACAGAGCTACCGTTTTGGTCGCGATATTCTCCACAAATTCACGGTCATGCTCCACGAACAAAATGGTGGGCTGATGTTCCAGCAGCAGCTCCTCAATCTGCATCCGGGAGATAACATCAATAAAATTAAGCGGTTCATCCCATATATGCAAATGGACCTTTTCACATAAACTTTTGGCAATCAGGACCTTCTTTTTTTGCCCGCCGCTGAAGGCGGACATATCCTTCTCGAACTGGAGCCGCGAAAAGTCCAGCTTCCGCAGAATCGCTTTAAACAGACTCTCGTCAAGGCCATGCTCCACCGCATAATCCGTTAAATTGCCGCGCAGATGGGAGGTGTCCTGGGAGACATACGAGATTTTCAGCTGGCTGCCGATTCGGCAGGTGCCCGTATATTGGATATCCGTCCCACAGATAAGCTTGATGATACTGGATTTTCCGGAGCCATTTTTGCCGGTTAAGGAAATCCGGTCCCCCTGCTCGATCGTAAACCCGACATCCTCGCATACCGTTTTGTCCCCGTAATAAACAGATACATTCTCCAGCTCCACAAGCTGGTTTTTATGGTACGGCAGCTGGGCTATCTTCAGGCTTTCGGCAGATTCGATGTTCTTCAGCAGCTTGGACTTTTCATCGATGGCGTTGTGCTGGCGCTGCTCCATGGATTTGGAGCGTTTCATCATTTTGGCCGCCTTGTGCCCCACATACCCCTTATCGACCTTCGAGCCGGAGTTACGTGTACCGTTCTTCGTTTTTTCCACTTCATCCGACCAGTGACTGGTGCGTTTCGCGGCTTCCGACAGACGTTTGATATCTTTTTTCAGCTTATCGTTTTCCGCCAGCTCGAAGTTATCCTGCCGCTCCTTGTTTTCCCACCACTCGGAGAAATTCCCCTTCTGGATCTCAATATTGGTTTTGTTAATGGACAGGATGTGATCGACACAATTGTCCAAAAACGCCCGGTCATGGGAAACCAAG
>JAEWMH010000121.1 GCA_023393235.1 Bacillota bacterium | reverse complement strand
GTTTTCGATTTCACCAAACAAAACGGCGCAGGAAACACGAAGCAGCTCGGCCAGATCCACCTTTTCCACCTTCATCCGGTATTGGGGGGTACCCAGCTTGGAATAAAAAAGCAGCTGGTCAACCAATTGATTCATCTGCCCGGCTTTCGCTTTTATCGCCAAGTGGTATTCCTGCTGTTTGTCCAGCTCCTCCACCAAACCGCTGGACAAGGCTTGCGCGTAGCCGGAAATGGTGGTGATGGGGGTTTTTAAATCATGGGCGATGTACGAAAAAAGCTGCATCCGTTCGTTTTCCATGGCCATCCGTTTTTCCTCGGACTCCTTCAGCTTCTGTACCATCAGATTGAAGCTATCCCGCATATCCCCAAATTCCGTTTCCGTTTCAAAATCCAGCGTGGTGTCCAAATGTCCGGCGGTTACTGCCTTAAAGCCTTGTTCCATTTTTCTCACGGGTACCAATAGCTTCTTGTTCATTCCCCGTCCAAACAGGATAATCCCTGCAGCATACACGGCAGCTGTTATGAGAATCCAGGAGGCCGACAGTATGATTTGAAGCTTCTTTGTTCCTTCCTCCAAGGGGGAGGAGGCCAGCTCTGAGAAGTTCATTCCGTTCTTCCAGGTAAACAGGCTGAACAAAAACTCCAGCAGCAGAAGCGTTAATGCAATGCCGAGGATACAGCCGATGAAGCTGCGCATGATAAGGCTTTTGAAGCTTCGTCTGTTCTTCATGTCCCCACCTCCAGACGGTATCCCAAACCCCTGACGGTTCCGATGGATACCGCGCTGTCGCCGGGCAGCTTGCCCCGCAGCTTGCTGATGGCCACCATCACCGTATTATCGTCGACGATGGCCGACTCCTGCCAGGCCGCATCATAAATCTGCTGCTTGGTGTATACACGTCCGGGCTGCTGCATAAACAGCTTCATCATGTTAAATTCCGTGGCGGTAAGAGGGATGATCCCGGCACCAAAGCGAAGCGTATAAGCCGTAACATCCAGGCTTAATCCGCCTGCGCACAGCATAACCCTTTCGGCATCTGCCGCAACGCCGTCGTAACGGCGCAATTGGGCTTTGATCCGGGCCACAATTTCCAGAGGGTCAAAGGGTTTGGCTACATAATCGTCGGCACCCAGATCCAGTCCCAGGATTTTCTCGTGATTCTGCGTTTTGGCGCTCACCACAATAATGGGAAGGTTGCTGTGTGCCCGCAAACCCTTGATAAGCTGGTAACCGTCCAGCTCCGGCATCATAATGTCGATCACCGCCAGATGTATCCGCGCGGATGCTGCCTGCTTCAGTGCCTCTAATCCATTTTCCGCCTGAATGACGGAATACCCGTCCTTTTCGATATACAACCGCAGCAGCTCCCGGATTTCCTTGTCGTCATCCACGACCAGAATCGTTCTGCTCATGGTTTCACCTCTTTTCTTACACATCGTATCTTCAAGCTGTACGTTCATTATAACGGGCCTATCTTTCAGTTAACCAGGATCAACCTTAACATTACCTTAAGGATTTTCCCAACAGTCTGCTTATCCATTTAGGAGCGGAGTAAAGATGGTATAGTATAAATGGAATGTTTTATATATTTACTGAAAGAAGGAGGCCGTTTCGGTGAATGTTCTCCAAAAAACGTTCAGTATCCTTCTGATTTTGTTTTTGATAGGGGCTGCAATTCTTTTTTGCTGGATCAAATTAACCGTCTATCATTTGGAGAAAGATGTCCGTTCTTATTTGGTTGAGGAAAAAGGCTACCCGGAAGCGGATATTTCTATGCTGGAGGGGCAATTTTCCAAGTTGCCGACGTTTAGTGTTCATGTCACTTTTCGAGATGAACCTCAAATGATCTATTATTACATGCTGGATTACGGACATATCGTTCAGTACAATTGTGCTTCTATATCTGATCCGTTTGACCACGGCTGCAAGCATAAAGAAGTGAAGGGATCGTAGCGAATTTGTCGTACCACCTTCACCCCCAATCAATGCTATAATTCCAATATGACGTGGTGACGGAGGGAAGGCGCCGGGATGACGACGTTTCAGAAAACGAAGACATTTGTGAAATTTATGGTGAAGAACGGGATCTTGGCTGTAACGACAACGCTGATCATTGTGTTGGCGATCCGGGCGATTCTGCATGAGCAGGAGCGGGGCTGGCTGGAGTATGTTCCGATTTTTTTGTTTGTGCTGATGATTATTACGCTGTTCTTCTTTATGATTTATTGGCAGAGCCATAAGCTGCGGTCGGAGCAGGAGCTGCTGGCGAATGTGTTTACCCATAGTCCCGACGGGATTCTGGTGCTGGATCAGGAGCTGAATATTATCCGGATGAATCCGGTGGCCGGGCAGATGATGCAGATCGGCGAGGAAGCGGCTGTGTTGAATTTTTGCAGTGTGTGCTCCAATTATCCGGGACTGCATAAGCTCTGCTCGTACCAGAATTGTTTTATTACGGAGCCGGGGGCGCAGGTGATGACGCTGCAGCTGACGACGCCAAGCGGAATGAAGAAGTCCATGAATGCCAGCCTGTCGCAATACCAGGACCCGATTTACGGTCCTTTGAATATTCTTCGTATGCAGGAGGTGGAGGGACAGCGCCAGGAGGAGCAGAACCAGATTGCCAGGATGATCACACACTCCATTCTGTCTGCGCAGGAAAACGAACGGAAGCGGATTTCCCGCGAGCTGCATGACGGCATCGGCCAGTCCCTGTACAGCATTCTCATCCAGACGGAGATTATCAAAGCTTCGCAGGAGGCCGAGGAGGACGCAGCAGAGGATGAGCCGATGACGGCCTTGCAGGAATCCATCCGGCATACTATTGAGGATATCCGCGACTTGTCCGCTGAGCTTCGCCCTTCTGCCTTGGATGATATCGGACTGGTACCGGCCCTGCGGAATTATGTGCGGCTGTACGGGCAAAAATTCGGCATTCAAGTGCTGTTTACCATGGAAGGGGACAGTGGCCGTCTGCCGTCAGCCCACGAAATTGCGCTGTACCGGATCGTGCAGGAGGCGCTTACCAATGCGGCGAAATATTCCCAGACGGAAGTGGTGGATGTCAAACTGAAGCTGCAGACGGAGTTTGCCGAACTGCTTATCCGCGACTATGGGACCGGATTTGTCATCACGACGGAATTGCGTCAGGGCGTTGGACTGTATAGTATGGAGGAACGGGTGAACATTCTGGGCGGGGAATTCGAGATCGAATCCGCCCCGGGAGAAGGAACGGTCATCCGGGTTAAGGTGCCCATCACCGGCCAGCACACCAGGTAACGGGGGAGATGAATACGTAATGGATATTAAAGTATTGATTGTGGATGATCATGCTGTTGTCCGGGACGGACTCCGGGCCGTACTGGATGCGAAGCCGGGGATCAAGGTAGTGGGCGAAGCGGAGGATGGTATATCCTGTATGAAGAAGGCCCTGGAGCTGCACCCTGATCTGGTGCTGATGGACCTGAGCATGCCCAATGGCCGCGACGGTCTGTATACCACAAGCGAGCTGGTGCAATCCATGCCAGAGGTGAAGGTCATCATTCTTACCATGCATGACGAGGACCAGTATTTGTTCCGTGCGCTGAAGGCCGGAGCATCAGGCTACATTCTGAAGTCGGCGCCCATGTCGGAGCTGATAACGGCGATCCTGCAGGTACATCAAGGGCTTGTTTACCTACATCCCAATGCCACCAAGAAGGTCATAGAGGGTTATCTGCAAGGTCAGACCAAGGAGATGACGGATACCTTCGAGACGTTAACCGAGCGGGAGAAGGAGATTCTGACGCTGGTTGCCAAGGGATACACCAATAAGGAAGCCGCAGAGCTTTTGACCATCAGTGTAAAAACGGTGGAGAACCATAAGGCGAATATTATGGAAAAGCTGCAATTGAATAACCGCCGCGAATTGATGAAGTTTGCGCTGCGAAGGGGGCTGCTTGACTTTGATTAACGAAAGCGGCCAACCGCTTACGACACAGCAGCAGATTCAGCTGGAATTGCAGCAGCTGATGTCTGATATGGCGCTGGATTTTGTCGCTTTGGCCTTGGCGGATGCCAATTACCGGGATATCCATTGGAAAATCGCACTTGGCGCCCAATCCGAACGGTACAAGAAAATTACAGTGCGCATGGGCAACGGGATGGCCGGAAAAGTCCTGCAGACCAGACGGCCGCATGTGGTGACGTATTTTCCGGAGGAGGTCCAGGATGAGGTGCTGGGTTATCCGATCTTTCTCGTGGAATCGCTGCGCTCCGGCGTAGGGGTTTCGGTGGATTCCGTCCGGCCCGAGCAGAAAAAAGCCTATGGTGTGCTGCTGGTTGGACAGCGGGAGGAACGGATTTTTAGTGAAACGGATATTGAAGAGGTAAAACGCTCCGCCGCGAGACTGGCTGTATTGTATGACAGCATAACAACCCCTGCCCAGGAGCCCGAAGCACAGGAAACGCTCCAGGAGGAGAAGGCCAGCCCGCTGCTGCTCCGGTTGAAGGAATTCCGTAAACAGGGCATTACCTGCCAATTGCTGGATCAGCGGATGACGCGGCTTCCTCTTGAACGGCAGGACCAGATCGCCGCCATTCTGGAGCTCCTGGTGCGCCATAGCATCCAGGCCCATGCCACGGCGGGAGTAGTACTGGGACAGGACGAAGCAGGGAATACCCTGGTTGAATTTGAAAGTGAAGAAGACGGTCTGGTTTCCCGCGAGCTGTTGGACCCCGTTAAGGAAGAGCTGTTTGCCTTAAAATGCGATTTGGAGATTCTGGCGGATGGAAGCCGCCAAACCGTGCGGTTTACCATACCGACGCGGATACTGCTGGATGAGCAGCACTGGAACTGAATAACGGCAACCCGAGATGGGGAAATTCCTGCGAAGCAAATGAGGGATTTCCCCAATTCTTTTCATGAGCGGCTCCACGGATAATGGAGAGAGGCAGTTGATTTCATGAGGAGGAATGGGAATGAAACCACCCAAAGGGATTTTGCCGCTGCAAACCTTCAGCTTGATCCTGGGCTTTGCGGTTTGGGGGATCTTGTCATCGTTAATCGTGTTTATCAAGGACGGGATTGCTTTAACCCCGGGGCAGTTATCTCTCGTTACAGCAGTGCCAGTTGTGCTTGGTTCGATTCTGCGGATTCCCTTCGGCTACTGGACGAATAAATTCGGTGCCCGCAATATGTTCCTGGTCAGCTTCATCGTGCTGCTCGCTCCGGTATTTTATATCAGCCAGGCCCAAAGCTTCACCGATCTGATTATCGGCGGGTTATTCCTGGGTATATCGGGCGCCACCTTCTCCGTTGGGGTCACCTCCTTGCCCAAGTATTATCCCAAGGATAAACACGGGTTCGTCAACGGTATTTACGGGCTGGGGAATTTAGGCTCGGCACTGAGCACCTTCTTCGCTCCGGTGCTGGCTACGCAGATCGGATGGCGCTCCACAGTCCAGGTGTATTTGATTCTGCTGGCAGCCTTTGCCCTGGCCAACTTCTTCATCGGAGACCGGAAGGAATCGAAGCTCAATGTCCGGCTGATGGAGCAAATCAAAGGCATCTACCGCAATGAAAAGCTATGGCTGATCTGCTTTTTCTACTTTATTACCTTCGGCTCCTTCGTTGCCTTTACGGTTTTCCTGCCCAATCATCTGGTGAATACCTTCGGGATCAGCAAGGTGGATGCGGGACTGCGGACCGCCGGATTCGTAACGCTGGCCACCTTCATGCGGCCGACGGGCGGATGGCTTGGAGACCGGTTTAATCCCTTCAAAATCTTGGTGCTGGTATTCAGCGGCTTGACCATCGGCGGCATTCTGCTGGCATTTTCCCCGTCGATTCCGCTTTTTACGGTGGGCTGTCTGTTGATCGGGCTTTGCGCCGGGCTGGGCAACGGCACGATCTTCAAATTGGTTCCGCTTTACTTTGCGAAGCAATCCGGGATTGCCAACGGTTTGATCTCTGCCATAGGCGGTTTGGGCGGTTTTTTCCCGCCTCTGATGCTGGCTTCCCTGAAGGCCATAACCGGACATTATGCAATCGGATTCATGGCGTTAGGGATGGTTGCCCTGTGCAGCGTTCTGCTTGCCCTCTACATGTACTGGCAGGATCGGGTAAAGCTGGCGGAGCAAATGATCCAGAGCACCTCCCAGGCGGTGTTGGTGACCAATCCCAAGGGACTGATCCTAACCGTCAATCCGGCGTTTACAGCCATTACCGGCTACACCAAAGAAGCGGCTATCGGGCAAAAGCCGGGTTTTCTGAAGTCCGGGCTGCATGATAAGAAGTTCTACGAATCCATGTGGAAGCAGCTGGCTGAGGAACAGGCATGGTCGGGCAGCATCTGGAACAAAAAACGGAACGGTGAGGTATATCTTCAGCATATCACTATTAACGCCATCCACAATGACGTTGGAGAAACCGCCTATTATGTAGGCGTTTTCAACGAGATTAATGCCGGGCAGCCTGCGCCGACCGACGCTGCTCCGGAATTAACCAGGTCCTTGCCACAGGCCGGATTTGCAATGCAACCACCAAAACCGGCAAGGCCGTTCTAAAGTCTCCCCGTGTACTTTCTCCGCACGACTCCATCTATCGTTTACCGCGAAATCGGGGAATTCCTCCTGTGGAATGGGGGAGTTCCCCTCTCTTATCCCCACGCTCCAGCATCTACAATAGAAGTATCATAAGGTGCAAGGAGCTGGAACGATGAACAAGTTCAATCCTCTAATCCAAAAGCTGAAGTTTTTCCAAAAGCGTGAAACCAATGCGGAAGGGTGGAGTGAAGAATCCACAGCCGACCGCTCCTGGGAGAACATGTACCGGAACCGTTGGCAGCATGACAAGGTGGTTCGTTCTACACATGGTGTAAACTGCACCGGTTCCTGCAGCTGGAAAATATTCGTGAAGGACGGAATCGTCACCTGGGAAACCCAGCAGACGGACTATCCGACGACGGGACCGGATATGCCGGAATTTGAACCCCGGGGCTGCCCGCGGGGAGCCAGCTTTTCGTGGTACCTTTACAGTCCTCTCCGTGTGAAATATCCCTATATCCGCGGTAAACTCCTGAATTTGTGGCGCGAAGCCAAGAGCAAACACCATGATCCCGTAGAAGCGTGGACCTCCATTGTCCAGGATGAGCAGAAGAAGCTGACCTACAAATCGGCCCGCGGCAAAGGCGGCATGGTCCGGGCAACGTGGGATGAAGTGACGGAGATTATCTCCGCCTCCATGTTATATACCATCAAAAAGTATGGTCCTGACCGGGTCATCGGGTTTTCCCCTATACCGGCTATGTCCATGGTCAGCTACGCGGCAGGCTCCCGGTTCCTGTCTCTTCTCGGTTCACCCTTGCTGAGCTTTTACGACTGGTATGCGGATTTGCCTCCGGCCTCCCCGCAAATCTGGGGCGACCAGACGGATGTTCCCGAAAGCAGCGACTGGTATAACTCCAGTTATTTGCTGGTCTGGGGCTCGAATCTGCCGATGACGAGAACGCCGGATGCCCATTTTATGACGGAGGCCCGTTACCGTGGCACCAAGGTGGTATCCATCAGCCCGGACTATGCGGAGTTTGTGAAATTCGCAGATAAATGGCTGCCCGCCAAACAGGGAACCGACGGCGCTCTGGCTATGTCCATGGGCCATGTCATATTAAACGAGTTTTATGTGAAGCAGCGTACGCCTTATTTTGAAAACTACTCCAAAACATATACGGATTTCCCGTTTCTCGTGCTGCTTCAGGAGCAGGATGGGGCCTTTACCGCAGACCGGTTCCTTACCGCCCATGATCTGGGGGTTACCACCAATAACAGCGAGTGGAAGACGGTTCTCATTGATGAGAAATCCGGAGAGCTGCGCATTCCCAACGGCACCATCGGCTCCCGCTGGGGCGAAGAGGGCAAGTGGAATCTGCAGATGGTTGACACCTTAACCGGGGAAGAGATTGAGCCGCAGCTGGGCTTGCGGAATTCCTCGGAAGGTCGGATGGAGATCAAGCTGCCGTATTTCTCCGATGAGGGGAAATCGACGGTTTCCCGGCTGATCCCGTACCGCACTATCACCGATGCCAATGGCGTAGAGCACCGCGTCACCAGTGTGTTCGATCTGATGCTGGCTCAATATGGCGTCGATTCGGAGCAGGGCAGTGACTACGATGACGCCAGCATCGCCTATACGCCGGCTTGGCAGGAGCAAATCACCGGCGTGGACCGTGCCTCCATTATTCAGATTGCCCGGGAATTTGCGCAGAACGCTGTAGATAGCCAAGGCCGCTCGATGATTATAGTCGGAGCAGGGATCAACCACTGGTATAACTCAGATACGATTTACCGCAGTGTGCTGAACCTGGTCCTGATGACAGGCTGCCAGGGAGTTAACGGCGGGGGCTGGGCGCATTATGTCGGCCAAGAGAAGCTGCGTCCTGCAGAAGGCTGGGCCAATGTGGCCTTTGCCAGAGACTGGACCATGCCGCCCCGGCAGCAAAACGGGACTTCATTCTTCTATTTTGCCACCAATCAATGGAGGTTCGAATCCAATCCTGTAGACGGTCATACGTCAGCTTTAACCGGCAAAGCCCGGTATGCCCATTATGCGGATTACAATGTGTTGGCGGCGCGTCTGGGCTGGCTGCCCTCCTATCCGCAATTTAATAAGAATTCCATTGACCTGGCGGAGGAAGCGGCGGCGCAAGGGCATCAGTCTCCTGAGGCGGTAGCGGCGTATGTGGCGGATCAACTCAAAAATAGGGAGCTGCAGTTCGCTATTGAAGATCCCGATGCGGAGACGAATCACCCCAAGGTGATGTTTGTCTGGCGGGCCAATCTGATTTCCAGCTCCGGCAAGGGGCATGAATATTTCCTGAAATATCTGCTAGGCGCGCATAACGGCCTGCTGAATGATGACTCCGAGACTCTCCGTCCCGAAGAAATCCAATGGCATGATCAAGCGGCGGAGGGCAAGCTGGACCTGATGGTGGATATCGACTTCCGTATGTCCGGAACCGCTGTGTATTCGGATATTGTCCTGCCTGCGGCAACCTGGTACGAAAAAAGTGATCTTTCGTCCACAGATATGCATCCCTTTATCCATCCGTTTAACCCGGCGGTACCGCCATTGTGGGAATCCAAGTCGGACTGGGAAACCTTCAAGGCCATTGCCAAAACCTTTTCGGAGATGGCTGCACAGCAATTTGACACCCCGCAGCGGGATATTGTAGCCGTGCCCTTGCAGCATGACAGCCCGGATGAGCTGGCCCAGCCCTTCGGAAAGATTCTAGACTGGAGCAAAGGCGAAATTGAGGCTGTTCCCGGCAAAACCATGCCCAAGTTTGTGGTGGTGGAACGGGATTACGCTGCCGTGTATAAGAAGATGACCTCCCTGGGGCCGAACATTAAGGATAAGCCTTACGGCATTAAGGGGATGACCTGGTCTGCGGCGGATGAATACGAATTGATGAAGAAGGTAAACGGGGTGGTGGATGAGCCCGGCATCAGCCAAGGCTGTCCGAAGCTGGTGACGGACCGCCACATGTCGGAGGCGATTCTCACCTTGTCCTCCACAAGCAACGGCAAGATGGCCGTAAAAGCCTGGGAGGCACTGGAGAAGAAAACGGCGCTCCAGCTGAAGGATTTGGCGGAGGACCGGATGGAGGAACGCTTCACCTTCGACGCGATTACGACTCAGCCGAAGACAGTCATCACTTCACCTGCATTCAGCGGCTCCGAGCAGCATGGACGGCGTTATTCGCCCTTCACCACCAATGTGGAGCGGCTGATTCCCTACCGGACATTGACCGGGCGCCAGCACTATTTCCTGGATCATGAGATGTTGACCGAGTTTGGCGAGAATCTGGCGGTTTACAAGCCGACTATGAAGCATGCGCCTTTCCATACCAACAAGAACCGTCCGGCGGCTAAGGGTAAGGAAATTACCCTGAACTTTATGACTCCGCACAGCAAGTGGTCGATTCACAGTATGTATTTCGATTCCCTGCCCATGCTGACTCTGTTCCGGGGCGGACCTACCGTCTGGATCAACAAGGACGATGCCGCTGATGCGGACATTAAGGATAACGATTGGATTGAATGCTTCAACCAAAACGGTGCGGTAGTGGCACGGGCGGTGGTTACACACCGGATGCCCCGGGGAATGGCGTATATGCATCATGCCCAGGACCGGACGATAAACGTGCCAGCAACGGATGTAACGACCACCCGCGGCGGAACCCATAACAGCCCAACACGGATTCATGTGAAGCCGACCCATATGATCGGCGGATATGCACAGCTGAGCTACGGCTTCAACTACTACGGGCCTACAGGAAACCAGCGGGATCTGTATGTGGTGATCCGTAAACTTGAGGAGGTGAACTGGCTTGAGGATTAAAGCGCAGATCGGAATGGTCATGAACCTGGACAAATGCATTGGCTGCCATACCTGCTCCGTTACCTGCAAGAACACCTGGACCAACCGTAAGGGCGCCGAATACATGTGGTTCAATAATGTGGAGACGAAGCCAGGCATCGGGTATCCCAAGCAGTGGGAGAACCAGGACAAATATAAGGGCGGTTGGGTGCTGAAAAAAGGAAAGCTGGAGCTGCGCTCCGGCAGCCGTGCCAACCGGCTTAAGAATATTTTCTTCAATCCGGACCAGCCGATGATTGATGACTACTATGAGCCCTGGGATTACGATTACGAGAAGCTGCAGCAAAGCCCGGAACGCAAGCATCAGCCGGTGGCCCGTCCGAAATCCCAGATCACCGGTGAATATATGAACCTCGAATGGGGTCCCAACTGGGAGGATGACCTGGCTGGTGTGCATGAATCCGGCTACCGCGATCCCAATATGGCGGGGATTGAAGAATCCGTCCGTATGGAGTTCGAGCAGGTGTTTATGATGTATCTGCCGAGAATTTGCGAGCACTGCATTAATCCCCCCTGCGTCTCCAGCTGTCCCTCCGGCGCGATGTATAAGCGGGAGGAGGACGGGATTGTCCTGGTGGACCAGAATGCGTGCCGGTCGTGGCGGTTCTGCGTCTCCAGCTGTCCGTACAAGAAGGTGTACTTCAACTGGCAGACCAATAAGGCGGAGAAGTGTACCCTCTGTTTTCCGCGGATTGAACAGGGTTTGCCCACCATTTGCTCGGAAACCTGTGTCGGCCGTATCCGTTATCTTGGCGTGATGTTCTATGATGCGGACCGGGTGGAGGCAGCGGCCTCCGTTACCGACGAGCAGGATCTTTATGAGTCGCAGCTGGATATTTTCCTCGATCCCAGCGATCCTGAGGTAATTGCCGCAGCACGTGCCGCGAATATTCCGGAGGACTGGATCGAGTATGCCCAGCGCTCCCCCATCTACAAAATGGCGGTGGATTGGAAAATCGCCCTGCCGCTGCATCCGGAGTACCGGACGCTGCCCATGGTTTGGTATGTTCCGCCGCTTAGCCCCATTACCAACATGGTGGAGGGCAAGGGGGCAACTGCGTCGCCGGAGGATATTTTCCCCGCCATTGACGATATGCGGATTCCCGTTCAATACCTGGCCAATCTGCTCTCGGCAGGGAATACGGAGGTCATTACCCATGTGCTGAAAAAAATGGCCGTGATGCGCTCCCATATGCGTTCCTTGAACCTGAAGAAGGCGCCAGACCTTGATCTGCTGGAGCAATTCGGGATGTCTGCCAAGGATATGGAGGAGATGTACCGCCTCCTGGCCATTGCCAAGTATGAGGACCGGTTTGTCATTCCGGCAGCGCACCGCGAGGAGTTTGCGGATCTGTATTCGGAGCAGGGAGCTTGCGGCTTCACCAATATGATGGGCGGCCCGGGACCCTGCGGCGGTTAAGCTAATTATTCATCGGATGGGAGGGATGAGGAATGAAGGTAATGACGCAGCGTTCCAGCTGGATGCTGTTCTCGCAGCTCCTGCAATACCCGGATGCGGATTGGCAGGAAACATCGGATGAATTGTACGTGAATTGGTGCCATTTCCTTGAACGCGAGGAAGAGGCTGAGATAGCCGGACCTCTTCAGGAGCTTGCCGGGCAATGTTTGGCCGGATTGACGGGAATGGATGCGGAAGCGATTCGGGCGGGTTATGTGAAAACCTTTGATTTTGGCAAAAAGTCCAATTTGTACTTGACCTACGGACAGCTTGGCGATGACCGGGAACGCGGTCCGGTGCTGCTGCAGCTGAAGCAAGTTTTTGAGCAGGAGGAGATTGTCCTGGCCACAGATGAATTGCCGGATTATCTTCCGTTGGTGCTGGAATATGCGGCGGTTGCCGGGGAAGACCGGGGGCTGCGCCTGCTGGTATCCTTCCGGAAAGCCATGGTGACCATTCAAGAGGCGCTTCACCGCTCAGACAGCCCGTACCGGCATGTGCTGGATGCGATTCTGTGGATCATCGATGAATCAGGAGTCACAGAGGGGTCTTTTGATATGACGGGAGCGGCCGGTTCCGGAAACACGCCGCCCGCATTGGGCTGCGGACCCATGTGGGCTGCTGCCGGGTACGGAAACGTAGGGAGGAATGCGTAATGGCGTGGGGAAGCCAGTTTCTCTGGGTGATTTACCCTTATTTGATCCTCATCATCTTTCTTGTAGGTCTCTATTACCGCTACCAGACGGACCAGTTCGGATGGACGGCGAAATCCAGCGAGCTGCTGGAGAAGAAGAAGCTGCGGTGGGGGAGCAATCTGTTTCATATTGGCATCATGCTTGTTTTCTTCGGTCATGTAGGGGGGATTCTGATCCCCAAGCAGTGGCTTGAAGCGCTGGGTGTATCGGATCATCTGTACCATACCATGGCGCTTTATGTTGGCTCCATCGCGGGATTATTGACCTTGATCGGTTGTATCAATCAGGTGCTCCGCCGGTTCTCGGATGCCCGGGTCCGCCGAACCAGCAGCTTCGGGGATATGCTGTCCATCATCCTGCTAACGCTGATCGTGGTGGTGGGGATGGCTGCGACACTGTTCAATATGTCGGGACACTCTGACTTTGATTACCGGGAGACCATTGGCCCGTGGATGCGCGGTGTGCTCCGTTTTATGCCGGACTACACTCTCATGGATACAGTGCCTGCTATTTTTAAAGTGCATATTATTCTGGGTCTGGCCTTGTTCGCTGTATTTCCCTTCACAAGACTGGTGCACATGCTGAGCCTGCCCATCAAATATCTCACGAGAAGCTATGTGGTGTACCGGAAGCGCAGATAATGTTGTGTGAAAATAAGGCAATGTATGGAGGCAGGAGTTTGCCTATGAATAACCCGCTGTTTGAGATTACGGATCAGCCGATTGATCCGGAGGATCTTACGAACAAGGTGAGCCGCAGGGAGGCCGGAGCCATCACATTATTCCTCGGTACTGTGCGCGAATTGACCTTTGGCAAAAAGACCTTATACTTGGAATATGAGGCTTACCCGGCGATGGCTGTTGCGCAGCTGGAGCGGATCGGGCAGGAGGTGCGTGAGCGCTGGGCGGATACCGTGGTTGCGGTAACGCACCGCATTGGCCGGCTGGAGATATCCGATATCGCCGTGGTGATCGCGGTCTCCTCCCCCCACCGCAAGGCGGCTTATGAAGCCAACGAATATGTCATTGAACGGATCAAGCAGATTGTGCCCATCTGGAAAAAAGAGCATGGCGAGGACGGCTCCGAGTGGATCGGCGACCAAATGAACCGGCATGCCTACCCGGAGGGGCGGCCATTGCTTGCGGATATGGCATAACTACCGAGAGGGGGCAAAAGGATGAAGATTCCCCGCTTAATCGATCCCTTTGGACGGGAGCATAACTATTTGCGGATATCGGTAACGGACCGGTGCAACCTGCGCTGTGTATACTGCATGCCCGAAGAAGGGATGGAGTTCGAGCCGGCGGAGAACATCCTGACCTTCGACGAAATTGCCCGGGTGGTTCGTGTCAGCGCCGGGATGGGAGTCCGCAAAATCCGCTTAACCGGCGGCGAGCCTCTGGTGCGGAAGAACCTGGAGCAGTTGGTGGCTATGATTGCAGCTGTTCCGGGGATTGAGGATATTTCCATGACCACCAACGGGATGTTCCTGGCACCCAAGGCACAGCTGTTGAAGGATGCCGGGCTTACCCGCGTCAATATTAGCCTGGATTCCTTGAAGCCGGACCGGTTCAAGCAGATTACCCGCGGCGGAGACCTGAAGAAGGTGTTGGCGGGCATTGATGCTTGTGCGGAGGCAGGATTAAGTCCCATCAAACTGAACGTGGTGCTGATGAAAGGGCAGAACGAGGATGAAATCGCGGATTTTATCCGGTTGACCCGGGATCGTGAGCTGCATGTCCGGTTTATTGAGTACATGCCCATTGGGCATAACGATGCGGGATGGAAAAGCTTGTACCAGCCCCTGTCACGGGTGATGGAGGTTTGTTCGGAGCAAGGCTGGGGGATTAGTCCGGCGGATACTGCCCCCGGGGCGGGTCCTTCGGAGAATTTCCGGATCGATGGAGCGCGGGGCAGCTTCGGGTTGATCCACCCGGTCAGCGAGCATTTCTGTAAAACCTGTAACCGGTTAAGGCTGACGGCAGACGGATATATCAAGCCCTGCCTGGCTTGGACGGAGCAGTTCCAGATCCGCCGCGTGGTCGGAGATGATGAGGCCATGCGCCGGATGCTGCTGGAGGCACTGGGCACAAAGCCTGAAAAGCATGAAATGTCGCAGTTCCTGCTGGATGACGCGTCGGTATCCCACACGCCGACTGCCCGGAGAATGTCGCAAATCGGGGGATAGGAGTTTTCTAAAGCATCAGTCACACTCCGAAGGAAAGGAGGTAATACAGTGGACACCAAAAATAAAGGCATTGTGATTCCCCACGAGCACGGGGGCTGGGCGATGATCAGTGTGCCGTTTCTATTCGGCATGATGGCAGGAACGCCGCAGTGGAGCCACTGGTTATTGTTCATAGCATGGCTGTTCTTTTATTTGGCATCGTATCCCTTCCTGCAGGCGTTGAAACGAAGCAAACAACGGGGTCATCTGCTGAAATGGTCGGCAATCTATGGGGGTATTGCCCTGGCCGCGGTGCTTTATCCGCTTATCCAGAAACCGGCATTATTTTATTTTGGCATTCCCTTCGTGCTGTTGTTGATTGTGAACATCTGGCATGTGAAGCAGAAGTCGGAGCGGGCCATTATAAATGACTTATGCGCTATTCTGATCTTCTCCTTGGGTGGAGCAGCAGCGTATTTGTTCGGTGGCGGCGGCTGGGATTGGACTATGCTGGCGGTGACGCTGTTTAATTTTATATATTTTCTGGGGACAGCCTTTTTTGTGAAAACCATATTCCGTGAACGGGGTAACCCGAAGTGGAAAGCTGCCTCAAACCTCTACCATGTGCTGATTATGTTTGTGCCATTGGCCCTTGGGTATCCGTGGATGATGCTGCCGTTCGTCTTCCCGTTGATTCGCACCCTTCTATTCGCCGGCAAACAAATGCGTCCCATGAAGGCCGGGATTCTGGAGATAGTCGGTTCCGTACAGTTTATGGTTGTGTCGTGGGTTGTGTTATGACAGGGGGTAATGCAATATGAGTGCCTCCCTTATAATTTCCTTATAACTCTCCTTTACACTGGTTTATGTGGAAAGGAGAGTTTCTTATATGTCGGATATCATTTTGCAAACTGAAAACCTCTGTAAAAGCTTCAAAAAACAACTGGCTGTAGACCATGTCTCGCTGTCCGTGCCCCGGAACTCCATCTATGGGCTACTGGGGCCCAATGGGGCGGGCAAATCGACGACATTGAAAATGGTCGCGGGTATGCTGCGGCCCGATTCGGGACGGATTTTGTTTCAGGGTCATGAATGGGTTCGGAAGGACTTGAGCGAGATTGGCGTTCTGATTGAGTCGCCGCCGCTTTATGAGAATCTGACCGCCCGGGAGAATCTGAAGGTACGGACGCTGGCCCTTGGGCTGCCGGATTCACTGATCGCGGAGACGCTGGAGATTGTGGATCTCACGCATACCGGCAAGAAACGCGCCGGGCAGTTCTCCATGGGCATGAAGCAGCGGCTGGGCATTGCGATTGCGCTCTTGAACAAGCCGAAGCTGCTCATTCTCGATGAGCCGACCAATGGACTCGACCCGATAGGAATTCAAGAGCTGCGGGAGCTGATCCGTTCTTTCCCCAGACAAGGGATTACCGTCATTTTATCCAGCCACATTCTATCCGAGGTGGAGCAGGTAGCCGATCAGATCGGGATTATCGCCGGTGGCCGGTTGGGATACCAGGGCGCTGCGCCGCATGGAGCAGAGCTGGAAGCTCTGTTCATGCAGGTGGCTGCTGCGAACCGAAGGGCGGGTGAAGCCAGTGCTTCCACTCATTAGCGCGGAACGCCTGAAATGGCGGCGAACCTTTATCCCATGGCTGGTCTGGATTGCCCCCCTGTTTACATTGGTGCTCTGCGGCCTTCTCATGGGAGGGCAGTATTTTCAGACCGGAGCGTATAATTGGTGGTACACCATGCTGCTGCCCGGTGCGCTGACGCTGGCCTGCTCGCTGGCCATACAGAAGGAAACGAAGATGAAATACCGCGCCTTACTGGCACTGCCGCTGAAGCCGCAGACCCTCTGGTCCGCAAAAATCGCAGCCCTTGCAGGTTGGCTCCTGCTGAGCACGCTGCTGCTCTTCATCGGCATTTCCTTGGGCGGTATGCTATATGACCCTACGATTCCGCTCACGGACAGCGCAATGGGCAGTCTGCTGATCTTTATTACCTTCCTGTGGCAAATCCCGCTGTGTCTGTTCCTGTCCGCACGTTTGGGACTGTTTGCCGCAGTGCTGCTCCATATGGCTCTCACCATTATAGGAGTGGTCACATTTAACATCGGGGGGCTGTGGAATTTCATGCCTTATACGATTACGCCCCGGCTCATGTGCCCGGTGCTCCATATTCTGCCGAACGGTCTTCCGGTTCCGGAAGGCAGTCCGCTGAGAAGCATGGACACGGTCCTGCTGGACGTACTGGTTTCGCTTGCCTGGTTCGGAATTCTGTTCTTCCTGACGGGGTTGCGCTTCCGCAAGCAGGAGGCGAAGTAACATGGTATCATTATATGGACTCTTGAGGGCAGACCTGCTCAAAACCCGGCGCACGCCGTTTCTGCTCCTTCATCTGCTGGCCCCACTCATCTCGGTAGCTGCATTCCTGGCGTACTACTCCTACTCCCCTTGGAGCACAACTGACAAAGTGCAGGCGTACCTTCAGGTGCTGGGCTGCGCTTTTCCTACCCTAACTGCCTTGGTTTGTTCAATGACGGCGGAGCAGGAGGCGTTGGCCGGGCATTTTCAGGGACTGCTGGCGCTCCCCGCCCAGCGGATCAAGGTTTACTTGAGCAAGCTACTGATACTGCTGATCTACAGCTTTGGCGCCATTCTGCTGGCTGTTATCCTGTTCGGGCTCGGGTTCCGTGAGGTGCTGGGGGAGAAAAGCTTGGGAATGGCTTTTTATTGGAGCAGTGCAGGTATTCTGTTCGGAAGCACCGTGTTTCTTTATCTGTTCTTCAGCTACGTCAGCCTGCGGTTTGGTCGGGGACCGTCCATCGGGATTGGCATTGTGGGGAGTCTGGTGGCTGCTCTGCTGCTAACCGGATTGGGCGAGGGGATCTGGCCGTATGTGCCTTTTGCCTGGGGAGTCCGTCTGGTTTCGATTTGGACTGTTCACGCTAGTGGCAACCAGCTTACGCTTGCCGTATCGCAGGCAGATAGCGGAATCCTTGTGTGTATCCTTGCAACGATAGTTACTCTCGCCCTCTCACTCCTCTGGTTCCAGCGGTGGGAGGGACGGTCGGCAGATAATTAATTTACAACTTGGAAACTGAGGGAGTGCACATGGCCAAAATACTCGCCGTTGACGACGAACCCGCCATCCTTGCGCTGATCAAAAGCGCGCTGACCGCAGACCACCACCTGGTCACAACAGTTCCCGATTCGGCTCAGGTACGCCAGATGGATCTGGGTGCCTTTGACCTGATTCTCCTCGATGTGATGATGCCGGGTATCGACGGGTTTACACTCTGTCGGGAAATCCGCACAGCAGTGGATTGCCCGATTCTTTTTTTGACGGCAAAAACGCTGGAGAGTGATCTGATGTACGGCCTTGGACTGGGCGCGGACGATTATATGTTGAAGCCCTTCGGGATCGGCGTGCTGCGGGCGCGGATTAACGCCCATCTTAGAAGGGAGACCCGGGAGCGGAGGAATGTGCTTTACCTGGAGCATGTCCATTTTAATCTCTCCGGTAAGGAGCTGCTTGCTCACGGTCACAAGCTGTCCCTGACCAAGAGTGAATACGAAATCTGCGAGTTCCTCGCACGGAGCCGTGGACAGGTTTTTTCGAAGGAGCATATTTATGAAGCGGTTTTTGGGTTTGACGGGGAGAGCGACAGCAGCGCCATTACGGAGCATATCAAGAACATCCGCGCCAAGCTGAACAAAGCAGGCATCGAAGCCATTGAGACGGTCTGGGGGATTGGTTACAAATGGAGGCAATAACGAAGGGACGGAAGATGCATCTGCGGACCTTTTTTCTGCAATATCTCCTGGTCTTCAGCATCGGTACGATTCTGCTGCTGGGACTGCTGCTGGGGTTGTTCACTGCAGCGTTTACGTTCAATGTTGTGCTGCCTGCCAACTATGCGGAGAAGGAAATAGAGGCGGTGAAGGATCAGCTGGCAGCAGGCGTCAGCTTCCCCTCCGGTCCCACGCTGAAGCTGGCGGATTATGCCTTATTTACCGCAGAGGGTGAACGCCTCTCGGGCAATTTGAACGCTCAGGAAACCAGCCGGGCATGGGAAATTGTCCAGCAGGAAAAGGTTCGCAGCCCGGAATCATACACTACCGTGGGAGGCGGGGATAAGATTTGGATCCTGCGGTATTTCTATACCACCATTCAAAGCGGGGAGGATATCTGGATCTTCCGGTATACCTTAGCGCCGCAATATCATTCAGCCTGGATGCGCGGCCATCTTGCCAATCCGCAGCTGCTGGGTATTCTTCTCTTTATCTTCGGTATTCTGCTGCTGGCCGCCGTATTGGCCGCTCGTTTCGGACGCAAGCTGGCGCAGAAGATGGCCGGTCTCCAGGAGGCGACAGAGAATATCCGGCGCGAGAACCTGGAGTTTGCCGTGCAGCCTAGCGGCATTTTCGAGATCGACGAGGTGCTGGCTTCTGTTGAGCAGATGAAGGAGGCTCTGCGCTTGTCGCTGAAGCGGCAGTGGGAGCTGGAGCGTTCCCGCCGCGATCAGATTTCCGCGCTGGCGCATGACATCAAGACTCCGCTGACCATCATCCGGGGCAATGCGGAGCTGCTGCAGGAGACCGTTCAGGATAAGGACCAGCAGGAGTACAACGGGTACATCCTGCGCAGTGCGGAGGACATCGAAGCCTTCGTGCAGGAGGTCATCGGCCTGTCCAGCCTGCAATCCTCCGCGGGGCAGCGCAAAGTGCAAGTCCGACTGATGGAATTCCTCGGAGAATTGGAGAACCAGCTGCGGGCTTTGTCCAGCGGGAAGAACATCACTGCCCAGGTTCAAACTGAGGAGCCCCTGCCTGAATCCATCGCAATGGATAAAGAACTGCTCCAGCGGGGCATCGTCAATATCATCGCCAATGCCGTGAGACACACGCCTCCCCAGGGGAGTGTGACTCTTCATGTATGGAGTGACGCTTCAGCCGTCTATTTCACGGTCACGGATACGGGTGACGGCTTCTCACCCGCTGACCTCCGCGAAGCCGCTACCCAGTTCTACATGGGCGACCAAAGCCGCACATCCGGCCAACACCATGGCATGGGCCTTTACATCGCTGAATCCGCCGCGCAGCAGCATGGAGGATCCTTGACGCTGGAAAATGCGTCCTCCGGTGGGGGGGAAGTGACGTTGAGTGTAAGGAATACAATGAAATAGAGTTGTGTTTTTACCCCAGGATAAAATAAACCACCTACAATAGAATGATGAATAAATGGGAACAATTGTATTTACATCACACATCCATCGATTTATAAATACTTACTTTATTTAATTAATAAAGAAAGTTATGTGTATAAGGAGGTTAATTTATGAATTCCTTACCATTCACTCAGTCTGAATTGTTAGTAGAATCGGCTTCCTTCCTTAAACTACTAGAGGACATGTATGGAGAAGACGAATTATTTGATCAAAAACAACGATATCTCCGGCTTCATGAATCATTTAGAGAGCATTTTGGGGAAGGGGAGGTAAGCCTTTTTAGCTCTCCCGGAAGGACGGAAATTTGCGGGAATCATACTGACCATAATAATGGGAAAGTCTTGGCTGGGAGTATACATTTTGATACCATCGCGATGGCCAAACAGGTATCCTCCAATAGGATTTCTATTGTTTCACAAGGGTACGGGAAGAAAATTGTTATCGATCTGACCGGATCAACCGAAGGGATATCCCAAAATGGTACAGCTGCATTAATTCTTGGGATTTGTAAGGGTTTTCGTGAATTTGGTTAAGAAATTGGCGGTTTTGAAGCGTATGTAACCAGCAATGTGCTGTCTGCAAGCGGACTAAGCTCATCGGCTTCCTTCGAAATGTTGGTGTGCTCCATTATGAATCACTTTTATAACCATGGACGAATAGATCCTGTCACCTTATCGAAGATCGGGCAATATGCCGAAAATCACTTTTGGAATAAACCCTCCGGATTGTTGGACCAAATGGCATGTGCGATAGGCGGTGTTATTGCCATCGACTTTGCGGATTCCAAGCAGCCCGTTGTAAAAAAAATGGACTTTGATCTACATCAGCATGGATACAGTATGTTAATCGTAAATACAGGCGGCAACCATGCCGATTTAACGGAAGCCTATGCTTCCATTCCGAATGAAATGTTTTCCGTTGCACAGGCACTAGGGGCAAACAAGCTTGCAGAAATCCGCCTCGAAGATATTTACCGGCAATTCGAGGATTTACGAAACCGTGTTGGCGACCGTGCCGTCTTACGCGCGCTCCACTTTTTTAAAGAAAATGAGCGGGTTCAAATGCTGGATGAAGCATTGGGAAGAAATGATTTTTCCGCGTTTATGAATCTCATCAATGCTTCCGGGAATTCATCTTGGAAATGGCTGCAAAACTGCTATGTCAACCATGAGCCAACGGAACAAAGTATTGCGGTTGCCTTGGCTATAACAGAATCCTTTATAGATCAAATAGGAGAAGGGGCTTGCCGGGTTCACGGAGGCGGATTTGCCGGAGTTATTCTTGTCATTCTAGCGGATGGATATGTGCAGGAATATCAGGAACTCATCAAAACCACAATCGGAACAGAAGTATTCAAGATAAAAATACGTAAACAGGGCGCCATTTGTTTAAATGAAAACATGAATTAGTTTCGTAGATACAGAAATAAGGAGCCGCGCGGCAAAGCGGGCTCCTTTTCGTTTTTTAAGGTTTGTAATAGCTGCGGGTATAGTCAATAGTGCCGCTAAAGTTCATTACAATGTTGTGGATGTTTTTCTTCTGTGCCCAAATGCTTGGATAGTAATAGAGAGGCATTAGAACTGCCTGATCTTCAATGAGGTATTTCTCGGCATCTGCAAGAATACGCATTCTTTCGTGAGCATCCGAGGTTTCATTTGCCTTTTGGAGTAACTCATCGTAGGTTTTATCCTTAAATCCGGAGTGATTTTGAGTGCTTTCAGAGCTCCATAAATTTAAAAAGGTAGCAGGATCATTAAAGTCAGCCATATATCCAGCACGTGCAATTTGGTAGTTTAATGCTTTCCGGTTATCAAG
>JAEWMH010000110.1 GCA_023393235.1 Bacillota bacterium | reverse complement strand
GCCGTATGTATGCGTAAAAATCCAATTTCAGGCCGAAAACATCTGGCGCCTGCTGGAGGAGACGGGCTTCCGGGGCGATAAGGTACGGGGCAAAGGTCCGGAGCGGGAGGAGGCGTCCGGCAGTGGGGAGCTGGCTGCCCCCCGGGGATTGGCTATCGGCAAACTGGAGTTTGAGCTGGCGGATGCGGTGCTGCGTTATGTGCGGCTCCTGGAGCGGCCACAGGACATCCCCATCCTTGGCCCGGTCATTCACCGGGAAATTATGTACCGGATTCTTCAGGATCCGCAGGGGCGTCTGCTGCGGGATTTTGCGGCGGGAGGCAGTCCCGCCCGGCGGATCGCCCAGGTCATCGCGCATATAAGGGACAACTATGACAAGCCGCTGCCTGTGTCCTATTTGGCGGAGCTGGCCAATATGAGCACCTCCGCCCTGCATGGGCATTTTAAGGCCATAACCGGCATGAGCCCGCTGCAATACCAGAAGCAAATCCGGCTCCAGGAGGCCAGAAGGCTCCTTCTGTCGGACCAGTCGGACGCAGCCGGAGCGGCCTACCGGGTGGGCTATGAAAGCCCCTCCCAGTTCAGCAGAGAGTATACCCGGCTGTTCGGGCTGCCCCCCGCAAGCGACCGAAAGCGCCGTCAGCATGCGGTGCAGGACGGCCCCGCCATTTTCTTCGCCCCTGACAATGTGGTACACTGAATAGGTTGGGAATTTTGGCGAAATACGTATCGGAAAGGGGAACTGTGCCGGATGAGAATATCCCTGATTCGTACGGGATTTGATGATTTTCTGAATGAAATCTACCATATCTGCAAGCTGTTTTTTGAGGATGTGGAATGGGTGGAGGACGGTGGAGAGGCTGCTGAGCTGACCATCCGGACTTCACTGGAGTATGCCGGAGATGCCTCCTCCGCCACTGCGGCGGTTTCCCTCCATGATGCGGCCGGAGTCCTGCTCTGCCGCGAGGAGGATGTCCGTGCCCTGCCTGCGGCCGGTTCCGAGGCGGTCCGCCGGGAATGCAAGCGCGCTTTGGGCAGGGCTCTGCTGAAGTGTCTGCAGACGTCCACCGGTATGGAGCAGCCCTGGGGGATTCTCACCGGTGTGCGGCCCATGAAGCTGATGCACAATCTCATGATGAAGGAATCCATGGACACCTGCCGGCAGGTGCTGCGGGAGGATTACCTGCTCTCTCCGGAGAAGGTGCGGCTGTTGTCGGAGATTGGTGAACGGCAGCTGCGGGTCATTCCCGACCTGTTCCGGATGGAGCGCCAGGTCAGCCTGTATATCGGAATCCCCTTTTGTCCCACCAAATGTGCCTACTGCACCTTCCCGGCGTATGATATCCGGGGCAATAACGGCTCCGTCCAGTCCTTTCTTAAGGGACTGCAATACGAAATCCGCCAGGTGGGAGACTGGCTGGCCCGAACCGGCATGTCCGTCACCACAGTGTATTGGGGCGGAGGTACCCCCACCAGCATCGAGGCGGAGGAAATGGATGAGCTGTTCCAGGTGCTGTACCAGTCTGTGCCCGGTATGGCCGGGATCAGGGAGCTTACGGTGGAGGCGGGACGCCCGGACACCATTACCCCCGAGAAAATTGCTGTGATGAAACGGTGGAAAGTGGACCGGATCAGCATCAATCCCCAAAGCTTCACCCAATCCACCCTGGATACCATCGGCAGGCATCATACCGTCAAGGAGACGGTGGAGAAATTCCTGCTGTGCCGGGAGCTGGGGATGAACAATATTAATATGGACCTTATTTTGGGCTTGCCCAATGAGGGCTTGCGGGAGCTGGAAATTTCACTGGAACAGCTGGAGCGGCTTATGCCGGAATCGCTGACGGTGCATACCCTGTCCTTCAAGAGGGCGTCACGGCTGACCCAGAACCGGGAGCGCTACGAGGTGGCGGAGCGGGACGAGGTCCAGGCGATGATGGCGAGGACGGTGGAGTGGACCCATGCCCACGGCTATAATCCCTACTACATGTACCGGCAGAAGAATATTCTGGGCAACCAGGAGAACGTCGGCTACTCCCTCCCCGGATACGAAAGCTTGTACAACATTCTGATGATGGAGGAGCGCCAGACCATTATCGGGTTAGGCTGCGGCGCCGTTAGTAAGATTATGGGACCTGACGGAGCAGTGGAGCGTTTTCCCAATCCCAAGGAGCCCTCTGTTTACAACAGTGCCTACCAGGAGTATACCAAGCGCAAGCTCGACCTTATGGATTCGGTGCTGGGCACCGCCCCCAAGGGTTGAAGCGCAGCTAACAACGAAACAATCCCCCGGCAACGGCGGAGCCTCATGGAGAGCTCCCTCGCAAACCCGGGAGGGCCCCCGTATGAAAAATGCGGTTCACTCACGCATTTTCACATAAAAAGGAGGAGAAAAATTGTTCCGCAATAAATGGTTTATTCTCGCTATGACGTTTGTGCTTTTGTTCGCTATCGGTGGACCCTATCTCGTGTGGAAGGAAAAATACGGAGGGGGGCTTCATAACGGTACGGCGGAGTCCCAGGAGCTGGAGGCTGTCAAAACCGTCAAGGCTCCTTCGGATACATATGACGTCATTGTGGTAGGCACGGACCCGGAAGGTGTGGCCGGTGCTGTAGCCGCCTCCCGCCACGGGCTGAAGACCCTGCTGGTGGACGGCCGCAACCGGGAAATCCTGGGCGGGCTTATGACCCTGGGCTGGTTGAACTCCCTGGACAACAACTATGACCAGGCCAGCTACGATTGGCTGGCCCCTAAACCCAATGTGATGAACAAGGGGATATTTCAGGAATTCTATGATGGTATAGAGGGAACCTCCTTCGATGTGACCACAGCGGCTAATGTGTTCAACCGGCTGGTGGCCAAGGAGAAGAATATCGATGTTCTTCTGAAGACCCAAAGTATAACGCCCGTCCTGGCGGAAGGCAAGGAAGGCGCCAAGCTGGTGACAGGATTGGACATTACCCTGGAAAACGGGGAAAAGCGGACGGTCAAGGCCAAGGCGGTGCTTGATGCTACCCAGGATGCGGATGTGGCTGCAGCTGCCGGCGCTCCCTTCAGCCGGGGACGGGAGGATCTGAATGATCCCGACTCGCTGATGGCGGTGACAGCAGTATTCCGACTCAAACATGCAGACGACAGCTTCTGGAAAGAAGTCCGCAAGTATCTGGACAACGATAACGATCCCAATACCGGTGCGGATACGTACTCCGCCTTCGGCTATGGCGATATCAAGGAATACAAGGCCCAGAACCCCACCAAGGCAAGAATGCGTGGGCTTAACATCGGGCGCAATAACGATAACACCATCTTGATTAACTCCCTGCAATTATTCGGGGTGAATCCCTTTGATCCGGCCTCCATCAAGGAGGCGTATGCGGTGGCCGAACAGGAGCTGCCTCATGTGCTGCAGTTCATCAAGGACAAACATCCGGAATTCGCCAAGCTGGAGCTGGACGGAATGGCGCCGGAGCTGTATGTGCGGGAATCCCGACATATTTATGGGGAATACCGGCTTTCCATACTGGATTTGCTGGAAAACCGCGATCAATGGGACCGGATTGCTTTCGGTTCTTATGCAGTGGATATTCAAAGCACCGGTCCCAACGACCCCGGTGCAGTCTCCATGGAGCCCCACAAGTATGCGGTTCCGTTCCGCAGCATTGTGCCCCAGAAGGTGGACGGGCTTCTGGTCGTGAGCCGTTCCGCCAGCTATGACACCCTGCCCCACGGCAGCGCCCGGGTCATTCCGTTGGGAATGGCAGTGGCGGAGTCTGCGGCGGCAGCGGCGAAGGTATCTATTGATCATAACGTCACCTTCCGCGAGCTGTCCAAGTCTAAGGAGAAGGTGGCCCAAATGCAGGATCTTGCTGTCAAGAAGGGGCTGGAACTTGCGCCTTACACGCTTCCGAGGCAGGCTTATCAGGACCATAAAGCTTATCCGGGCTTGAAGGCCGTGGTTTATACAGGGCTTGTGAACGGGTCCTACGGCAACGCAAACTTTGATCCCAAGGAGCTGGATAAACCCAGCAATCCACAGCGGTTTGTGAACCAATTTGCAACACTTAAAAAGCGTTATCCCCAATCCTTCAAGGGGACCTCCTCCAATGCCATTGCCGGTATGGATGCCGACAAGGCCAAAACCGATCCGCTGACGCTGCAGCAGGCGGCATACACCATTGCCCGTGCAACCGGGCTTACGCTGAAGCCTGAAGAGGCGGAGGCTGAGCTTCTTGCCAAGCGGCTGCTGAAGGAGGAGACCTTGAAGCTGATTGCCGATAAGGAGAAGCTGACCAATGGAGAATCTTATCTCCTGATTAAGGATGTTTTGGAGAACCTGGTGAACCTGCGCTTCTAAAAAAACAAAAAAGCCATTCTCGCGAGGGGGAACACCTCAAAAGGATGGCTTTTTGTGTGCATGTGTGTGGTAATGCGCCGCGGCGGAAGGAGGGTTTCTTATGCTTCTTCTTCGGTTTCTTCGGTTTCGCCTTCTTCGGCTTCATCCGCTGCATCCAGTTCAGCGGAATCTTCCAGTTCTTCATCCGTTGCTTCTTCCTCCAACTCCGCCTCTTCGGTCAGCTCGTCCAGCTCCGCTTCGGCGTCATCTTCCGCTTCCTCCAGGATTTCTTCCTCCTCGAAAAGCTCCTCCAGCGTATCCACTTCCTGCACCTCGCCGGCAATTTCGTCGCTTGCCTCGTCGACAACTTCCTCGGCTACTTCCACAACAGCCTCATCGACAGCGATTTCTGCTTCCACAGCCTCATCCAAAGCTTCGATTGATTGAAATTCCTCCGCCATGATTGTTCCCTCCGTTTTATCGTTTCACAAGGTTTTTTCCTTGTTGATTTCATTTATATGTCTGTCCCTACAACATAGACTAGCCCGCTCAAATAATTTTTAAAGCGCTTTATATAAAGCGTTTCATAATTTGTAATATATTTGTAATCCGCCTTTAATGATTCTTTAACAGGCTTTAGCTACAATTATCTACGACCCCCTTTTTAAAATATATTTTCTCTTAAACCTACACTTTGCTGTAGGTTTCTTCTTTTTTTACCCTTTAGGCAGGGGAGAATAGATTTTCGCCGCTTGACTTTATCCGACAGCTTGTTTACAATTTGAACTAATATTCATCCTATGATTCGTTGAAGGGACAAAGTACTTCATTCCCCGCATCTTCAGAGAGGAAGCCAAGGCTGGAAGCTTCCGTTGCAGGAGAAGGAAAGACCTCCCCGAGAACAAGCCGTGAACCCGGGGGTGCGAGCTTAAGCAGCAAGCGCCGGACGTGCAGTAACGGATTTGCGTATGGCGGTCGTTACCCGCCCTTAAAGTGCGGAACCTTCCACCATTGGCGCTCAAGCCGTGGTATGTTCCGAATAGCGGGTGGTACCGCGGGAAATTGTTCATTCAATCTCTCGTCCCAGGCATGAGTTTTATGAGCCAGGGATGAGGGATTTTTTGCGTTTTAAACAGAGCATCACGCTGGGGAACATTTCAAGAAAGAGAGGCTGACGGACATTGAGTATTCAAAGACCCAAGGGGACGCAGGATTTTCTGCCGGGAACTGTGGAGGTATGGCAATTTATTGAGAAAACCGCCAGGGATGTCTGCCGCCGGTTCCATTACAAGGAAATCCGGACGCCGATTTTTGAGCATACGGAGCTGTTCTCCCGGGGTGTGGGGGAAACCACCGATATTGTGGAGAAGGAGATGTACACCTTTCTGGACAAGGGCAACCGCTCCATTTCCCTGCGGCCGGAAGGTACAGCCGGAGTGGTCCGGGCCTATGTGGAGAATAAGCTGTATGGCGAGCCTGACGTATGCAAGCTGTATTATA
The DNA here is from genome assembly GCA_023393235.1 of Bacillota bacterium. GTDB lineage: Bacteria > Bacillota > Bacilli > Paenibacillales > NBRC-103111 > Paenibacillus_AR. The sequence continues at coordinate 1,990 of JAEWMH010000110.1, read as the reverse complement.
CCGGACCGATGTTCCGTTACGAGCAGCCGCAGGCTGGGAGGTTCCGCCAGTTTCACCAGTTTGGCGTAGAGGCCTTCGGCGCTACGGACCCCTCCATCGATGCCGAGGTCATTGCCCTGGGGCTGACCATTTATGAGGAGCTGGGGCTTAAAGGAGTGCGGGTGGAGATCAATTCTGTGGGCAATGCGGAAAGCCGCAGTGCCTACCGCGAAGCGCTCCTTGGTTTCCTGGAACCGAAACGGCATCTTCTGTGCCGGGATTGCCAATCCCGGATGGACCGCAATCCGCTGCGGGTATTGGACTGCAAGGTGGACCAAGCCCATTTTGTCGGAGTGCCGGAGCTCATCGATTATCTGGATGAGGAATGCCTCACCCACTTCGAAGCGGTGAAAAGCCACCTGAGCGCTATGGGGATTTCCTTCTCCATCAATCCCCGTTTGGTGCGCGGGTTGGATTATTACACGCTGACCGCCTTCGAATACAAGGCGGAGGGAATCGGCGCCATTGATACTGTCGGCGGCGGGGGGCGGTATAACGGCCTGGTGGGCCAGATCGGCGGCCAGGACCAGCCGGGCATCGGCTTTGGCATCGGTTTGGAGCGCACGGCTTTGATTTTGGCAGCCCAGGGAGTGGATATTCCTCTTGAGAATGAGCTGGCGGTGTATCTGATCGGCATGGGAGATGCGGCGGAAGCTAAAACCACTGCGATCTTGTACCAGCTGCGCCGGGCAGGGATCGCCTGCGAGAAGGACTACCAGAACCGGAAGATGAAAGCCAGAATGAAGTCGGCGGACCGGGCACAGGCGCGTTTTGTGGCCATACTCGGCGACGATGAGCTGGCGGCGGAGGAAATTACGGTGAAGCGAATGGAAACCGGAGATCAGGAACGGGTGCCATTAGCCGGATTAGCGGATTGGATCAAGAGTCACTAATTTATTTACCACATATATGGAGGTTACGAAAATGTCTATGTTAAGAACCCATCAATGCGGTCTTTTGACCAAGGCCGATGTCGGCACAAAAGTTACCCTGAACGGCTGGGTCCAGCGCCGCCGGGATTTGGGCGGAGTGCTGTTTATTGATCTGCGTGACCGCAGCGGTATCGTACAGGTGGTTTTCAATCCGGACTTCTCCGGCGAAGCGCTGGCCATTGCCGACCGTGCGCGGAATGAATATGTGCTGGCGGTAAGCGGCACGGTGGTAGAGCGCAGTGCGGACACCAAAAACCCCAACCTGGAAACCGGCGAAATCGAGGTCCGGATCACCGAAATCGAGATTATGAATACCGCCAAAACCCCTCCATTCTTCATCGAAGACGGTGTGGAGGTGGATGAGCAGGTGCGCTTGAAATACCGCTATCTGGACCTGCGCCGTCCGGAAATGCAGCGTTCCCTGTACCTGCGCTCCAAAGCTGCCAAGGTATTCCGGGATTATCTGGACGAAAACGGCTTTGTAGAAGTGGAAACGCCGATTTTGACCAAAAGCTCTCCGGAGGGCGCACGGGACTATCTGGTGCCGAGCCGAGTCCATCCGGGTGAATTCTTCGCCCTGCCCCAATCCCCGCAGCTGTATAAGCAGCTTCTGATGGTTGGCGGCGTGGAGCGTTATTACCAGATCGCCCGCTGCTTCCGTGACGAGGACCTGCGTGCGGACCGCCAGCCGGAGTTTACCCAGGTGGACATCGAGACCTCCTTCCTCTCCCGGGACCAGCTCCTGGAAATGATGGAGGAGCTGTGTGTGAAGCTCTTCAAAGCTACGCTGGACCTGGATATTCCCCGTCCCTTCCAACGCCTGACCTATGCCGACGCTATGGGCAAATACGGCTCCGACAAGCCGGACCTGCGGTTTGGTCTGGAGCTGCGCGATGTGTCCGACATTGTGGCAACAAGCGGCGTGAAGGTGTTTGCTTCGGTGGTTGCCGGAGGCGGCATCGTCAAGGCGCTGAACGCCAAGGGCTGCGCATCCTGGAGCCGCAAGGAGCTGGATGATC
>JAEWMH010000085.1 GCA_023393235.1 Bacillota bacterium | reverse complement strand
ACCGGAACCAACGCCGACACCGACACCGGAACCAACACCGGAACCAACGCCGACACCGGAACCAACGCCGACGCCTATGACTGAACAAGAAGCGTTGAATATAATTAGGGATTACTTTTATATGCCTTATATACTACCCGATGTAACGACATTCGCCGCTGCAGGAATAGAGGGAGTAACCGAAGATAACCTAGAGCGAGTTCTGGATGCTATTGGGGTGGCCTTTTATGAGTATCAACCCCTTCCAGAGACAACACCCTTTAATTTTTCCAAAGAAGAAATCCAAGGAATTGTTGGCTCTATTACGGAATGAATAACCCGGAAATCAAAACCACCCGTTCAGCGGGTGGTTTTTGCTCTATGGCTCAGTTGCCGTCCGGGTCGCTTCACCCGGCTTTACCTGTGGCTGGACTGGGATTTGTAGGTGCGTACGGCAAATACATAAGCGACGATCAGGATCCCCAAACACCAGGCCAGAGCTGCCCAGATATCATGGCCAACGGGCTGGCCGGCTAATAAGGCACGGATAGTTTCGACAATGGAGGTGACCGGCTGGTTTTCGGCGAAGGCGCGAACGGCTGAAGGCATTGTATCCGTGGGCACAAAGGCCGAGCTGATAAACGGAAGGAAGATTAACGGGTAGGAAAATGCGGTGGCAGCCTCCATGGAGTTGGCGGATAATCCGGCGATGGCAGCGACCCAAGTCAATGCCAGTGTGAATAACACCAGGATACCGGCGACGGCAAGCCAGGACAGGAGTCCCGCCGAAGAGCGGAAGCCCATCAGGAGCGCTACGAGAATGATGACGGTAATGGATATGACGTTGGAAACCACCGAGGTCAGCACATGCCCCCACAATACGGAGGAACGGGCAACCGGCATGGAGTGAAACCGCTCAATGATACCCCGCTGCTTATCCTGAAACAGGCGGTACGCCGTATAGGAGATGCCGCTGGCCACGGCAATCAGGAGAATGCCCGGCAGCAGGTAATTCACATAGTTCTCCGCCCCGCTTTGGATGGCGCCGCCCAGGACATACACGAACAGCAGCATCATGGCAATCGGCGTAATGCAAACCGTGAAGATGGTGTCCACACTCCGCATAATATGGCGCATGGAGCGCCCGAGCATAACGCCCATATCGTTTAGAAAATGCTCGTTCATCGTGCCATTACCTCCTTTTTGGCGGTGATCGCCAGAAAAATTTCCTCAAGTGTTGGCTGCTTCTCCACGTACTCCGTCTTGGCCGGCGGGAACAGCTTTTTCAGCTCATCCAACGTGCCGTTGGCAATAATTCTGCCCTCATGCAGAATGGCGATCCGGTCGGCCAGCTGCTCCGCCTCCTCCAGATACTGCGTGGTCAGGAAGACCGTTGTGCCCCCGTCGGCCAGCTCCTTCACCAGCCTCCAGGTCTCTATACGCGCCTCGGGGTCAAGCCCTGTGGTAGGCTCGTCGAGGAAAATAAGCTGCGGTTTCCCGATCAGGCTCATGGCGATATCCAGCCTGCGGCGCATGCCGCCGGAATAGGTGGAGGCCCTGCGGTCAGCAGCAGCCGTCAAGCCAAAGCGGACCAGCAGCTCCTCCGCAACCTGCCGGGGGTTCTCCACATGCCGCAGCTTGGCGATCATGATCAGGTTCTCCCGGCCGGTCAATATTTCGTCCACGGCGGCGAACTGTCCCGTCAGGCTGATGGACTGCCGGATATGGCTAGGCTTTGACGCTACGTCAAAGCCGTTGACAAGGGCGGTGCCGCCATCCTGCTTCAGCAGCGTGCTGAGGATTTTGATCACAGTCGTTTTACCTGCGCCGTTGGAGCCCAGCAGGGCAAAAATTTCGCCCCTCCGCACCTGAAGGTTCACACCCTTCAGAACCTCCGTGGTTTTGTAGGATTTTTTCAATTCCTTGACCTGAATGGCGATGTCCGTCATTTGGCATCGTCCCCCTTTCCGAATTTGTTCATCATGTCACGGTTCATCTTGTGGCGGAGGTCGTCGGTCCATTTGTTGGTATCGCGCAGAAACTCATCGCAAAACCCGACCACATCCTCGCCCGTCAGCTCCAGAACATGCCGGCCCTCGGCGGCGCCCGCTTCAAACAGCTCGATTAATTCAAGCTGTGCCTTCAGCATGTGGGAGCCATCCCCTCCGGCGAGATTCCACATGTAATCATGAATTTTTTTGAACACGAACCGGTAATCCTCCGGCAGTGCTTCCGCTCGGGCCATTTGCTCCTTATATTCTCTTTTTTCTCCCATTAATTTTTTGATAAGCTCCAGCATTATGACCACTCTCCGTCTTTATTGAATTTGTCCATAATCTCTTGATTCAGCTTCTCCCGTGGCGCTGCTTTATGGGAAACTGCCGCTCGCATCAGCTCATCGCTGAACCGGCCCACGTCGCTGCCTATGACCTCAAGCACCGGCTTGCCCTCGGCCGCGCTTGCCTCCAATAATTCCACCAAGTCCGAAAATATCGTCAAGTCCGTGAATATCGCCATATCTCCGCCTGGAGAGCCAACGGAAAACATATAATGCCGGATCTTGCGGAATGCATACCGGTAATCCTCCGGCAGGGCGTTCACCCGCTTCATGAGCTGCTTATAGGCCCGCTTTTCCTCCAGATCGCCAATGATCAATTTAATAATGGAATCCAGCATAGTCATGGCCCCTCCTTTAACTGGTTGATTTTCGATGCGACGAACTCCCACTTTTCCCAGAACCTCCGGAGCTCATCACGCCCTGCTTCATTAAGCGAGAAAAACTTCCGCGGCGGCCCCATATCCGAGGGTTTTTTGGCGACCTCCACCAGCTTGCTTTTTTCCAACCGGATCAAAATAGTGTATACCGTTCCCTCCACCACATCACTGAAGCCGAGGGCGTTCAGCTGCCGTGTGATTTCGTACCCGTAGGTTTCTTGGCGGCTTATAATTTCAAGGATACAGCCCTCCAGCACACCCTTGAGCATTTCCGTCAGGTTCTCCAGCGTCATCCACTCCTTGCTATTCTGTATCACTGGTATGAAGTATTACTTACTACCACTATAAAGTAACACGTAGTACCGCTGTTGTCAACGGTGAGTTTGCGCGGGCTTGCCAACCGGAACATCCGCCCAGATCGCCGCATACACTACGTCTGAATACTCCGGCAGGCAGTTCCAGGCTGCTGCCCGAAAGACAGAAGGTGGAACCTTGTGCCCGAATGTGTACAACATTTTTAATATCCGCATCAATAATGTGTCCAACGGCGGGGCTGTCAATTTTGGCGACAATCTGTTCAGCAACAATGCTGCCAACCAAAAGGCGGTAGGGGGCAACACCATCATGGGCGATGCCAGCCCGTCTCTCAACGTGGACAATAACCTGGTGAATGATCCGGACGTCGAGGATCAGATCACGAATTCCGTCGGATAATCCGGCCTGGAGCCAATCGGCAAATGCCCGTAGGAGGCAACCTCCCATGAATTTTTATATCCATAACATTAAAGTGAATTCCATCGCCAGCATCGGATCGTTGAATATCGGCAACACCATTCTCACCCGGAACCAATCCACGGTCATTACCCAGACCGGCGGGGACGGCCAGCCGGCGGGCGCCGCGCAGGAAGCGGGGGCGCTGGAGCCGATTGCAGCCGAAGGCATCATAGGGGCTGCGGAAGACGCAAGCGATGGCGGAGAAGTGGATGAGGAGCTCCCTGGCGGCTTCATCCAGACTCAGGGCTCCTCCTATACGCCGGACGGTGGGCAGCAGAATTATGGAGTCTTTGCCGGTGAACCCCCGGCATGGAGGTGAAGGGTATGTATGCAGCATATTATGCTCCGCAAGGAGAGCAGCCGGGCTGGCAGCAATGTCTCCATGGCCTGATGCAGCGCAACGAATGGCTGGAGAGACGCCAGTTGGAGCTGGAAGGCCGCTTTCTGCGGATGGAGGAGCAGCTGCGCCAGCTGGAGGAGGCCAACCGGCTTTTGAAGGAGCAGGTGGAGGCCGTGAAGCCTGTCCAATACGGCAACATTACGTACAAGGTACAGGAACTGCATGTGAATGAGCTGACCGGTACGTTGAATATTGGTCTGACGTCCTTGGCGGATGAGGGGCAATTGAAGACCATGATGGAGCAGATGAAGCTGGACGGGCAGGAGCTGCAGATTCCCGGCAGCCAACCAGTGGCAGATTCTTCGGGATAGCCACGTTCTCGCCTTCTCCTTTATAATAGATACAGATGAAGAGAGAAGCGTTTTTTTCCAAAAAGGAGAGAGAACCATGGCCTACCGGATCGCCGTCGGCACAAGCGACGAAGTGGAGATTGACCAGCATTTTGGCAGCAGCCGACAATTTGTGGTATATGAGGTTACCGGAGACGGCGGCATTACCCGGCTGGAGGCGCGGCGCAATGAAACGGACGGGGTGATGGGGCAGCATCAGGAGGACCGTCTGCGGCGGACGGCTGCCTTAGTGGAGGATTGCAGTCTGGTTCTCGTGAGCCATATCGGTCCCGGTGCCGTCAATCTCCTGAAGCAGATGGGCATCGACGCCCAGATCGGCGAAGGGCCGGTTGATGCGGCGCTGGCCAAGCTCCTGCGCTTCCGCAGACGGTTTATGAGCGGACGGCAGGGATCTATAGAGCAATGACAATAAAGGAGCCGGACGAAATGAAGCTGATGTCATGGAATGTCAACGGCCTTCGGGCTTGTATCAATAAAGGGTTTATGGAGCGGTTCCAGGAGGCGGATGCAGATATTTACTGCTTGCAGGAAACCAAGCTCCAGGAGGGTCAAATTGAGCTGGATCATGGGGATGCTTACGGACAATATTGGAACTATGCGGTCAAAAAGGGCTACTCCGGCACGGCAGTATTCACCCGCATCCGCCCGCTTACCATCCGGTACGGGCTGGAGGCGGATGAGGAGCCGGAGGGCCGTGTGCTGACCCTTGAATTTGAAGGGTTCTACCTGGTGAATGTATATACGCCCAATGCCCGCAGGGACCTCTCCCGGCTGCCCTTCCGTATGGAGTGGGAGGACCGCTTCCGGGCTTACCTCATGCAGCTGGACAAGCATAAGCCTGTGGTGGTATGCGGGGACATGAACGTGGCCCACCAGGAGATCGACATCAAGAATGCCAAATCCAACCGTGGCAATTCGGGCTTTACGGATGAGGAACGGGAGAAGATGACGCTGCTTCTGGAGTCCGGCTTTGTGGACACCTTCCGGCTGCTCCATCCGGACAAGCAGGATGCCTATTCCTGGTGGTCCTACATGCCGAAGGTCAGGGAGCGCAATGTGGGCTGGCGGATCGACTATTTCCTGGTGTCCGAGCGATTGTCCCCCAAAGTGAAAGAGGCCTTCATCTGCCCTGAGGTGATGGGCAGCGACCACTGTCCCGTAGGGCTGGTGCTGGAGGTAGAGGCATGACAGAGCAGGCAGCGGGAAGCCGTATGAAAGGGGGACGCCTCCGTCAGAGCCAGTTCGCTATGCTGAAGCTGATGGGCGTCCTTTTTCTGGCGGGACTCCTGCTGTATGCGTATCAGGTCATTACGTCGCCCCATGACCGTCCCAAGGCAGTGGACGGGGTGCTGGATGCGGGGGCCTGGGATTTTGCCGGAGAAGGGCCGATTCCCTTGTCGGGTGAGTGGATGTTCTACCCCGGTCTCCTGACGCCGGAGGACTTCCGCCGCAATCCCGAGCTTGCCGGGCAGGGGATGCGGGTCCGGCTTCCGGGGAATTGGGACAGCTACATGGCCGAAGACGGAGTCAGCGGCGTAGGGGCAGGCACCTACCGGCTGGAAATCAAGCTCCGGGACCCGGGGATGTACGGTCTGCGGATGAAGAAGGTGCGTTTGTCCAGCAAGGTTTTTCTGGGCGGGGAATATCTGGGAGGCACCGGAGAAACGGCGGACAATGAGCGGGATTTTGTGCCCAGCAATCTCCCGTTTTATGGGGTAGGCAGAGGTGAGGCAGGCACCGCGGAGCTGCTGGTCCAGGTGTCCAACTACATTCTGATGACCAAAAACGGGATGAGCCAGGCGCCGGAATTCGGCTTTGCCGGGCAGGTGATGAACAACCGGGACCGCTCCCGTCTCGAGGATATGGCTCTGATTACGGCCATGCTGGTATTCGGCTTTTACTTCGCCGGGATGTTCCGGCAATGGCGGGAAGAACGCCATTATATGTACCTGAGTCTTTTTTGCCTGTCGACGGGGTTCTTCTTCAGTATTGACAATGAAATTCTGGCAGCGCTTGTAGTACCGCAATTGCCGTTTATCTGGCTGCACAAGCTGCTGTTTATTCTGGCTGTATTATCCTTTTATTTCTTTATCCTGTACATGTCGAGCTTTCTTCAGGAAAGGGTGGGCATCATCCGGCGGGGGCTGCCCTGGATTCTGGCGGGCTATATCGGGATGGTGGTTCTCCTGCCCAATGGAGCGCTGCGGATGACCTTCTGGCCCAATCTGGTATTCCAGGGCATTGCTTTTCTGGCGATTTTCTATCTGCTGTACCGGGGGTTTGCCCGCAGCTCTCCGGTGGCCTGGTATTTGGCGATGGTGGCGGTGTTTATGGCCGTTACGGCCGTCTCTGCCCAGTTCCGGTACCAGATGGCGCGGGATAATGCCACTATTGCCATCCTGAGCCCGCTTCTGCTGGTGTTCTCCCAGGCGCTCTTGGCCAACTTCCGGGCCCAGCAGATTATGGACCGGAGCCGGCGGCTGTCGGAGCAGCTTCTGGAGTATGACAAGCAAAAGGACGAGTTTCTTGCCCGGACCTCCCATGAGCTGCGGACACCGCTGCATGGGATGATCAACCTGTCCCAAATTTTGCTGGACGACCGGAAGGAGCCCCTGTCGGCGGCGCACCGGGAGCAGGTCCGTATGCTGAATATGTCCGGCAGGCGTCTGGCTGATCTGGTGCAGGACATTATGGATCTGAACCTGATCCGCACGGGTGAAATCCGCATCCGTAGGACTGCGGTGGATCTGGGGCTGGCCGTGCGGCTTGTGCTGGATATGCTGGCGGTCTCCATGGTCAAAAAAAATGTGGAGTTGAAAAATGAGCTGGCTGACGACCTGCCTCTCTTGTATGCGGATGAGAACAGGCTAAAGCAGATTCTGCACAACCTGGCGGAGAATGCCCTCAAGTTTACGGAGCGGGGCTATGTGCGTATCTCCGCCCGTGCGGTAGACGGCATGATGGCTATATCGGTAGAGGATACCGGCTGCGGGATTCACGCCAAAGCCCTGGACCGGATCTTCCAGCCCTTCCAGCAGGCGGAGGAGGCAGGGTGGAATCCGGGTGTGGGTCTGGGCTTGAGCATTACCCGCCAGCTGGTGGAACTGCAGGGCGGATCCATCGCCGTCCGTTCGGAGCCCGGCATGGGGAGCTGCTTCACCTTCACGATGCCCATTGCCCGTTCCACGCTGCCTTATGCCCGCACGCTAAGCGCCGGGGAAGCGGAGCTTCCGGCTGCGGAGCTTCCGGCCGGTCCCCGGATGGTGCGTTCGTTTGAAGCACCGGGTAAGGAGGGGCTGGTTCTCCTGGTCGATGATGAAGAGGCAAATCTGAAGGTGCTGATGGAGGTGGCCGCCTCCATGGGCTGGGGCTACAAGGCCTTCACCGGCGGTGCCGACGCCCTGGTCTGGCTGGAGGGGGCAGGCAGGCCGGAGCTGGTGCTGCTGGATTTGATGATGCCCGTTATCTCCGGGCTGGATATCTGCCGGGAGATCCGCAAGCGGTACAGCCATGCGGAGCTTCCCGTCCTGATGCTGACCGCCTCTGGGCGGCAGGAGGATGTAGTGGCCGCCTTCGAGGCGGGCACCAACGATATCCTGCAGAAGCCCTTCGAGCTGGCGGAGCTTCGTGCCCGGGCCGAATCGCTTCTGGCCATGAAACGGGCTTCCCGGCATGCTGTCCAGAATGAAATGGAATATCTACAGGCGCAGATCACGCCCCATTTTCTGTATAACAGCCTGAACTCCCTGATTGGTTTAAGCTACAAGGACCCGGACAAGCTCCGGGAAACCATCTACCAGCTGACTACCTATCTGCGGGCCAAATTCACCTACAGCTTCCAGCAGGAGCGGGTTCCGCTCCAGGATGAGCTGGAGGTGGTCAGGGCATATCTGGCCATTGAGCAGCTGCGGTTCGGGCCGAGGCTTCAGGTGTCCATTGAGATTGATCCGGACACGGATTGTATGATGCCGCCGCTCTTGCTTCAGCCCCTGGTGGAGAACGCGGTCCGCCACGGCGTCGGCCAGAAGCCCGAAGGCGGCACGGTCGAAATTCATGTGAAACGGCTGGGCGGGGGGACACGCTTCACGGTATCGGACAATGGGGCCGGAATGTCGGCGGACCGGCTTGAAACCATCAAGCTGGGCCAAGCGGCGGGGGTGGGCATCCGCAATGTCTCCCGCCGGCTGCAGATGCTCTACGGGGAACGCCTGTGGATTGAAAGTGTGCAGCATGAAGGTACTGTTTTCACATTCCAGCTTCCGGAGGAGCCGTATATCTCATGATCAAGATTCTGGTAGTGGATGATGAGTGGATAGCTTTGGATATTTTGGAGATTCTGCTGGGGGAGATCGAAGGTGTGGCGCTGGTGGGCAAGTGCGTCCAGGTGAAGGAGGCGCTGGACACGGCGGCGGCGGAGCAGCCGGACCTGATCTTTCTGGATATAGAGATGCCGGGGATGAGCGGACTGGCCGCCTTCGAACGGTTCCGGGAGCTTTGCCCGGAAGCCGAGATTGTATTTGTTACGGCATACCAGCAGTATGCGGTGACCGCCTTCGATCTATCGGCGATGGATTATCTCCTGAAGCCGGTCTCCCGGGAGCGTCTGATCCGTACGGTCGAGCGGTACAAAACCCGGCGGGGGCCGGGGGCTTCAACGGCGGCCGTTGCGCTTCCTGAAGGACCCGGGCTACCGGTCAAGGTGCTGGGCAGCCTGGAGGTCTATGGGCAATCCGGAAGCCTGCTGGCGTGGCGGACCAAAAAAACCCGGGAGCTGTTCGCGTTTCTCCTGCATCAGAAGGGGCCGGTTTACCGGGACCGGATATTGGACAGCCTGTGGCCGGAGCATGATCTGGAGAAGGCCCAGACCTTGTTCCATACCTCTCTCTACCAGCTGCGCCATACCTTGAAGCAGGGCGGCTATGGCCAGATGGTTTCCTTCGCCGATGAGCGTTACATGATGAGTCATGAGGACCTGCGCTGCGATGCGGATGAGCTGGAGCTGCTGCTGGCTTCGGACCGGAGCGGGAGCCGTGCTGCCGAAGCGCTGGCGCTGTACCGGGGTGACTACCTGGAGGAGGAAAGCTACGGCTGGGCGGAAACCAGGCGGTACAAGCTCCGCGCCTCATTCCTGGAGTATCTGCATCATGCGGCCGGGCAGGTAAAGGGGGGACGCAGGGAGGCGGTGCTGCGCAAGCGCATTGAGCTGGAGCCGTATACCGACTCCCATTACCGGGACCTGCTCCTTCATCTGCTTGAGCAGGGAAGTCCCGCGGCTATGGAGGAGCTGTACAGGCAGATGCGGGAGAAGTACATGGGGGAGCTGGGACTGGAGCCCGCCCTTACGCTGAAAGATGTGCTCAAGGGGGTATAAAAAAGCAGGACCCCCAAGGGAATCCCGCCTGTTGAATACCCGTAATGCCCGAAGCCTCGGGTCAGCTTAGCCCTCGCAGCTCCTTACATGTATATGTGCTGCTGGGAGGTGCCGGTGCCCTGCTGGTTATGCTGGCCGAGCTTCTGCTTGGCGAACTGGAAGGCTTCCTGTCCGGACTTTTGGTAGGTTTGGATTTGCTTCTGGATCTCCTGGCCTTGGGCCGGAGAGGAAGCGTTGTACATGTTGTTTTGCTTCATGAGCGTATAGACCTGACCTTGCATGGTCAGAGTGCTGTTCAGGAGATCGGTAAAGATTTTGCGCAGGGAATCATCGCTGGATTCTGTGACGGCAGTTGCATATTCGCGGGCGGTGCGCTTCAGATCGCAAAGGACGGTGTAGAGCCAATCCTTTTCGGGCAGAAGATTTTGGACGGCTTGCTGTTGTTGTTGCTGCTGTTGCTGTTGCATAAATTGATCCTGGTTGTATTGACCGTATTGGTTTTGCTGATGCATATCTTCTCCTCCTTCCGTGATTAGTGTTGTTGAGTCATACCGGTGAATTGCTGCTGGTTGGCGGCAAATTGGCCGTTGGCGCTGTTTAATCCTTGATGAAGAGCGTTCATCAGAGTGTGCAGGTGCTGCTCATGGGTTTGCACATGGGCTTGGCACAGGCTGCGCACAGCCGGATTTGTGGTGATGGAGGCTACGGCGGCACATTGCTTGAGCATCAATTCTTCGTTGGACATGGAGTCAACGATGTACTCCAGTTCTTTGGCTGTAGGTGTTTGCATGTTCATCCTCCCTTCTGTATGGACCAGAACTTAAAATTCCCTTATTCAGGGAAATTATGTATGCAAGCCGGCGCAGCTTCTTTTTTGGGCAAAAAGATTCTAAAAAGGAGTGTTAGCATGAGCTACACGGATACGTTCATTACCGTTTCCCCCGATTGTCCGGTGGAGGAGTCTGTCCAGCCGCAGCCGAAGGGCGGGGTGAAAACCAAGCCATTGCTGGAGTTCGAGCTTCTGTCCGATCACCCTTACCGCTTTACGGAGAAGGACTTGATTTACCAGGTGCATCTGCGGCATCAGGGGATACCGGAGGAGGAATGGCAGGTACGGGAGGGGGAAATCCGGGAGAAACTGTTTGCCAAGTCCCATCCGTGTATGCGCGCCTCCATGCTCCCCAAAAAATACGGCTATGGGGTGCATTATGACCATGAGGGGAAAATCGCCATCTACGGTATGGAAACCTCCCGTTACTGTTCCTTTGCCGGGGGTGGAGAAGACGGGGTACGGGTGATTGCCGCTATGCGGAATAAGAAAAGCGGAGGCAGTTGAGTTCAGGAGTGGGATAACAGCAAACAAACCGTCAGGCCTTGGGCTTGACGGTTTTTTGGGGTACACCCAGCTTGCAGGCGCCTTAGTGGATGGCGGACGGTTGGTCGGCAACGGAGGCAGCGCGCTCTTCTGCGGCTTTCCGCTTGCGTCTTCTTCTCCGTACCCGCCACCCTACAGCCGAAGCTCCGGCCAGAAGGAGCATAATGACATACATATGCGGCTCGAACCTCACCGACATGATTCCCAGGGGAACCAGTGCCAGCACAAAAATATAGATCATGTTGCCCAGCACGGTGGCGTAGAGGAACGGCCGCATGCTGACGGAGCTGAGTCCCGCTGCCACATTGACCACGCTGGTAGGAACAAAAGGAAAGACTCTCCCGATAAACACCACCCAGAAGGCATTGTCCTCGAAGCGGTCCCGGAGAGAAGGCTTGAGCCACCGGGCGAAGAAATCCTGCAGCCAATACCGCGCTGCCCAAAAGGAAACCAAACCAGCCAGAATGCTGGTGGCCCAGCTCCAGAGGTATCCGCCGGCGAAACCGAGAATGCTGACATTCACGGTAATCAGCAGGATAAACGGAATAACCGCAAATAAATTTTGGATAACCATCAAAAGCAGCATTAAACCCAGAAACAGATACCGGCTGTTTTCCGAGACCTCCTGTCCGGCCTCAGGATCTCCGGACAACATACCTGTCACCAAATCCGAACGCCAAACTACAAGCAGGAGAGCGGCGATGAGAGCGAAAGAGACGATTTTGATCCATAGTTTCATTCCCGCAGCAGCCTCCTTCTATACTCCTTTATATATACCCCGTCACCGGAAAAAATGGGCCTGTCCTTGTCTCAAAAAAAGTAGCGCTGATGATAAAATTATGTTACCTTATATAACAATAATCTCACACGCAGCTGTCGTCTGCAAGAATTCTGCCCATGCGGCAGAGTCCATTCAACCGGTTGGAGGAGGCGGAAGGGATGATGGAAAGGGATAAGCGGCATGATTGGCTGTCTGAGCTCCCCATGGTGGACCTTCATGTCCATCTGGACGGCTCCGTCCGGCCGCAAACACTGCGGGAGCTGGCCCGGGAGCAAGGCAGGCCCCTCTCCGGGGAGACGGATGCCCGTCTGCTCCAGTTGATGCAAATTGACGAGGGCTGCGCCAGTCTGGTGGAGTATCTGGGCAAGTTTGATTTTGTGCTGCCGTATCTTCAGACGGCTTCCGCCCTGGAACGGGTGGCCTATGAGACGGTGGTGCAATCGGCTCGCCATAACGGGCGTTATCTGGAGGTGCGTTTTGCCCCGCTGCTGCATACCCGCAGCGGGATGAAGGCGGATGAGGTCATCGCCCACGTTCTGGCTGGACTGAAGCGGGGGGAGCGGGAGCTGGGCGTGACTGCCCGGGGGATCGCCAACTGCATGCGCCACCATGGGCAAGGGGATAATCTGCAGGTTGTGGATGCGGCAGCGGATTACCGGAAGCGGGGGCTGGTGGCGGTGGATCTGGCCGGGGATGAAGCCCATTATCCGCCGCAGCTCCATGAGGAGGTATTCCGCCGTGCCGGGCGGTATGGGCTTCCGGTGACCATCCATGCCGGGGAGGCGGCAGGGCCGGAGAATATCGCAACGGCCGTCCACCGGCTGGGTGCCGCCCGCATTGGCCACGGCGTGCGCGCCCGGGAAAATCCGGAGGTGCTGAAGCTGGTCCGTGACGGAAGGATCCCCCTGGAGCTATGTCCCGTGAGCAATATCCAGACCAAGGCGGTATCCGCCTGGGAGCATTATCCGGTCCGGGAATATTTTGACCAGGGGCTTGTGCTGACCATCAACACGGATAATCCCACCGTATCGGGCACCAGTCTCCAGCGGGAGTATGCGGTGCTGACGGAACGCTTCGGCTTCGGCAAGGAGGAGGTGGCGGCCCTGATTATGAACGGCGTACAGGCGTCCTTCCTGGAGAAGGAGGGCAAAGAGAAGCTGGCCGGGCAATTCCGGATCCGCTTCCGGGAGCTGGGCATCCGCGTGTCTTAGGGAATGGGATCAGGTAACCGATCAGGCATGTTTCCGGTGACGGGGCATGCTTTTTTTGCGCTTTGGCAGCAGCTTTCCTTAGTGGTGGCCACCGGTTGAGGTTTTCTATCCGGCTGGTTTGTGTTACCATTTTAATAAAATGGAACGGCTGTTGGACGCACATAAGGAGGAATGACCGTGATCGGCAAACCCCGGTTGATTGACCCGTCCCTGATGATACGCAAGACATACCGCAAGACTTTGGAGATCCGGAACCGGCAGGTAACCGTTGAAGTGGAGGATGCCCTGTATGCACCCGCGGAGGAGGGGGAGGAGCCCCGGCTTGCGGATGAGCCCCTGGTGGCCCAGATGCTCAGGGGTATTGCCGCTGCTGTGGCCCATAATGCCTCTCCATATAATCCTGTGCCGCAGCGGATTGTTATTTCTCATGGGGCTGCCGAAGGAGAGCCTGGGCATGCTGCCGCAGAAAGCGCCGCCGGTCCGGTGTCCTCCGGTGGAGGAATGGGGCGGCAGCCCGCGGAAGCGGCTCTTCCTCTGCAAGCCTCCTCCGGCTTATGGTCTGCCTGTATGCCCCGCTGGACACTGGACGAGGTGAGCCTGAATCCGGAGGCCAGGAGCCATCTGGAGGCGGCTCTGGTTATGATCCGTCAGAGGGAGAAGCTGTTCGGGGAATGGGGGCTGGAGGAGTCCCATTTTGACGGGCGGGCAGTGGTGTTGAACTTCTATGGGCCTCCCGGTACGGGCAAAAGTATGACAGCGGAGGCGTTGGCGGGCACGCTGGGCCGCCAGGTGCTGCTGGTGAATTATGCGGAGCTGGAGTCCAAGTTTGTGGGGGAGACGCCGAAGAATATCAAGTCGGTGTTTGCCGCCGCTTCCGGAGCGGGAGCGGTGCTGGTGTTCGACGAAGCGGATTCCTTCCTGGGCAAACGGCTGACCCATGTCCAGCAATCCTCTGACTACGGCGTGAATATCAGCCGCAGTGTGATGCTTTTGGAGCTGGAGTGTTTTGACGGCGTAGTGGTGTTCACCACTAACCTGTTGCAAAATTATGACGATGCTTTCCGCCGCCGGATATTGGCCCAGATCGCCTTCCGGTATCCCGATGAGTCGGAGCGTGCGGGGATTTGGGAGACCCATTTGCCCAGCAGGCTGCCATTGGGTGAGGGGGTTAGTCCTGCGGTGCTGGCGGCGGCTTTTGACCATATGACGGGAGCGGATATCAAGGATATGGTGCTGTACGCCTCCGCTTTATGCCTGAAGGAGGGCGGCACGGCAGTGGAGCTGGATCATTTCCGCCAGGCTGCCGAGTATGTGGCCTCGCGCTATGCCCGGGAGGAAGACGGACCGGAGCATTGAGGGGTGGTCTTTTGCTAGGGTGTGTTTGAAAACTCCGAGGGAAGCAAATTTTAGCGAATTTTCGTTCCAGGCAAGGCACTTGCCCGCAGTCGTACCGGGGGGTACGTCAAGGGGAGAAGTAACGAAGTAAGGGGCGAAAAGGAGTTGAAAGGTGCCCTCAAGCGAGTTTTCAGACACACCCAAGGGTGCATTGGCCTTCATCTTGTGGAATAATAGAAGTATGTGTCTGAACCTAGCAGAAAGAAGGGATTGCTTTGGAACGGGTAGGGTTGGTGCTGGAAGGCGGAGGGATGCGGGGTGTGTATACGGGAGGTGCATTGGAATGTTTCCTGGAGCACGGCATCCGCGTGCCGTATGTCATCGGTGTTTCGGCGGGAGCCTGCAATGCGGCCTCTTATATCTCCGGCCAAAAAGGGCGCAACAAGACGGTTACCATTGATTATGTGTCCCATCCCCGTTATGTGGGCGTCCGCAATCTGTTCCGGGAGAAGAGTATCTTCGGCTGGAGTCTGATTTTTGACGAGCTGCCCAACAAGCTGGTGCCCTTCGATTATGATTCCTTCTACAGAGATCCGGGCAGCCTGTGGGTGGGAATGACGGATGCGGTGTCCGGGCAGCCCTTCTATATGGAAAAACGGGAGACGGAGAAGGCCGGGAATATTCTCGATATTATCCGGGCTTCCAGCAGTCTGCCCTTCGTATCCCCGCCGGTGCTGGCCGGGGACCGGGTGCTGTTCGACGGGGGGATCAGCGATCCGATTCCGGTGGGCAAGTCGATGGCCGACGGGAATGGCCTGCATATCATCATCTCCACAAAACCTGCCGGCTACCGGAAAACCCCCTTCAAGCACGGCTGGCTGGCCCGCCGGATGTACGGCAAGTACCCGGGGCTGGTGGAAGCGCTGGAGAACCGGTACCAGATTTACAACCAGTCCATGGAGCTGGCGGAGGAGCTGGAGCGCCAGGGTAAGGCGGTTCTCATCCAGCCCTCGGCCCATATTGAGGTGGGGCGGATGACCAAGGATCAGGTCAAGCTGACGGAGCTGTATGAGCTGGGGTACAGGGATGCAGAGGCCCAGCTCGCGCGGGTCAAGGCATGGACGGAAACCCCTGCTGCGCTGGCGTAAACATAGAAGGACCTGTGCCATGGAAGTGGCGCAGGTCCTTATTTTTTTGAAGCTGATCATACCTCGTTTTGTTGGGCCAGGCTTATAGCGTCCCATCCTATGCGCCTAACGGACCTACGGTGCGTTATTTCGCCAAAATACCCTTATCTGCATTTTCGCGGACACAGGGGACGTTATTTGGCTATTCCAGGTCAGCCACAGCGGCTTTTTGGCCGAATAAGGGAACGTGGGTCCGTTATTTTATCAAAAGGCCGATTTTCGGCTCATTAACGGAACCAGGGTCCGTTAGCACATGTTCGGTGATGTAGCGAGCAAGTGTCGGCAAATGTCCGGTCATGGAGCAAGCTGGTGTTACGTATGAGTGGTGATGGAGGGAGCAAGTGTTTTGCGTATATCCGGTGATGGCTCGTCCGGTTAGCGAATACCAAAGATGCAACGTGTCCGGTTAGCACATGTTCCGCGATGGCACGTCCAGTGGTTCCATGACCAGTTGTTACGCTTGCCCGTTAGCGTATGTCCGGTGGTGGCGGCATCGGACAGCATCAGCCCGACAAGCCTTGTCCGCCCGCTGCCGCGGACAGGCCTTGCCTCGCCGCCTGGCGGTTCCAGGCGGAATGGGCCCAATAGGCGCCGGCGGAAACCAGCGCCGCTACCAGAGCAAGCCACGTTACCGGCGGCAGCCCGCCTGCATCATACAGGCTGCCCATCACATAGGGGCCGATTACCCGGCCTCCCGAGCCGATGCCGCCGGCAAGGCCGATGTAGAAGGGGGCGTGGGCGCCGCCGTGCTCCGATAAGTAGGCAGGTATTGCCGGGGAAATAAGCATCTCCCCCAAGGTGGCGAGAATCATACCCAGCACCATGCCGGGATAGCTTTGCAGCAGCAGAATGCACGCATAACCAGCCGCATAAAACAGACTGCTGGCGGTCATCTGTGCGGAGACGGTGCGGGTCAGATACCGTTTGATAAGCCCCAGCAAAGGTTGGGCCACGAAAATCAGCACCCCGTTCAGTGTCCACAGAAACCCGTAATATCTCTTGGGCATACCCTCACCCACAATAAAAGGAGACACCCCGGTATTCCAGATGGAGTTGCCGATATGAAGCAGGAGGGCACCGGTGGCCAGGAGAAGATACAGACGGACATTGCCCAGCAGCGCCCATGTCCCCGGGCTTCCCGCCTTGTTGTGGGAGGATGCCGCGGAGGCCCCCGGACCTTGGGCTACATCCGTAGATTTCAGATAAAACAGGAAGAATACGGCAAAGAAGGCGGAAGTTGCCCCGTTGGCGATAAAGCTGAGGTGGTAGGAAAAATCCGCCAGAAAACCGCTCAGCGCCGTACCCAGAGCCACGCCGATATTATTGGCCACATAGATAATGTTGAAAATTTCCGCCCGACGTTCGGTAAAGCGGAAGCCGATGTACGATTGGATAGCCGGCAGCGACATGGAATTAAACAGGCCGATCAGCCACATGGCGCCGATGAAAAGCTGCCAGTTGCCGCTAAGGAGAGGCAGGACCAGCAGGACGGAGGCATTCAGCGCCAAGGAGCCGGTAATCAGCCGTTTGACGCCAACCCGGTGGTACAGGGCGCCGCCCAACAGCTGTCCGATGATGCCCCCCAGCGACTGGACCAATATGGCGAGACCTGCATCGGCCAGGCTGCGGCCCAGCTCGTCGAACACATACATGGAAACAAGCGGCCACATCAGGGAGCCGCCTGTGGTATTGATGAGGCTGGCGATCAGGAACACATTCAATTCTTTCGGATTGCGGCGTAACGGATTCATGCCCGGTTCTACTCCTATTCAGCACAGAATCCTCCAAGAATTCCGTGAAATTAAACAAAGGTCAAACATTACCCTAGTCTACTTCGGTCCCTGGGGGATGTCAATGCTTCTAAGCAGCCTGCGTTGCCCCAAAATCCCCCATAAACCGCGGCCAGCTAGGAAGCGAGTACCAGTAACGATTGGGGGGCAATCCATAAAAAAGAACCGCCGGATTACCCGGCAGTTCTTTTCGCTATATCCGGAATAAGTGGTCATCTTACTCCTCCGGCTCCTCCTCATCCAGCAGCACCACATCCAAATAGGTCGTCTGATTGTTATTAATAATGAACCCAACCCGCTTGGACTGCTTGCCCGGGAAGGAGAATACAGCGCCTAATGTGCCCGCAGGCAGATTAGACAGGCTGTATTGCCCGCTTTCGTTGCTGATGACAGACCGCATGAAGGTAAAGGCCTCCCGCAATCCTCCGTTACCGTTGCCGGAAGAGGGCTGCGGCCGGAACGCCTGCACCTGGGCGGTCTGCCGGGCTTCGTTGGGCAGGAATACCTCGGACAGGGCCTCATACAGCATCCGGCCGTTCTGGTCGAAGATCCGCCCCATTAAGGTGCCGAAGGCTGTGGGAACCTGCAGGTTCAACCGGACAACCCCGCTGGCGGGCACCGTTATGACTGCAGCCGTAGAACCATAGGATTGGCCCGAAACGGAGATGATGTAAGTGCCTTGGGACAGATTATTGATGGCATACAAACCCTCCGCATCGCTGGCTACGGATACCAGATAGACCCGCGACTCGGTAAAGGCGGTAATAATCATGTTGGACACCGGTGCTCCGGTTTGCTGGTTCTGTACCTGACCGGTGACAGTGGCCCTGTTGGCGGGGAGTGTCAAATCCACCCGCAGGGTGCTTTCATTGGGGACCGCAACATCCACCAGTTGATACTCACGTCCGTCCGCCACCCCTACCACATGAAGGAGCCCGCCGGGGGTGCCTGTTCCGGTGCCTACGGAAAACCGGCCTTCGTTGTCAGCCGCTCCCTGCCCCACAATCACCCCGTTAGGATCGGTAGCAACCACCAGCGACCCGGGCAGCTTGGTTCCGTTCTCATTGGTGACATCGCCGATAATGATGCTGCTGGTGCGGGCCAGAGGAAAGTCCCGGCGTACCGTTTCGCCCCGTCCGACAAAAAAGGAGGATTGGGTGGCAACAAATCCGATTTCCGAAATATTGACTACATAATTGCCGGCCGGAAGGTTATCAATCAGGAAAACCCCCTCTGCATCCGTGGAGCCAAGCCCCGCTACCTGGGCAAAATTGTTGAGGTGGCGGACGAAGATGCCGATGCTGTTTAGCGGTGCTCCCGTTGCCTTGTCGGTAATGCGTCCGGTAAACGAACCGGGCAGGGGCTGCAGGGTGAAGCTGGCTTTGGTGGTTTGGCCGGGACCGACAGTGAAGGTGCCGTTCTGCAGGGCAAAACCCTGGGCGGTGGCAAAGCTGAGGTACCGACCCGGAGACAGGAGACGGAACGCATAGCTGCCGGATATGTCGCTGATGATGGTGGCGAAGGTCTCCTGGGCATCGGTCAGCAGTGTGACCTCAGCTCCGGCAATGGCTGACCCGTCCTCGATATTGGTGACAAACCCGAAGACAGCTGCAGGCAATGGCTCCAGCTCCACTCTCAGGAAGGTTGTGGCGAACCCGGCTCCGGCCAGAATTCCGCTGGTAAACGTTCCGTAGCCATCCGCTGTAACCGTTAATACCCGTCTCCCCGCGGAAATGGAATCAAACATAAATTGCCCCAATTGGTCGGTGAAGGTGGTATCGATGGGCAGCGTCGTCCGGCTGTTTACCGTTACCAGTGCGCCAACGATGGGGAGCCGGGTGACGGCATCGGTGACAATGCCGCTTACGAAGGACAGGACGGGCACCAGGCGGAATACCACCAATTTCAATTCGCCGGGTCCCAACAGGACCGTCTGGGAGTCCGTGGCATGATCCTCGGCCGTAGCGCTGAGGCTATAAATATCCGGAGCCAGATCCTCAATGACAAAACGCCCGCTGCTGTCGGCAAACAAGGTCTGGATCAGCGTGCCGCTTGAGGTGAACAGCTTGATATAGGTGTTGTTGCTGGTCAATTCCGCATCGTCTACGGTTAACACCTGGCCCCGGATGGTGCCAGGCTGAGCCGCCAGCATAACCGAGGCATTGGTAATCTGGTCGCTCTCCACAATGGCGCCGATAAAGCCTGTTTGATAACCGGGGGCAAATACCGTCAGCGCATAGGAGGAGGGGGCCAGATCATTCACGAGAAATTCCCCGAACTGGCTGGTGGTAACCGCCGCCACGCTTAAGCCGGAGGCTTCGGAGAACCGTATGTTTACCTCGGCTCCGTTAATGGGCAGATCGGTGGCCAGATCGGTCACCAGGCCGCTTATCCCGCCGGGATTGGGGGAAAGGACAAAATCGATACCTGCCAGCTCCTGACCCGGCTGGAGCTGGACGGCAAGCGATTCCGTCGCAAAGCCTGGAGCGGAGGTAACCAGACTGAGTATGCCGGCGGGCAGCTCTCCGATGAAGTAGCGTCCGGCACTGTCGGGCTGCGCTCTCCCGCGCGGCGATTCATTCCGGTCCAGAACCTGGATCACGGCATTGGAAATAGGGCGGCCGTTAACGGTGGTGATGGTCCCGGACACAGTCCCCGGGTTGGGAAACAGCTGGATGATGCAATTGGCCGTTTGCCCTGGGGCGACCAATGCACCCACCGGTCCTGAGGAGTAAGCTACGGCATTGGCATTCAGAATATACTGGGAGGCAGCCAGGTTAGTAAAGCGGAAGGTGCCGTCCTCTTGGGAGTAGACGGAGCTGACAGGCGTATTCTGCAGGGTGTAAAGCTGAACCAGAATACGGGGAACCGCCGGCTCTACCCGGCCTTCGATGCTTCCCGGCAGCTGATCCAGCAGAATATCCGTTTGAGTGACGGTGTCGGGTTTGATGATGGCGCCGGTCTGCGCAATATTATAATTTTGGGCCTGAGTAAGCACTACATAGCTCCCTGGCCGCAGGCCGTCGATTTGATAAAATCCGTTCTGGTCCGTCATGGCGATGCCCAGAATGATGCCGTTTTGGGTCACCGCCTTGATCATAGCCCCTCCTATGGGAAGCCGGGTTTGCCTGTCGGCAATGGTTCCCTGGATAAAGCCGGGAAGGGGCGCCAGCACGATTGTAGTTGCCGTCTCTTCCCCGGAAATGACGGTGACTGTTGCGCTTTCCGTCCGGTACCCCGTCGCCGAGGCGTAGACCGAATAGGAGCCGGGAGCCAGATCATCGGCCCGGAATTGGCTGGAAGAATCCACGGGAGGTGTGGCGGCCAGCCCGCCGTTAGTATCGTTAATCCGAATATTGACCGGTACCGCAGGGGCGATGGGAGCTCCCTCATCGTCCGCCACGGTTCCCTGGATGGAGCCGGGGTTAGGAAGGAGAGGGACGGTAAGGGGTGTGAGCGTATCCGCCCGTACCGTTGTGCTGATCAGGGCGTTCTGGAACCCCCGCAGCATCACGCTCAGCACATAGTCGCCGGGGGCAATGTCCCGCAGGAGAAACATTCCCTGGTCATCGGTTACGGTGCGCTCCCGCAGCATCGAAATACCCAATAAATTGCTGTTGAGGCCGATAAGAGCGCCGGCCAAGGGAGTCCCGGCGGAATCCGTCACCGCGCCGCGGATGATGCCCGTAGTAGATTCAAGCGTAAATTCCAGTACAGAGGTTTCCAGCGGGCGAATGAAGACCCCCAGTGTTTTCGTGGCAAAGCCTTCGGCTGCAGCATTGACGGTATAGCTCTTCGGGAAAAGACCGGGTATCATAAATTCGCCTTCGGCATCCGTCGTGTCCCGGGCTACCACAGTTCCGTTGTCAATCACGGAAATGTTTGCACTAACAAGCGGTTGCCCGTCTGTTCTCCGGACGATGCCCTCCAGTGAACCGGTCAGCCGCAACAGCCGGACATTGACCACCGTATTTTCCCCCGGCCGCACCGTGGCCCCGATGGTCCGGGCGGCAAAGGCGGAGGAGGAGAACAGCAGTGTATACGAACCGGGGGGGAGAGAGGTGATGGCAAATTGACCGCCGGCATCCGTCAGGGTGGTGCTCACCGTCAAGTCGCGGCTGTCATACACGCGTACGGAAATGCCCTCCAGAGGCAGTCCTGTGCCTTCCTCTGTGACGGTGCCCGTTATACTCCCCGGAGAAGGCTGCAGTGTGAAGCTCAAGGTGGCTGCTTCTCCCGGAGCGGTCTGCAGTCCGCTAAGCGAGGTTTGGAAGCCGGGGGCAGTGGCCCGAATCTGATAGGCTGCTCCAGGCACCAGTGAACTGATGGTATATTGGCCGTTTGCATTGGTTGCTGTTTCGGCCTGCACATTGCTGTTCCGGTCGAGAACCGTCACAGTGGCTCCGGCAATAGGCAGCCCGTCTGCGCCGGATACGGTGCCGGATACAGTGGCGGGGCTGGGGGCCAGCACCGGGTTGAATACCTGGGTCACACCCGGATCGAGGAAAAAGTCCGCATTCTGCAATTGAAAATTGGGAGCGGCCACAGATATCGTAATGGAAACGCCCGGGGGTAAATTGCCGAGGCTGTATTGCCCATTGGCATCCGTCGTAACCGTAGCGATCCGCACATTGCTTTGGTTGGATACGTTCAGGACGGCACCCGGAACAGGAGCTCCGTCCAAGGCTGAGGTTACCGTGCCCTGCAGTGTGGCAGGCAGGGGCTGCAGCAGCACGTTCAGGACGGCTCCCGCATTGGCGGCTACGGATACAGCGATGGTTTGGGGCAGGAACAGCGGATTGGTGAAGGAGAGCATATAATTGCCCGGCGGCACATTGGTGAGACTGTACACGCCGTCACTATTGGTGACCGTGGATGCGGCGGGAGCCGTACCGCCTTGGGCGGTCAGTGTCACAGCAACATCCGGCTGGGGCATACCGTTGGTGTTCTGAACGATACCGGAGAGGCTGCCGCCTGCCTGAACGGTGATCTCCAGCGAGCCGGTAATGTTCGGCAGCATGTTGCCCGTGAATTGGTCGATGCCGGTTACGGTAAAGGAGTTGAACGGCCGGGTCCCCGCCTGGTTGAATACTGCCCCCAGATTGTAGGTCAGCTCCACTGTGGCGCCGCTGGCAAGCGTCCCGATATTCCAGCTTAAGGTGGAGGTCAGCGCATTGAAGTTGGCGTTGCCGATGTTGACGGATGTAATCCGGAAGGAATCCACTCTGTCCGGCAGAAAAGGAATAGTGGCGAATACAGAGGAAGCGGCGCTGGAGCCTGTATTGGAGACAATAAACCTCCCGTTTAAGCTGGCGATGCTGCCGGAAGGAATGACCGACGGAGGGCTCACAAGTGCTTGAGAGACGGATAGCTGGGCGCGCACGTTGGCCTGATTCAAGGTTACAGGATCGGAAAACGGCAGATAGTCCCGGTTCACCTGGTTAGCCAGCGTCGAGGTGAAAAAGAGGAAACGGAGTACGGTATTGGCGTTGATGACAAGCTGGCTGAAGAAGGTGCCCTGATCCACAAAAAAGTCCAAAAAATAATTCTCCTGTCCGCCGATGGCGGGACTGTCCTGGATCAGGGTAGCCCGGGCCAAGTCGAAATTGTTCACCGGCCGGGAGAAGTTGTTCCGCTCTGCGGGATCCGTCAGCGGATTGCTGCCCACTGACGTATTCTGGATCAGATTAATCTGGCTGGTGCCTCCGTTCAGCGTGAACATCCATTCATAGCTGGACGGGTTGTTGTTCAAATCCAGCAGTACTCCCCAGGTTTGGTTCAAAAACCCGGTACGGGAACGGGGATCACCGCGTAAACGGAAGCGGAAATACACATTCCTTCCGTCATAGGCGAAATAGGCCGGAGGAAATTGGCTGTTGCCCACGATATCCAGACTGGCGGGAAAAGCGGGGTCCACATTGGCTGTGGGCGGCTTTCCGCCTACAGTAATGGGGGTAAATTGGACATTGCTCGGGAACGGCATGTTCTCACCCTTTTCGTCATATGCAAACTACTCACATACTTATGTCCGGGCATATGGGAAAAGAATTCAGCCGGCGGATTTTTTGAGATGCTAAAAAACGCCCCGCACCTGGCCTCGGAAGGACAAGCGGGGGCGTTGCGGCCTCTTGTTGCGATGCGGTTAGCCAGCCTTACAGCTGCACATTCGGATTGACATCTGCCTCATAATCCACGTTGTCGAAGCCGAAGCCGAAGAGCTGCAGGAAGTCCTGACGGTATCCTTCCAGATCCCCCAGCTCGGGCAAGGTTTCGGTAGTGATGGCAGACCATGCCTTGTTTACCTCAGCTTGGATGCCTTCGTCCATCTCCCAGTCATCCATACGGATGCGGCCTTCGGCGTCGGTGGCAATCTCTCCTCCGGCTCCGTAAATCCGCTCCATCATCCGGGCCATCTGTTCGATGCAGCCCTCATGGGTTCCCTGGGCCTTCATTTGCTTGTACAGAAGGGAGATGTACAGGGGAACCACGGGTATAGCCGAGCTGGCTTGGGTAACCAGCGCTTTATTTACGGAAACATAAGCACGCCCGCCATAAGGGGCAAGCTCCGCTGTGAGCTGGCGCGCCGCCACCTCCAGGTCTTCTTTTGCCCGTCCGATGGTCCCTTCCTTATAAATAGCGTGGGTGACCTCCGGTCCGATATAGGAATAGGCGAGTGTAATCACATTGTCGGCCAGCAGGCCTTCTTGGGCCAGCAGCTGCATCCACAGGATCCAGTCCTCTCCGCCCATAACCTTGATGGTTTGCCGGATTTCCTCGTCGCTGGCAGGCTCCATCGTCACTTCATTGACGACGCCGTTTTGCACATTCACGGATTTGTTGGAAAACGACTGTCCGATGGGCTTCAGCACGGAGCCGTACACCTCTCCGGTGACGGGATCGGTTCTGCGGGGGGCGGCTACGCTGTAGACCACCATGTCCACCTTACCCAGCTTCTCCCGGATAAGCCGTACAGCCTCTTCCTTTATAGCCTGGGAGAAGGCATCGCCGTTCAGGCTTTCCGCTACCAGACCCGCTTCACGCGCAGCCTTCTCGAAGGCAGCCGTGTTGTACCAGCCTGCGGTGGCGGTCCGGTCGTCCGTTGCCGGGCGTTCGAAGAACAGCCCTACGGTGTCGGCGCCCATACCGAAGGCAGCGGCGATCCGCGAAGCCAGGCCATAGCCGGTGGATGCTCCGATGACCAGCACTTTTTTGGCTCCTGTCACAGGCTTTCTGGCCTGTACGGCAGCGATTTGGCGCCGCACGCTTTCGGCGCAGCCTTCCGGGTGGGCGGTGGTGCAGATAAAGCCGCGTATTTTCGGTTTAATGATCATATGGCAGGAGTTCCTCCCTGAAATCATGTAATATTCCTTGTCCTTCATCATATATGTTAGCCGGAGCTTTTTCAAGACCAGGTACTAAAAGGAGGTGTTTCATCGTATGGCTGTAGGGGTAAAAAGAAAACAAACCCCGCCGGAGATGAATCACGGCAGGGTTCGCTAGAAGGTGTGAGGTAATCAACGTTACGCTGCGGGTTCAGAGGTCATTTGGATATAGAGCTCTTCCCACAGCACGCGACGGGCCGAAACATAGCGTTTCTTGTAGTAGGACTCATCCAGACTGCTCTTGGTTACGCCCTCATCGCTGGCGGAATGGGCAAACATTCCGTCGCCGATGTAGACACCCACATGCGAAATGCCTTTTCCGCTGGTGTTGAAGAACACCAGATCCCCGGGACGAAGGTCGGATTTAGGGATCCAATAGCCTTCTTCATTCTGGGAAACGGAACTGCGGGACAATTCAAAATTGAATTGGGCGAACAGGTACTGGGTGAAGCCCGAACAATCGAATCCCTTCGTGGAGGTTCCCCCGGATTTGTAAGGGGTTCCAATAAGGGCGTCGATTTGCTCGTTCAACGGAGTGGCAGCCGAGGCGGTGCCTGCCGAGAAACTGAGCAGCATGACGGCAGCGACGAGTGCGACAACAGACTTCTTAAAGAATGAAAACAACAAGGTAAACCCCTTCCTGGTGCCTGCGAGGTTAGCTGGAGGGTTCGGTTGAAGGTTCCCTATGGTCCCTATATAGCGAGACCAATTCACCCAGAGTGGTTCCCCCGTTTCCCATAAACGGGAATTCGGCATGTTATTTTTTCCAAGTCTAAGTATTCTCCCCGCAGGGCCAAATTCCTCCCTACCTCTTTAAAAAAAGATAAGAATTTCTTCAGATGTTCCGGAAAGTTCACCGGATGGACAAAAGAACCAGGTATTTCCAACCAGATCTTGTCGAACCTGCCGGAAAACCTTCGTTTCCCGCTTCCTATAATACGCCAAACTTCCGGCGCACCCTCCTATGGTCCCGTAACCTGATTCATGGATATGTCCGGTGGACTACCGTCTATTTTGTGAAAGTCGAAAATTGTTAGATATTGCTCTTGTGAGTTTCTTGTGAGCTTGCTATCGTATGATATAATTGGACGGATTTTTTATTTGTTTGATAGAGGGGCGGCATCATGAAAGCGGCAGGCAAATGGATTGGAATTACTTCAGTTACCGTGGCATTTATGCTTTTGGTTACGTTGTTATATACCGGATTGGTGGAGCACGGCAGCTTCCCCGCAGCGCACAAGGGTGTTTTGGATATGCGGGGTTTGGGCCTGCCGGAACAGGGGATGGCGCAGCTGAGCGGGGAATGGGAGTTTGTTCCGGACAAGCTGCTGGAGCCTGGCGACCCTGTGTTTGAGCAGCCGGGTGAAGCGATTTACCTGGAGACCCCATGGACCTGGCGGGGCAAGCATGATAACGGTGGTGTCCACGCTAAGGGCTCAGGTACCTACCGGCTTAAGGTGCTTGTGCCTGAAGAGGAGACCATTTACGGCATCAAGGTTACCAACATCCGGATGGCTCATAAGCTTTATATTAATGGAAAGCTGGAGGGCGGCAGCGGAACCCCTGCTTATACGCGGGAGGAGCACCGCCCGGGAAATACGCCTTATACGGTGTTTTTTTCATCGGATCAAGGCGAAATTGAGATTGTGATTCAGGTTTCTAACCATGTGTTCTTTAATGGGGGAGTTGCCAGACCGATCTTGTTCGGGGCCCAAAAGGATGTGATCATTCAGACGGCGCTGAGTCTGGGCGGGGATCTGGCCTGCGTGATGATTTTCACGTTGGTGGGCATCCACCAGCTTCTGCAGTATCTGCCTCGGCGGGAGGACCGGAGCTACCTGTATTGCGGGCTGTTCCTGGTGCTGATCGCCATTGGGCAGACTATGCAGGACGAGAAAATTGCCCAGCGGCTGCTGCCTGAGATTCCCTTTGACTTCATCTATAAGCTTCTGGACATCACGATTATCCTTTCTGCTCTGGTAGCGGTGCTGCTCTTCAGCTCTCTGAACCGCAAGATGATGTCCAAACGGACACAAACCCTTTTGATCTTGCCACTAGTGATATGCGTTGCCGCCATACCGGTTATTCCTTACCATGTTTTTAATGATATCAAGCTTTATGTGATGTTTTATCTGGCATTTGTGGAGTTTTGTATGGTGGTGGGGATGGCCAGGCTGTATGCCCAGCGGCAGAAGGGAAGCTATGAAAGCAAGGAGCTGCTGCTGTTTATTGCGGCTGTGGCGTGTCTCTTGATTTATTTGGTGGCGGACTCGCTGGCGAAGGAAAGCATGATGTCCTCGGATTTTATCGGCAAGCTGGGAGCGCTCATCTTCACGATTCTGATGAACATTCTGCTGGCGTTCCGTTTTGCCCGTACCATGGAGGAAACCAAGAAGCTGACTGGCCAGCTGGAAGCATCCAATCAGGCCAAGGATGAGTTCCTGATTATGACCTCCCATGAAATCCGCACGCCGCTCAACGCCATTATGAATATTACCTCCCACCTTCTGGACGAGGGGGAGAAGGCACTCTCCCCCAAGCAGCAGCAGGATCTCTGGTTGGTAAAGGATACATCCGTCAAGCTGTCGATGCTGATGCAGGACCTGATCGACGTTACACGGCTGCGCCATGGGGAAATGAAGATGCAGATCACCTCCGTTAACGTCCGGTCGGTGGCCAAGCTGGTGCTGGACATTCTGCAGTTTGAGCTGGCCGGCAAAAAGGTGGTGCTGCAAAATGAAATCCCCGCTGCGCTTTGGGTGCAGGCGGATGAGAACCGTCTCCGTCAGGTGCTGTACAACCTGGTGCATAATGCCATCAAATTTACCGAAGCGGGAGCATCACGCTGAGCAGTACGGCTGCAGGGGATGCAGCCCTGATTGCCGTAGAGGACACCGGGGCCGGGATTGCGCCGGAAAAACAGCGGAGGCTGCTGCAAAAAGAGGATCCCTTCGGTTATGATTTGCCAGCCGAAGGGTATTCCGGAATGGGAGTGGGCCTGTACATCTGCCGCAAGCTGGCCGAAGGAATGAACGGCTCCCTGGATATCGACTGGTCCGAGCCTGGCAAGGGCACCCGGATGAAGATCGGTTTGCCGGTGGAGCAGGCAGCGGCTTCTTTCGCGGAGGACGGAAGCGGAGAGTTTCCGCGCCGCCATTCCCTTGCCCTGCTGGAGCCGTTGGAGGTTCTGGGGGAGTATAAAGAGACCATTCTGATCGTGGATGACGAACCCTCCAATATATATACCTTGCTGAACATTCTTCGGCGTCATCCTTACAATTTGCTCTCCGCCTTGTCCGCCAAGGAAGCGCTGGCCCAAATCGCCCGGCATCCGGACATTGATCTGATCATTCTGGACGTGATGATGCCCGAGATGTCCGGAATCGAGCTGTGCCGGATGCTCCGGGAGCAGCATTCGATCCTTTCGCTGCCCATTTTGTTCGCAACGGCCAAGGACCGTTCCCAGGATGTTGCGTTGGGCCTGGCTGCAGGCGCCAACGATTATGTGACCAAACCCTTCGAGGGGGAAACGATGCTGGCCCGGATCCAGACACTGTTGGCGATGAAATCCTCCTTCCAGGAAGCCATCCGCAATGAGCTGGCGTTTCACCAGGCGCAGATCAAGCCGCATTTTCTGTACAATGCATTAAGCAGTGTCATCTCGTTCTGTTATACCGACGGGGAAAGGGCGGCTTATCTGCTCTCCCGTCTTAGCCAATACCTCCGTTTTATCCTGGATGTGGACAGCCATGAGCTGCTGGTGCCGTTAAGCCGGGAGCTGGAGCTGATTGAAGCTTATGTGGAGATTGAGCGGGCACGTTTCGATGACCGGTTCGAGTTTGTCAGCCATGTGGAACAAGGGCTTGAGGGGTTTCCCATTCCCTCTCTCTGCATTCAGCCTTTCGTGGAAAATGCTATCCGGCACGGCTTCTTCGACCAGGACGGCAGAGGGACGGTAAGCTTGACGGTAGAGAAGGACAACGATGGAGTGCTAGTAACTGTTGAGGACGACGGCACCGGTATCCCGCAGGAGGTGCTCGTCCGGATTACGGGAGCCGGCAGGCCAGGCGACGGTGTCGGCATCGGGATTCTTAATATCCGCCGACGCCTGGAATCCATTCCCGGCGCCTCCCTGCAGATCGCCTCCGAGCCGGGCAGGGGCACCAGAATCGTCATGCGGCTGCCGCGGGATGAGGAGGAATAAACGTGGGAGAGGGGGAGAGGGGAATGTTCAGTGTTGTCATTGTGGAGGATGAAAAGCCCATTCTGGAGCTGATGAAGGTGGTTGTGGGCCGCAACCCGCACTGCCGGATTATCGGTGCCTTCAACAATCCGCTGGAGGCCTTGGAGAAGCTGCCGGAGCTCAAGCCGGACATCGCTTTCCTGGATGTGGAGATGCCCAAGCTGTCCGGAATTGAGCTGGCCCAGAGGATGAACGAATGCTGTGAGGGCACACGCATCGTCTTCACCACTGCGTATAAGGAATACGCCCTGGAGGCGTTCCGGGTTTTCGCCTTCGATTATATATTGAAGCCGGTGATGACCAGCGCAATCGACCGGGTTACCACCCGGCTGCTGAAGGAAGCTGACCGGGCGGGTGGCTCAAGCGGCGCATCACCGCCTGTCGGTCCTCTCCTTCAGGCGTCCATCCGTTGTCTGGGCGGATTTGAGGTGCGCAGCCCCAAGGGTGAATTGATCCGTTGGCCTACCAAGAAAACGGAAGAACTGTGCGCTTATCTGCTGTGCTGGCCCAATCAGGACATCAGCAAATGGAAGCTGATGGATCTCCTGTGGCCCGAGATGAACGAGGAACGGGCCATCCATAATTTGCACAACACCGTGTACCGGCTGAAAAAACTAATCAAGGAACACGACATTGGGATGGACGTGGTTAAAACCGGTGACGGCTATCTGTTGAAAACCCAAGAAACGCAATATGACCTGCAGAAGTTTCTGCAGAGCATGCCGGAGACGGGCCATATGAAGCAGGCGGATGAGGAACAGTTAGAGGCCTTGTTTGCGCTGTACCGCGGCCCGCTGCTGGGGCACAAGGACTACATGTGGAAGGTCCAGCTGGAGGAAAGCTGCGGCAAGCACTACAGAGCCCTTGGCTGCCGGCTGGCCGAACGCTATATGACGAAAGGGGAATGGAGCAAGGCCGAGAACCGGCTCCTGTCGTGCCTTTCCTTTTATCCGTTGGAGGAGGAGCTTCATCTGCTTCTGATGGAGGTATATGCAGCCGCAGGCAAACGGGAGCGAATCGTTAGGCATTTCAACCTGTTCGAGATGCAATACCGCAAGGAGATGGGGATGGAGATCCCAACGGAAATCAGCAAAAAAGCGAAGATGTACATGGAAATGTCGAAAATTTCCCAGCCCCGCCAAAAAAAATAAACGTAAAAAAACACCTTGCGGCCTGAGCGCTGCAAGGTGTTTTTGGCATTTAATAGCTGTATTCGCGGGTTTTTCCTTGAAATTCGGTTGTGAGCCGCAAGAACTAGCCGCTATAAAGGCAACGGACTTTTGAGAGAATTTTGAGAGAAGCCTACTCTATAATAATAGTTATTCATAGCGACAAAAGTCGCAGAACGGAGAGTGGTGGCGAAGTGTGGCGAAAGGGCGGGCTGTTATTTGCAATACTTATGGCCCTGTTGCTTGTTATAAACGGCTTTTCCGTTTCTCAGGCGGATTCCCCTCCCCGTTATCAAGCGGAGGAGCTCTATTCTCATGTAGAGGAGGCTGTTTTTTATGTAAGGGTGCTCCGGGAGGACGGCACGCTGAAGGATGTGGGCACCGGCTTCCTGATCCGCCCGGACGGTACGGCCTTAACGGCCTATCATGTGGTGGAGGAAGCGGCACAGGTGGAATGTGTGTTGAATGACCAGTCTACCGTCATAGGCCGGGTGACGGCGAGGAATGAAGCTGCTGATACGGCGGTTTTGAAGCTGGAGCAGCCGGCGGACAATGCCGGGATACAGCAGCGTACATATCCCTTTATCCCTCTTCGTACGGGGCAGATGAAGCATGGCGGGAAGGTGTTTGCCATCGGATTTCCAATGAAGGGAACGAAAATCATCACAGAAGGAATCGTCAATACCCCCCGCGCCTCCATCAACGGAAGGGACCGGCTGTTGGTTTCCGCAGAGCTGGTCAACGGCATGTCCGGCGGACCGTTACTGGATGAGCTAGGTTATGCGGCAGGTATTCTGTCCGGTTCGCTGCGTACCATGAGCGGTATTCATTTGGCTGTAAGTGCTGAGGATGCAGCGGCAGTTGCAAAGTAAATGGCTATGGAAGTTGTTACGAGGAGGAGAATTGGTTCGTGGTAAAAAACAAGTACGTATCCAAATGGACGTCAGCTTTACTAATTTTATGTATGATCGTCACTATGCTCCCGTTATGGGCGCCGGCTACCGCTTATGGGGCAGGTCCGGAGAATTTAACGGTTACGCTGGACGGCACCGTGATTGGCAATCAAACGGTACAGGCTGAAAATGCCTTCCGGAATTTTAACGCCAAAGGCACCGGATTTGCCAGCTCGCCAGGCTTCCTTCAGACAGAGCAGGATAAGGACATTACAATTTATGCTAATGGCACAATGACAGCCAAGGGAGAAGCATCCGTTACCTTTGAAATCAATGTTTTGGACAATCCCCTATTGAAAGAGATGGCTGCGGGCGGACATGCTGAAATCGTAGTGGGCTGGGACAAGCTCGAATATGATGAATCTTGGGGGGGGCTCTCAACCTCTGTTACGA
>JAEWMH010000034.1 GCA_023393235.1 Bacillota bacterium | reverse complement strand
AGATGGTGAAACAGAAGGCGAGGCAGACGGCTTGACCGTAGCTGGCGCAGCCTGGACCTTCTCCGAAGGCGATGATGAAGCGGCACCCGCTTCAGGTTTGGCTCCGCATCCGGACAACAGCATCCACATGCCTGTCCATACCGCAAGACCGGCAGTGAGAAGTTTTGCCGGGATCGTCATAAATCATGTTCCTCCTTGTATTGCAGCCTGTGTTGATTACATTTAAAAAT
Source organism: Bacillota bacterium (assembly GCA_023393235.1). Classification (GTDB taxonomy): domain Bacteria; phylum Bacillota; class Bacilli; order Paenibacillales; family NBRC-103111; genus Paenibacillus_AR. The sequence goes on along the minus strand of JAEWMH010000034.1, from coordinate 2,837 downwards.
AACATATTTTTCATGTCTTGTCACATTGGCCAATAGGCCGCAGCCATAATGGTACTCTACATGATTTTAATTCAAAAAAGAAGGGATTTTTCCTCAGATGTGGAATACATTGCAGTAGGTAACACTTGGTAATCATGACGAGGAGGGATTCCCATGCCGATTCTTGTTCAACAGCATGACAACACCCGCTTTTCCATTCAATCGCCTGAAGAGCTTACCACGGTTTTGGCTGAATTTTTGAGTGCCCAGGAGCATGTGAAGATTACGGCGGCGGCAGCACGGGCCCTGGCCCCCAGCGGTGCAGCTAAGGCCTCTGGCGTGGCCGTGCCGGAATATTGCGGTTATATTGAAGGCCAGCTTGAAAGCGTTGCCCTGCAGCTTGGCAGCCTTGTGGAAAAGGTAGCGGCGCACTTCCAGCTGACAGTTGAAAGCGGTTCCGAAAATGTCACTTCATGGACACTGTATTCCCGCGAAGAAGCGGATTATAACGATCATTTCGGCATCTAAGGAGCGCAATAATCCGGCAACATTTGTGAAAAAAGGTTCAAACCCAAAAAACCAGCCTCGACGGAGCTTCCTCCATCAAGGCTGGTTCTTATTTATGGGTAAGGCCGGTCATATCCACTTATTGTCCACCCGACGGCAATTTGGACGAACCGCTCCCGTTATTCGCTTCCCCCTGTACCCGCCCTCCTGGAGAAGGCGTAGGGCTCGGAGAAGACGACGGACCGTTATTGCCTCCCTGCGGCTCTTCACTGTCTTTCGGAGACGGTTTGGCTGTTGTCTGGGACGGGGAGGAAGCTGCAGGTGACGGTGAAACCGATCCGCTTGGACGCGGAGTCCGGTCCGGGCTGCCGCTGGGTCGGTTGCTTCCGTTAGGGCTTGCGCTGCCCCCCGGTGAGACGGACGGAGACGGGCTTACAGCCGTATCGGCTGGAATTGGGACCGTGACCACATTGGACTTTTCCCCGGCCTGGTTGGATTGGGTATTGTACGGCACCACATAATAGTCGTACGACTCTCCAGGTTTAATGGTAATGTCCGCGAACTTGAAGGTTCCCTTCAGCTGCTCGGAAATTTGCCGGAACTCCTGCTCCTTGGATTCCTTGCGGAAAATCTGATAGGCACCGATGCTGTTGTCCGTATCCCCTGACCAGGTCAGCTCCACCTTGGGCAGCGGATCCTTGATATACTCCGCCTTCAAACTATCCACACTCTTGGGCGGCTCGGTCAGGCTGGGAACATCCGAGGGCTTCGCAAAATCTTTGGCGGGCACATTGGTCAGTGCTTTGTTCATAACCTCCTTGAACAGGGCTGCCGGAAAGGAGCCGCTGGCGGGTAGCACGTAATGTTTGGTATCCGTTTTGTCGAAGCCCATCCATACCGCTGCCGTCCACTCCGCCGAATACCCCACGAACCAGGCATCCCGGTTGTTTTTCTCCAGACCCTTCAGATCCAGCTGGGTGGTGCCTGTTTTCCCGGCAACAGGACGATTCAGCTTGGCCGCTGTTCCGGTGCCGCCGCTGACTACTCCCTTTAGCATTTCGGTCATATAATACGCGGTTTTGGGAGACATGACCTTGGTCTTCTCCAGCTTAACGGAAGCTACGGTATTGCCTTCGCTGTCCACAATCTTGCGGATGGAGTAGGCCGTATTCATCATCCCGTTATTGGGAAAGGCGCTGTAGGCTTGAGCCATGGCCAGAGGTGTTACCCCCTTAGTCAAGCCGCCTAATGCGATGGCCAGGTTATTGTCCTGGCTTTCCAGGGTGATCCCCATTTTCTTCACGAAATCCCGGGCCTTGGCTACGCCGATTTCATTCAGCAGCCAAACGGCCGGGGCGTTGATGGATTTGCGAAGCGCCTCCATCATCGTAACCTCGCCCTGATACACACCGTCATAGTTCCGGGGGCTGTAGCCTGCGTAGCTCTTCTGCTCATCCGGCAGAAGGGTGTAGGGATTATATTTGTTGCTCTGCAATTCCATAGCAGGTGCATAAGCGATCAGCGGTTTGAAGGAGGAGCCGGGCTGCCGCTGCACCAATGCGCGGTTCAACCCCTTGGCTGCGTAATCCCGTCCCCCGGACATGGCAACAATGCCGCCTTCCTTATTGTCCACGATTACCATGCTGCCCTGCATCTTTTGCTCCGGTCCATCCTTCTGGAAGAACTTCGGATCCTTAAAGGCTGTTTCCAGAATCCGCTGGGCATCCACGTTCAGGGTAGTATAAATTTTGTACCCGCCCCTGCGGATGACCTCCTCCTCCAGCTTGTATTTCTCCGAAGCCTCCCGGATGACGTAATCCTTAAACGCCAGAAGCTCATCGGCTTTTTGAGCCGGAGGGGTATATTCCATGGCCTGGGCCTTATTCTTCTCCGCTTCGGTAATATAACCCTGGTCATACATCAGCTTCAGCACCACATTGCGGCGGTCCTTGGATTTTTCCGGGTCGCCCATAGGCCCGTAGATGGCCGGTGCTTTAGGGGTCGCCGCCAGGGCAGCGATTTCCCAGGTTTCCAGCTGGCTCAGATCGGACTTGCCAAAATAATACTTGGACGCCGCCTTAATGCCGTATGCCCCTTTGCCGAAGTAAATCCGGTTCAGGTACAGCTCCATGATTTCATCTTTGTCCAAATTCTCCTCCAGCGCCAGAGCAATGGACATTTCGGTTCCCTTGCGGAAGAAGGTTTTATCGAAGTCCAGGAACAGGTTCTTCGCCAGCTGCTGGGTAATGGTGCTGCCGCCTTCTACGGCGCTTCTGGCGATAACGTCCTTCACCAGCGCCCTACCGATGGCCCAGACATCCACGCCGGCATGCTGCTCGAACCGTTTATCC
>JAEWMH010000071.1 GCA_023393235.1 Bacillota bacterium | reverse complement strand
CACCGACGCCGTCTTCTGAGCCGACTCCGTCTCCGTCTTCCGAGCCGACTCCGTCTCCGTCTTCCGAGCCGCCACCGTCTCCGTCTTCTGAGCCGCCGCCGTCTCCGTCTTCCGAGCCGACACCGTCTCCATCTTCTGAGCCGACGCCGTCTCCGTCTTCTGAGCCGACGCCGTCTCCGTCTTCCGAGCCGACGCCGTCTCCGTCTCCCACTCCGACTCCAGAGTCTACTCCGGATCCTGAGGATACAGTTGAAATTCCTGAAGAAACTACTCCGCTGGGAGGAAACAGCCCGTCGCCAAGTGTCACACCGACCGCTACTCCCAGGCCTTCTGCAACGGTAACACCTGCGGTAACCGCATCTCCGACTCCAGCAGCCGCCTCGCAAGCAGAAGAAGAAATTGTAATTGCCGATGATCTTGTAGCAAGAGGTGCACCTTCTCCGCAAGCCTCGCCCTCCCCTTCCCCGGCACAAATCGAGGAAGCCGGTGAAGAGCTGATTCTGGAGGATGCCATTCCGCTGGGCACCTTGCCCCAAACGGGGGAAACCAGCCGGGTTCCGTACCTGTTTGCCGGATTGTTGATGCTCGTTTCCGGCTTGGGCATCATCCGGACGCGGAAATCCAAATAATCCGAAGGTTAAGGAATATATTTCCTGGTAACTACCGGCTAATGAAACGAAACGGACCCACGATCCGCTATTTGCCCGAATTCCGCGGATTCAGGAATCTTACGGACACAGGAGCCCTTATATGTCCGAATCGGCCGCCATACTGGCTGATTCCCCTCACATAAGGGCTCCTCAGTCCGCAACCACGCGAAAAACCTTGTTTTCCGCGGAATAAGGTCTCCTGAGTCCGATACCCGGAGCGCCCCACCGCCGTTGAGGCACCAAGCCGCACCGGCAATTACCACAAATACAAAAAACCGCCGGATCACGACTCTCCAGTCGTGTCCGCCTGTTTTGTTACTGAAACCTACCCCTTCACCTTACCTTCTCCAGCCCGTTCTCCCGCCCCGCGGCGCCACCCGGGCAAATGCTCCAGCAGCAGCATCACGCCAAACCACAGCATCAAATCGAAGGAGACATTAAAGCCAAACAGATGCTTGGCCAGATCCGCCTCCCCGTCGCCGACCACCGGCGTCACGAACTGGAACAACGCCACCAGCCCCAACCCCGCCAGCACCTCCAGCCGGATCCGCTCCCGCAGCAGGAAAGCGTTCAGGTACCGCCGGATCAGCATTACATAATACAGCACGAACAGCAGCAGAATGAACCACAGCTTATTAGGCAGCACCCGGTGCTTGAACTCGCTCCACAAACTGAAGGCATACGAAACCTCACCGGATTTTAGCCTCTCCGCTTGCTCGAAGCTGCCCAAATAATACGGCCGGATGGTCATCCCGTGCTCCCCGGCTATCTCCAGCTTGTCCCAGAACCGCCCGGGATGCTTCAGGTAGAATAACCCCACCTTCAAGTGGCTGAACGCCGGGTAATACTCCCGCTCGAATACAGGATCATGCTGGTCAATGGGCGCCGGCTCAAAATAGTTGGTCCCCGCATTCACCGCCAGCTTCTCCGGCAATCCCAGCTCCCGTAAATCCTTCGCGGGATTCTCCGAACCCTTCAGCACGCCAAAGAACACCGTCTGGTACTGGTTGATAATTTTGATCTCCTTGGGCAGGGAAAAGTAGATGGCAGCCGAAGCGGCAACCAGCACCACCGTCAGCCACCCGGCCTTCTTCCGCCAGCCACCGCCCTTGCGCAGGGTCCCCAGCCGCAGACACAAGAGCGCCAGCAGAATCCCCACCGGAGCATTCTGTACCTTGGCGCCGATCAGGAGCACCGATGCTATGGCAAAGCCCCAGAGATAGAAGCTCATAGGCTGGGCTCCCCGCAGAAGCGCCAGCACAAACCCCAGCGTAAGGATCATGGCCACGTAGGCCATAGGCTCGCTGAACAAGGAATTATAATAGGCGGCATAGCCGATATCCGCGAACATCACCACAAACAGAATGCCAAGCAGCGCGTTCCCCCAGACATTCCTTCCTTTGCAAAAACGCAGCAAAAGCCACGCCCCGGCTATAAACAGCGCACCGTACACAACCGCCACCGCACGCATATCGAACAGCTCCTTGCCCACAACCAGACAAAGCAGCTTCCCGATCATCACAGGCAGCAGGGAGGTACTGACATAACCGCCCAGCCCCAGCTCCTTCATGGCAAACTCCCGGATGAACCAGCCGAAATATTTTTGCTCATAGGGTAGGGAAGGATCGGTGTAATCCAGTCCCACCGTCCCCATAATACGGAGGAAGTCCCCGTTGTCCGCCATTCCGATAACCGGCTTCCATAACAACAGCCAAGCCAGCACAGCTGCGGCGGCAAGGGCCACGATATACTCTACTTTTAACCAGCGTCGCATCTTGCGTCAGTTCCTCCCTTCCCCGGCTTCAGGATGTACCCTGCGCTCCAGGCGTTGTCCCAGTCCCTCGAATTTGACCGTAAATGCACGAAACGCCCGTGAACCTACCATCCTGTCCACCAGCCAGACGCAGCCTGCGGCAAACAGCATCCCGCCCGCTACATCCAGGGTCCAGTGGATCTTGAGATACATGGTGGAAATGATGATGGAGATACAATATACACTAAGCACCGTTTTGTACCAGCGGCTTTTTTCCCGCAGTGACAAGAGCAGCCCCGCAAAAGCAATGGAGGTATGCATGCTGGGAAAGCAGTTCAACACCGTTTGGTACGCCACCTCCGGGCTCATCATCCGCTCCAGCAGATCGGGTGTGCCCTGCACATACCATACCTCCTGCAGAAGAATCGTGTTGTAGAAGGGCAGGATCAGCGGCACCTGCAGCAGATACCCCGCCAGCGCATAACGGCCCAGCCTGGTCACATCCTTGGTAAAAAATGCCCGGATAATGCATATCCAATAAGACAGCGTAAAACCGTACGAATATACCCACTGCATGTACCGGGTCAGCCACCATGGCTGCCACACCCGCATAAACGCGGCGTCATTGCCCGGAATCCGGCCAAACCAATCATTCCAGTTGAAAATATGGCGCATAGACTCCGTCTGCCAGCCGACCACCCTGTGCCAGAAGGGATTGGCGTATTGGTAGATCAGATAGAAGGCCGTCAGAGTCAGGAGCCCCGCCGGTAAAAAATGAATCCAGCTGATGGCCCGGGTATCCTTCTTGACGCCGATCAAAGCGGCGGCCAAGAGCAGCACACAGAGCCAGCTCCAGCTTTGTACCCGGGTAATGGCATAAATCACACCCGCCGCTCCCACAAACATTAAGGGCAAATAGATGCGGCTCCAAAGCGGCTTATGAGAAGAAGTAGCTTTTACCGCTACAGAGGAAAAAGGCCGTTTCATTGCTGCATGACACCCCGCTTCCGTTCCAGTCTGTCCGTTATGTAAGCAGCCGCAAACATGGCCACCAATGGCATAAGCGGTGCCGAGTAGCGGGAATGGGCCAGGTAGATCATATGCAGCAGGGACATGTACCCGAACAGCAGCAGAATCAGCTGCGCGCCGGGAAGCCGCCACGCCTTGCGCAGACCCGCAATCCCTGCGGCCAGCAGCAGATAATGATATACCACCGCAACGGTTAAGGGAACACCGGGCAGCGCCATCCAGTAAAACACATCTCCCCAGAACAGGGCGAACTTGCCCACGGTATACCAGGCGGTATACAACAGCGGTTTGGTGGTAAAACCCTCCTTGATCCGCTCCTTGGCCCGGGCGGTATCCTGCTCATCATTCACCCATTGGTCATTGGTGGTGTGCCAGGTTTTTTGCTCCTCCATGAACAGCGCCGGCACAGTAAAGGGATAGGTCCCTAATAATAGAGGATTGCCCCCCGCTTTGGTCAAAGGGATAAAGTGGCCGCCCGACGCCTCATAATTGCGCACCCACCAGGGTGTCAGGCACAGGACGAACACAGCCGACGTAATGAGCCCGCAGCGGATCAGCTTTTTCCAGGGGAGCTTGGCCCCGTAGAGATAATACAGGAAGATCAGTCCCGGCCAGAGGGCGATGGTGGGACGCACATAAACCGCAGCCGCCCATATCAGGCCAAAGGCAACCGCCCAGCCTGAAGTGGGGCGCTCCATCGCCCGTAGTGCCGTATACAACAGGAGCATCAAGGCCAGCAGGAACATGGACTCCGTAAACACAAACAAGGACATCAACCACAGCGGCGGATAAAAGGAGCTTATGCCGACTGTCCATAAAGCCGTCCGCTCATTGAAGATACGCCGGGCGCACACATACAGAAGCCCCAGCGCCCCGGCCACCATAGCCGCCTGGAGGATCCGGAAGCCCTGGGCGGTTGCCGCAAGACTTCCCGTCAGCTTATACACCACAGCCAAAACCCCCGGCAGCGCAGGTGTAATAAAGAAGGTGGGCCGGTCCGGGTCATTATAGGTAAATTTGCCTTCCTCCGCCAGAATGCGCGCGGATTCCAGATAACCCCGGTCATCGGAGCCGTAATCGTAATAACTGCCGTGGAGCAAAACCAGCAGGCATTTCAGTACGAATGCCCCCAGCAGCAGCACGGCCAGCCATCTTTTGGTATTCAATTTCTCTACCCCTTCCAGCCAATCAAGGCCACGCCCGCCAGGATCAGCAGACATCCGCCGATTTTGGCCGCCGATAATGGCTCATGAAAAATAAAATAAGCGCCGAACACGGCGAGAATATACGCCACACTCTGCAGCGGGTAAGCCAGACTCAAGGGCACCCGGGACAAAATAAAAAACCACAGCAGCGTAGCCGCCCCGTACATAACCAGTCCCGTCAGCACATAGGGGGACAGGAACAACCGGAGAATGCCCGTGAGGGACCCGAAGCTGTCCGGGTTCTGCTGCATTCCCATTTTCCACAGAAATTGCCCGCTGACCAAAATCACCGTATTAATCAGGATCAGTACCACATTTATCAGTGCCATGATGGTTCCTCCGTATCTTCCTCCAAACATGCTGCCTGTCCCGCCGCCAACTGGGATTTCACATCCTCCAGCTCCTTGCGGAGCAGCCCCAGCTCCTGGGTCAGGACCTTCAGCCGCTCCTCCTCCCGGGAGGACTGGGCGGCATGGAGCATCAGCAGGCTCATCACGACATAAAACGCCAGCATAAAAATCAGAGCGGGCATATACGCGATGCCCAGCCTGGCCGCAGCCTGGTTCAACAGCGGAATCACCGCCGCCGTCACCACGGCCGAGGCCGCCAGCATCAGCCATACGAAGGCCTGCCGCTCCCGGAAGCGCTGGCGCCGCACCACCCAGAGCACCTGGGCAAAAAACAGCAGGGCCACACCGATCGATATCACCTGAATCCGGTCCATCCACCACAGCTCCTTCCCGTTGGATTGGTTTATGCCACCCGCCGCAGCAGGGAAAAGACCGTCACCTTGGTCATGTAATAAATGGACTTGACGGGGGTAATGGAGGAGACGCCCCCCTGCCGGGAATTCATCCGCACACTGAGCTCCTTCACCCGGTAACCCGCGCGGGCCATATCCACCAGCACCTCCACCTCGGGATAGTCGCCGGGATACCGCACGGCAAAACGCTCCATCAGCCGCCGGTTCACAATCCGGTAGCCGGAGGTGGGATCGGTGACCGATAAGCCCGTCAATAGCCGGATCAGCATGGAAAAGTAGCGGATGCCCAGCCGCCTCGCCCGGCCGCCCCGGTAGCCGCTATCCTCCACAAAACGGGAGCCGATCACCATGTCCGCTCCACTCTCCTCCATGGCCGTGACCAGCCTGTCCAGATCCTCGGGGTTGTGCTGCCCGTCCCCGTCTAACTGGACGGCATAATCATATCCCTTATCGACTGCATACCGGTAGCCGGTCTGCACCGCTCCGCCGATGCCCAGATTAACCGGGAGCCGCACATGGGGAATGCCGTGGGCCGCCAGCAGCTCCTCTGTCTTGTCTGTGGACCCGTCGTTCACCACCAGGCAATCCGCCCGGCCTGTAGCCCGGACCCTGGCTGCTGTATCGAGAATGGCTGCTTCTTCATTGAATGCCGGAATAATCACCAGTACCCTTTTCATCCCGGTCGACGCCCCTTAAGCCTCATCATCATTCCAGCCCTTTCCTTTTTTACTTCCCCTATCTTAACGAATTTCGCCGGCGATTTCCAACTGAGGGTTAAAGGGTGGCATTCTCATGGAACAGAAGCTGGCAGGGGGTGATGCCCTCCTAACCGTACTAGAGGCAGGGTTGGGCTGGATGTAAGCGCCATAACATGTATGCTATCCCGCGATTTACCCCCAAATTTACTCAAATAGCGTTCCAAAAGTGACGCTCCATATGGCCGATGTGGAGGGGCTGTAGCGGGATTAGCATACATTGTGTGATCGCTATTGGGCGATTTTCTGCAGCTTTACGCCAATAGCATACATGTGCTGTTCGCTATCATCTCCATGATAGTCCCATCCCTGCTATGGCAAAAAAGCATCCGGTTTCTCAACCGGATGCTGCATGAATCATGCGCCAGCTTACCCCGCCGCAAACTGGCTCTCGTACAGCCTGCGGTAAGCACCGCCCTGGGCCAGCAGCTCATCATGGCTGCCTGCTTCCACGATGTCGCCGTTCTGCATATAGAGGATCAGATGCGCTTCCCGGATGGTGGACAGCCGGTGGGCGATGACGAAGCTGGTGCGGCCGGCGATCATCCGCAGGAACGCCTCCTGGATACGCAGCTCCGTACGGGTATCGATGCTGCTGGTGGCTTCGTCCAGAATCAGCATAGGCGGGTCCACCAGCATTACCCGGGCAATAGTCAAGAGCTGCTTCTGGCCCTGGGACAGGCTGTCCCCGGTACCGCTGATGACGGTGCTGTAGCCCTCGGGCAGGCGGCGGATGAAGCTGTGGGCATTGGCCGCCCGGGCTGCCGCCTCTACCTCGGCATCGGTGGCATCCGGTTTGCCGTAGGCGATATTGTCGCGGATGGTGCCGCCGAACAGCCAGGTATCCTGCAGCACCATGCCGAAGGAACGGCGCAGGCTGTCCCGGGTCATGTGCTTGATATTCACACCGTTCAGGGTAATCTCTCCCCGGTCCACATCATAAAACCGCATCAGGAGATTGACAAGAGTGGTTTTCCCGGCCCCTGTTTGGCCGACAATGGCCACCCGGGTACCCGGTTCAACGGTCAGACTGAAATCGGAAATTAGCGGGCGGACCGGGTTGTAAGCAAAGGCCACGTGCTTAAATTCCACCGTTCCTTGGGCAGGCTCTACCTTTACAGCATCCGCAGGCTCCGGTTTTTCCGGGGGCATATCCATGATGGTGAAAATCCGCTGGGCGGAGGCGGTGGCCGATTGCAGCTGGGTCAGCACACCGGTGATTTCATTAAAGGGTTTGGCGAACAGGTTGGCGTAGATCAAAAAGCTGGATAACCCGCCAATGGAAATCTGGTTCATAATGCTGGCTACGCCACCCACCATGGCGATGACGGAGAAGGTCACATTGTTCACCAGCCGGGTGGTGGGGTTGGCCAAGGAGCCCAGGAACTGGGACTTTACCCCGGCTTCATACAGACGGCTGTTCTTCTCCTGGAACTGCCCCATAGCCTGGGCTTCGTAATGGAAGGCTTGAACGATCTTTTGGCCGCCGACCATTTCCTCCACATAGCCGTTCAGCTCACCCAAGGCTTTGGCCTGCTCCCGGAACAGCTTCTGAGACCGGGTGGTGACATAACGGGCGGCATAATATGCCGCGGGAGCGGACAGCAGCACAATCAGGGTCATCAGCGGGCTGATATAGAGCATCAGCACAATGGAGCCGACGATGGTGACGATGCCGGTGAGCAAGGAGGAGAACCCTTGCTGCAGCCCGTCAGAAATCATATCCATATCGTTGATAAACCGGCTGATGCTGTCCCCGTGGGGATGATTGTCATGGAAGGACAGGGGTAGCTTGCCGATGTGCGCGAACAGATCTTGGCGGAGGGAGTCTACAGTTTTGTAAGAGGCCCTGTTCATCAGATAGGCCAGAAGCCAGCCGAAGAGGCTGCCCGCCCCGTAGATAACGCCCAGGATCACCAGGATGCGGAACACAGCGGGGAAATCCACCTGTCCCGCTCCCGCCATGGCATCCACGGCTTTGCCGATATAATAAGGGCCGGCCAGGCTGGACGCTACACTGAGAATGGCGCAGACCGCCGACCAGTACAGGATAGAGCGGTAACGGCCTACATAGGACAGCAGCCGGGTCCAAATTTGTCTTGTGGTCATGATACGGCCTCCTCTCCGGAGAGCTGGGATTGGCAAACCTCTTGGTATACCTGGCAGGTTTCCAGTAGCTCCTCATGGGTGCCCAAGCCGGCGATTTTGCCGTCATCCAGAACCAGAATGCGGTCCGCATGGCGGACAGAGCTGACCCGCTGGGATACGATCAGCAGGGTTTTGTCCCCGGCAGTTTCCCGGAGGGCCTTGCGCAGGGCGGCGTCGGTAGCGTAATCCAACGCGCTGGCGGAGTCATCCAGGATCAGAATCTCCGGCTTGGACGCCAGAGCCCGGGCGATGGTCAGGCGCTGCTTCTGGCCGCCGGAGAGATTGAGTCCCCCGCGCACCAGCACCGTGTCATAACCCTCAGGCAGCTTGGCGATAAACTCCGCCGCTTGCGCGGTTTGGGCTGCCTCCGCCACCTCCTCCGCAGTCGCACCCGGATTGCCCCAGCGGATATTTTCGGCAACGGTGCCGGTGAAGAGCATGGCTTTCTGGGGAACTACGCCGATGAGCCGGCGCAGCTCCTCCAGCCGGTAATCCTTCACATCAATGCCGTTCACCCTTATGCTCCCCTTCACCGCATCATAGAACCGGGGGATCAGATTCACCAGGGTAGACTTGCCGGAGCCGGTGCCGCCGATAATGCCGATGGTCTCCCCTTTGGCGATGGAGAGGGAGATGTCGTCCAGTGCCAATTCGCCCGTGGCGCTGTAGCCGAAGGAGACGGACTTAAAAGCAATGGCCGGCATGGTGTTTGAACCGGATACGGCGGCTGCAGAACCTATTTTCCCATTGGCTATGGAAGGTTCGGTGGCCAGCACCTCACTGACCCGTGCTCCGGAGGAGGCGGCTTTGGTGAAAATAATGACCAGATTGGACACCACAATCAGGGCCAGCAGGATTTGGGTGACATAGTTGATAAAGGCGATAATTTCCCCTTGGGACAAGGAGCCGCTGTCGATATGGAGACCTCCTGCCCAGAGGATCAGGATAATGGCCCCATTGACCACCAGTGAGGTGGCGGGGTTCAGCAAAGCGGCGATCCGCCCCACATGAATGGCTGTACCGGTAAGATCCTCCGAGGTTTCCTTAAACCGCTTCTGCTCCGCTCTGCCCTTGGCGAAGGCGCGGATGACCCGGACCCCTGTCAGATTCTCGCTCAGAACCGAACCCATACGATCCAGCTTGCCCTGATACCGGCGGTACAGGGGAGCCGTCCGGCTGATAATAAAATAAAGAATTACCCCGATAATCGGTGCCGCTACCAGCAAAATGAGCGACAGCTTCAGATCCAGAATCATGGCCATGATGATGGCCCCGATACAGATAAACGGCGCGCGGATCACCAGCCGGATGAGCATGGCCACAGCCAGCTGCAGCTGGTTCACGTCGCTGGTCAACCGGTTGATGAGGGACGGTGTCCCGAACCGGTCCAGCTCCGTATAGGACAAGGAGGAAATATGCTTGAACAGAGCGTTGCGCAGATCCGTGCCGAAGCCCTGGGAGGCCCGCGCCGCATAATGCTGGCAGACCAGCGAGCAGCCGTAGCCCAGAATGGCCATGCCGATCATTAAAGCGCCCATTTGCAGCACATAGGTTTTGTCGCCCCGGCCGATGCCGTTGTTGACGATAAGAGCTACCACAGTAGGCAGGAGCAGCTCCAGGATCGCCTCCAGCAGCTTAAAAAACGGGCCTGCGATACATTCTTTCCGGAAGGGCTTGAGGAAGCCCACGAGCTTGAACATGTCAGCATCACACCTAACGTCAAATTCTGTAGTCCGAGGCATTCCGCCTGCTTTTGCATTATCCCATAGATGGTGGTATATGAAAAATATTTGTTTTATATGCCCGCCATACTTTTATCGTATATAATCAGACAATATAATAAAAAAAGAACATTACTTACGGTTCACGAGGAGGTTACCATGGATATCCGCCAGCTCCGTTATTTTTTGACTATCGCTGAGGAAGGGCAAATATCCTCCGCCGCCCGGAAGCTACGTATGGCCCAGCCTCCCTTAAGCCAGCAGCTGAAGCAGCTGGAGGAGGAGCTGGGCGCCCGGCTGGTGGACCGGGGACCCCGGAGTCTTCAGCTGACGGAGGCCGGCGCCATCCTGCGCAACCGGGCCCAGGAAATTCTGGACCTGACCGACGCCGCCGCCCGGGAAATCCGCGATCTGGCCAAAGGCATGAACGGAACCCTGACCATCGGAACCGTCTCCTCCTCGGGTGAGGCGCTGCTGAAGCGGGGGTTATCCGAGTTTCATCGGCTGTACCCCGGTGTAAGCTTCGAAATTAGGGAAGGCAACACCTTCAGCATCATTGAGATGCTGGGCAAGGGCCTGGTGGAGGTGGGAATCGTCCGCACGCCCTTTAATCCCGGGAATCTCAGCTGCAAGTACGCATCCCCTGAGCCGATGATCGCCGTGATGACGGCAGAATTGGACTGGAGTCCCGGCTGCGGCCATGCGGAGATGGAGGAGCTGGCGGAGAAGCCGCTGATTATTTACCACCGGTTCGAGTCCCTTATCCGCGAAAGCTGCTTGTCCCACGGCTTTGAACCCGCCTTTTTCTGCCGCAACGACGACGCCCGCACCACCCTTCAGTGGGCCAACGAGGGGCTGGGCATTGGGATCGTGCCCCGGTCGGCCTTTGGTCTGGGCAGCAACCGGAATTTGCTCCACAAGGAAATCCGCTGCCCCGAGCTGACCACCAGCGTGGCCGCCATCTGGAACAAGGACAAGTTCCTGTCCTCCCCGGCGGAGCGGTTCTTGGAGCTGTTTCACTAGTGCCTGCCTTCTAAGTCTTCCCCATAGGGGGGAATTTCCTCCGTTTCCTGAGCCGAAGGGATAGTGTACGAACATCCCCTTCACTTGGTACGCTTACGGACGGACCTTCCGCTATTTCGCAAAAACCTGCTCTTTTTCCAACCTTACGGACTGACGATTCGTTATTTGCCGGTGCAGCCGCCGAAAACGCCCTTTCGCCGCCCATTAACGGCTCTACAGTCCGCGTTCACCAGAAGAAACCGATTTTTCGCCCATTAGCGGCTTCTCTGTCCCGTTGGTGACAGCCCACCCATCCGCACAAAAAAAGAGCAGCTCTCCCGATCCGCTCCGGGCAGGCTGCTCTTATACTCACTCTCTCTACTCTACCAAGTTACTCGGGCTTCCGGAACACCGCCACCAGCGCCGTGGACCCCGTCTGGTACGGCTCCTGCTTGTATCCCCCAAATAGTTCCGGCATAGGCAGCCCATACTGCTCGGCGATATGCAGCAGCTCCTCGCTTTGCATCGGCAGAAGACGCACACTGTTTTCATATACCTCCTGTGCGCCGTCCTTCTCCAGAGTGAGCCGTCCCTGGAACTGAATCCCATCCTCCTCCAGCTCGTAGAACCGCCTGAAGGTGAGCGTCCCTTCCGCCAGACTGCGCTCAATTACGGGCAGCTCCTTCACCCGGTCCCGCAGGATGCGGTCATAATTGACGTTCTGCAGAATCAGCGTGCCCCCCGGCACCAGCCGGTCGTACATCTGAATCACGGAGTCGGCGATTTCCGTCAGATCATTCAAGTGGACCAAGGAGTTCCCCACGCACAGCACTGCATGGTAGTGTTCCGCGGGAAGGCGGTCCAGTCCTCTCATATCCATCAACAGGGTATCAAAGGCCGGCGACGTGCCCGTCTGCTGCTTCACCCGGATCCGCTCCACCATGGATGGGTCCACATCCAGAGCAGTCACCAGATAGCCGGAGTCAGCCAGCGCCGCGGCGAGATTGCCCGTTCCTGCGGCTACATCGAGAATCCGTCCCTGGGCAGGCATATATTGCTCCACAAACCGGTGCTGATCCGGGGAGTAGGGGAAAATATCATCATAATAACGGCTTAGTGTTTCATAAAAGCTCATAGCTGGTCACTCCCTTTTTTAAGCCTTGCCCACATTTATCCTCATCATCAGTATACCTGTTTTTGAGGGTATTCAATAATTGGTTAATTATGGATTTAACCCTAAGAGAATACCATAATCCCGGGGGAACGGCAAGGGAACACAGCGGATACGCAAAACGGCCTTTCCTCCGGCAGAGGAAAGACCGTCTCTATTTTTAACAATAATTCGTTATCGCTGCAGGTAATATCTGCGCAAGGGCTCCTGCAGGGCCGCATAACCGTTGTTATAGAGCGTTTGGTAAGCTTGATGCCGCCCAGGGTCTGCCGTCACCTTCCCCGTACCGCTCTTGTCGATAGCCGCTGCAGCAGCCTCCGCACTTTCGTATACCCCGGCTCCGATGCCTGCGGCCATGGCAGCTCCCAGAAGAGTTGCTTCCGGGATAGGCGGCAGCTCCAAAATAAAATCGGACACATCTGCTTTTACCTGCAGCCAGTGTTTGTTCCGGGTGCCTCCCCCGACCACCTGCAGCCGCTCAATGGCGCCGCCTGCAATTTCTTCAGCCGACTGGCGGATGGCCTCCAATTGGTAAGCCGTGCCCTCCAGCACAGCCTTGATGATGTCCCCTTGTCCATGCTCCTTGGTCAGCCCGATAAACGCAGCCTTGGCCCGGGTCTCCGGGGCAGGCGCTCCGCTGCCGGTGAGATAAGGGAAATACAGGATGCCGGTAGGATCGGGATCTGTTTCCTCCAAAAGCGCCAGCAGCCTCTCGTAGGACAACTGCTCCTCGCTTAACAGGGTGCGCAGCCATTCCACCGAACCGCCTGAGGAGGAATTGCCGCCCATCCAGAAATAACGTTCCTTGGCTACATGGCAGCCAAAGGACAAACCGGACTCAAACTCCTTGCGGCCAAGGGGCTTCTCCTCCATGGTGCCGACCAGCGTCTCCGCCGTTCCCATAGAGTCATAGATGACACCCTTGGTGATGGCGCCCACCGCCAGTGCGGCTACCACATGGTCATGCCCGGCGATGGCTACCGGCATACCCTGGCGGAGCCCGGTGGAAGCAGCTGCCTGGGCAGTCACACGGCCTAGAGTGGAGCCGGAAGGCAGTACGGCGGGATAAATCGCCGGGTCAATGCCGAAGCTCCGGAGCCATGGCTCATCCCAGGTTTTTTCGTCAATGCGGAAAGCATAGGTGCGGGCCGCCAGGGAATAGTCGAAGCCCAGTTCGCCAGACAACCGGTAGGCGATATAACCGGAGGCGGACAGCCAGCGGGCCTTGGGGGTAAAGGCCTCCGGCACATGCTCCTTCAACCATAGCAGCTTGCATAAACCCAGCTTAAAGCTCAGATGAAGCCCGCTGGCCTGGAATCGCTCGAAGGTATCGCATTGGGAGCGGATCAGCTCGGCCTGGGGCTTGGAGCAGGTATCAAACCAGGGCATAAAGGGAGACAAAGGAGCTCCGGTCTCCTTGTCGATTAACAGTCCGCTTTCGGCCATGCTGGTGATGCCTACCGCCTTAATTTCCTCCGGGTCCACGCCGCGGGTCACTTCCCGGATAGCGGAGGACACCAGCTTCCACATCTCCTCGGGATCATAATAGAATTCGCCCCGTTCATTCTGATGGGTAGCGGTGGGCCTGCTGGCGATAGCTACCGGCTTGCCGTCTTTGGCGAATAACCCGGCCTTGCTGTTGGTGGTGCCCAAATCAATGCCAAGGAGCATCGGACTTCCTCCCGTATGTTCATATTTCAACTGTTCTCTTGCTTTTATTCTATCGTGAACCCCGGCAAAACACAATTATTGGTACGTACCAATTTGACCAAAATAAAAACGCCTCCGTCTCCACGCATAGCGCGGAAACGGAAGCGGCAATCCATGTGTTATTTGGAGGACTCCAGCAGGTGGTAGTATGCCCAGTGTCCGGAATCCAAATCGGAGAAGCCTTTTTTACCAGCCAATTGCTCCGGATTTGGAGTGCGGCCCAAGGCCCGGTTCAAGAGCACAACGGTTTCCGCACGGGTGATGCTTTGGTCGGGACGGAAGCTGCCATCCTCGTAGCCGTTCACCCAGCCTGCGGCTGCTGCTTGCTCAATGGCCGACTTGGCCCAGTGGCTGCCGGAATCGCTAAAGCTTGTTGCTGCCTGACCGCTAGTCTTCGGCAGGAATTGAACCAGAATAGCGACCAGCTCGGCCCGGGTCATAGCAGCGGCAGGACGGAAGGTACCATCCTCATAACCGTTGACCAGCCCTTTTTGCAGGAAATACTGAATGGCCGGCGTGGACCAATTGGAGGCGGACAGATCCTTGAAGGAAGCTGATCCGGTGGTTTGACCCTTATCGCTGTTCACCAGCAGACCGTAGAACAGGGACAATACCTCCTCCCGGGTAATCCGGTTGTCCGGACGAACCGATCCATCTTCGTAGCCGCTCAGGTACGGTACAGACTCCTTGGTCAGCTCAAGACCGTTGGGACCCTCAAGCACGGGCTTGGTTTCAGCCGGTTGGGTCGGGCCGGGAACGGAAGGAGTGGTTGGTGTCACCGGGGTTACCGGCGGGTTTGACGAGCTAGATCCATCATCCGAATCGTCACTTGATGTCGGCGCCACAAAGCTCAGGAAATCGCCAAGTACAATTTTGCCCTGTGCATCACGTGTTGGAGTTACAGGTGTCAGGCTCTTAAAGTTGCTGTCTACCAGAGTCACTCCGTATGCGTTGGAGGACTTGCTGTTCTTAAACAGGTAATTGCTAACCGAGGCCAAGGAAGCCGGATAAGTGTCCGCCGCGGTATAGGATTTCTGATAGGAGATAAAGCCCTTCAATTGGAAATCGGGCGTAATTCCGGTATAAGTAGACAAGTTCAGGTTGCCTCTGGCATTATCGAACCCGATGCTGTTTTCCACAATGATGCCTGGGTTGCTGTTGCTGGTAAATCCGTATGCTCCGTTGCCAAAAGCGTAGCTGTTGCGGATAACGTGAGGCACATGGATGCCTTCGCCGCCCAGCTTAAAGCCGTTTTTGTCGCCGCTGCCAACCTCGCCGTTGGTCAGGGTGCCGTTATTGTACGCGATGCTGTCTTCAATCAGCACGGCCCCAATGGCGCCGGTTCCGGCCTTGGTGTACAAGTCCCAGCCGTCATCAATGTTGTTGTGGGCAATACAGCCCCGGAAGATATTTCCTTCCCCTACGGTCAGCTTGGCGGCAAAACCGTCGGCATTATTTTCAGAAGGATCACGGTTATCGAAGGAGGTGCTGTTCAAAATCAGGTTATAGGACGGCCAATCCGCACGGTTGTCGGAGCCATCGGTACGGCTGATTTGCAGACCGGTATCGCCATTTTCGTAGAAACGGCTGTCTTCCACAATGTTATGGCTGCCGCCTACGGTGAAGCCCTTGAGATTGTCAGCAGAACGGGCGAAATCAATACCCTTCACATGCCAGTAGCTACCTCCCAGAATAACCCCTTCCGACTTCTTGTCGAAGTCGATAACGGGACGGGTTCCCGGTGCGGCTACCAGGACCTTCATTGCATCTTTCGTACCGTCATTGTACTTGTTGATATACAGCGGAGCGCTGCGTTTGTATACGCCCTCCTGGAGCACAATCCGCTGCCCCGGTTGAACAAAGTCAATGGCCGTGTTCAAATCCAGCGGATTTTCTGCGGTGCCTGTTCCTTGAGCGGTTCCCTGCGGAGTAACGATCAGATCGCTGCCGTTGCCGAAGGACTTCATCGTCACGGAGAAGTTCTTGACAATCGGGCTTTCCGAGGTCAGGTACTGCGTATTATCCGGCAGGAAGGTCACGCTGAAATTGTTATCCCCTTGAACCAGCGTGGAGGGGATGATGGTTTGCATACCTGCCTGCACAGGCTCATCCAATCTGATTACGTCCTGTCCTTTGCGCAAGGTCAATGTACCGTTCACATTAGCCAATACCCGCAGGTTGTAATCCGATGTGGAAACCTTGTTCAGGGACAAAATGTCAAAGGCCGGTTGAATCGGCTGAAGGGGCGGCTCCACCTTGGGAGCATCCGCTGCAGCGGAGGTAACCTGAAGCTTAATGTTGCTCACTTCGATGGTAGCCAGACGCGCTGCATAAAAACCCACATACATCTTGGAATCCTGCACCTTCAGGATATCCGGCACAAAGAACATCTCACTGCCGCCGTTGCCGATTTTTCCGTAAAAGCCGCTATTGTTCTTGCCCAAGGTCAGGACATACGGCGTATTATCCGGTCCCGGTCTTGCGCTGTTCAGCATGATCTTCTGGACGCCCTTGCTGCCTGCACCGTCAGGAGTGGTTACGCCTGTACGGACAAACAGCTGGGTGCCGATGGGGCTTCCTGTACCGCCGCTGTATCCGCCGATTGCAGCAATGTTCGAAGCAAACACACTGGAATCCTTGGCCGTTCCGATTGCATCTCTGGCCATAATCCCGAAGGACTCCTGTCCGTCATAGGGAGTTTTGGCAAATGCCTTCACGTTAATGGTAGCGGAGAGTTCAAAATTATCCTTTTCTGCATCCAACACGGTGTAATAATAGCTGATGCCATCATGGTCGCCGGTAACCTTACCCGCACCTTCCAAAGCAACCAGCTCAACCTTGCCGTCGCTGCCGACTGTCACCGTATTTTTGCTGGAGGAGGTAGATTGTCCGAATACGATACTGTTCCATACGGGTTCCGCATCATCTCGTACCGCTACCTTCAGAACAGTAGGAGTTGGACCTTCTGCCACCGGAGTAATAGGCAGCTCATAGATGCCTGGCTGGGTTTTAACATAAGGCGTTTTATCCAGGGTGTAGTCTTCCCCGAGGATCAGCGTCTCCCGGTCGCCGTTATCGTAAACTCTTGCCACCTTCAAACCGATCGGATCAAAGTCCTCCCCTACTTGATAGGTGGTTTTGGGATAGGATTGCACCTGCAGCCCGGTTACAGACTTGGCTTTAACCGTAATCGGGAATGTCGTCTCCATTCCCCGGAAGGAGACCACTACAGAATAGGCTCCGGCTGTCGTCATATCAGGTCCGCTTACATGATACTCCCCGTCCATAAGTCTGACCTTGCTGCCGTCGTTATAACTGGCATACAGGATCATACCGTCCAGGGACAAACTTTCATTCAGGAAATAGCTGGTTTTGGCAGGCTGTTTGGCGATTTCCAAACCGGTAAGGACATCGGATTTAACCAAAACGTCAAATGCCACAGACTTGCTGGGCGTTTCCAAAGACCTTACCGTTACTGTTTGTGTACCCGGAGTCTGGAAGGTATATACCGTATCCGTTACAGTAGCTCCGGCGGTTGCAATGGCGCCCGTAATAGACAACGTATACTTGTCCTTGGTTATTTCCGCAGTCGTGTGATTATTATAATTTCCCGTTACCTCCATACCTGCGCCATCGAAGGCATCTCCGATATAATACACGGTTTTAGCCGGAAGGTAAGTGATACGCATATCCACTACATCAAGCTTCATCACATTTACATCAAATTGCGCCTCGGCACCTTTATAGCTGATCGTAACCGTCTGATCACCCAACTGATTCGGGTTATAGCCAGTTACCAAATATTCTTTCGGTTGCAGCACCTTATTCTCACCTGTGCCGTAAACCTGGGCTGTCACCGTAAGGCTAGACAGGTCCAAAGGCTGGGTGAGCAGATACTGAGTTTTGGTCGTGGAAACCTGCAGCCCTTGCGCAGGCTGATCCACCTGAAGAGAGATATCGCTGAAGGTCACTTCAGCATCACGGGCGACGTACAACCCGGCAAACAAGGTGTCTGTAAACATACCATCCAAATAAATTGTGGTGCTTTTCCCGTCTAAAGATAGCTTGTAGGCGTTCCCGCTTTTTTGGATGGCTATATCGTATGTCTTGTCTACTAAAGTTTTTGGAGCGGATTCAAAAGACAACTTAGTGATTTTTGGTTCACTCTTCAGATAGAACGGCTTAAGTTCCAGATTATCATCACCGACGGCAATAAAATGATCTTTTCCGTCGGAGGATAATCCATCACTAATCATAAGGCCGAATGAAACTTGTTTATTAGACTTTTCATCGGTTGGATTTGTATAGCGGTAGCTTTTAACCTTGGCCTTAGCAGTTAGAATAAAGCTGTCCTGCGCATTTACTTCTTGATAATAAAAGGAAGCACCAATACTATCAGAGGCAAGTTTCCCACCATCTTTGATGGTTTTGATAGTAACTGCACCAGAATTTGTATCCACTTGGGGAGCAGGGTTCTTAGATTCACCTACGCCCGCACCAAAAGCCTTAAACTGCCATTCGTTAGTAGTCGTGTCCCCCGTATCCGCATAAACCGGAAGTGCTGCTGTGGTCAGCAACAGAAGAAAAGCTAATAGGGCCGGAAGAATGCGCTTTCTTTTTTTCATGTTCACGTCTCCTTCGTTGAAAAATTCGTAGAGATAAAGCGGACAAGCAGGTTCCTTGTCGAACCATGTTAACGTTTTCACTATCATACGACAAAACATGTAGTTATATGTTTCACGTTAACAAAACCATTATAAACCAAGTTTTCGAGAATATAAATGCTTTTTTATAAAATGTTGTCCTTCTTATGAAAATCTGCTCTTTATTTATTAGTTGAGCCTATCAAATCAATCAACCCACTAGTCTTCGAATAAACAAAAAAAGAGCAGCCCCAACCAGGCCGCTCCCTCCGTTTATTCAGCTGCTCCACCATCGGCAGCAGCTGCGCCGCCAATGCCGTCCGGATAGGTCTCCTTCAGGAAACCGACCGATTGGACGATCAACTCCTTCAACACCTCCACCCGGATGTCGGCCACTTTGTTAATGTACACGCACGCCTTGCCGGTTGTATGTTTGCCAAGCTCTTGTAAGAGCGCTTCTCTTTTCGTATCTCCCACAGCAAAATAGAGGCTGGTTTTTCCCTTCATCGGGGAAAAGCCCACCAGCGGTGCATCGCCCTCATGACCGGAGGCGTACTTGTAGTGGTACGAGCCGAAACCGATGATGCTGTTCCCCCAAAGCTTACCGGGGTATCCCGTGGTTTGGGCGAAAATATCCAATAGGATATAGGCATCCTCCCGTTTTTTCGGGTTCTCCACCATCTCGATAAATTCGATGACGCTGTTGTCCGTTTCCTTGGTTTTGAGTTCGTACAAGGCTTAAACAGCTCCCTTCCCTAATCAAACCGGCTTGCGTACTCCATGTCCCCATATAAAAAATTCCCCCGGCCGGCACTCCAAACAAGGAGCACCGGGACGAAGGAATTTTACAAAAACATATAAGCTCCTACCGCTTGCCCGGATCGTACGGTTCGCCCAGCGCCGCCGGGGCACGGGCACGTCCGACCGCTCCCGCCAGCACCAGAATGGTGAGCACGTAGGGCAGCATGAAGATGAACTCCTGGGGAATCCGGGCGGACCAGTCATACAGCTGCACCACGTTCCGCAGGGAGGTGGCGAAGCCGAAGAATACCGCTGCGCCGAAGGCGCCCAAGGGATTCCACTTGCCGAAGATCATGGCCGCAATGGCGATGAAGCCTTGACCAGAGATCGTATTATGGGTGAAGCTGGCTGTGGTGGTCATGGTGATGGTAGCGCCGCCCAGGGCGGACAGGGCACCGCTGATGAACACCCCGATATAACGGGTACGCAGCACCTTGATGCCCACTGTATCGGCGGCGCTGGGATGTTCACCCACCGCCCGCAGCCGGAGCCCGAAGGGCATTTTGTAGAGCGCGTACCAGGCCACAAACACCAGGATATACGCCAGATAGGTAGGCGGATATGCCTGGAACAAGGCCGGCCCGATAAACGGGATATCCCCCAACAGCGGGATTTTCACCTTGCTGAATACCTCCTGCAGCGTCTCCGTCTGGCCGGAGCCGTCGAAGAGCACCTTTACGAGATACACACAGAGTCCTGCGGCCAGGAAGTTGATAACCACACCGCTGACCGTCTGGTCCGCCTTAAAGGTAATGGACGCCACCGCATGGACAGCCGATAGGAGAACCCCCAGCACAATTGCGGCAAGCATCCCGGCATAAGGCGAAAAGGCACCCATACCCGCTTCCTCGGCATAATAGCCGAAGAGCGCCGCGGCAAAGGCTCCAACCACCATCAGGCCTTCAATCCCGATGTTGACTACACCGGATTTTTCCGAGAAGATACCGCCCAAAGCCGCCAGAATCAGAGGGGTGGAAAACACCAGGGTGATGTTGATAATCTCCGCTAAATTCATCCTGCCGCCTCCTTTTTCCGCTTGGCCATAAAGGGCTTGAGCACCCACCGGACAAGTCCGCTGGACGCTACGAAGAAGATGATCAGACCGATAACCACCCGGATAATCTCCGGCGGCACATCGGCTTCAAAGCTCATGCCTGCGGAGCCGTAGTTCAGAGAGCCGAAGAGAATCGCGCCCAGCAGAATACCCACGGGGTTGTTGCCGCCGAGCAGCGCCACCGCGATCCCGTCAAAGCCCAGCCCGCTGCTGGCCGCCGCCCGGGTCATGTAGCCGAATACCCCAAGGCCCTCGGTCACGCCGGCCAAACCGGCGAACAAACCGCTGATGAACATGGCCTTCACCACATTGCCGTTAACGTTGATGCCGGCATATTGGGCGGCGTGGGGATTATGTCCCACCGCACGGAGCTCGTAGCCCTGCCGGGTTTTCCACAGGAGGATATAGTAGACCGGAACCGCCAGGAGTGCCAGCAGCACGCCCCAGTGCAGCCGGGAATCACCAAACATCCCGGACAGCCAGCTGGAGGTGATGGAGGCGCTGGGTTCGATGATTTTGGAGCGCTGTGTCTTTTCCTGAAGCAGGAAATGGCCGATGAGATAGTTGGCCAGATACAGGGCGATCCAGTTCATCATGATGCTGGTGATAACCTCGTTGACGCCGCGGGAGGCCTTCAGCCAGCCCACGATGGCGCCCCACAGGCCGCCGCACAGCATCCCCACGATAACAGCCAGCGGTGTGTGGATATAAGGGGGCAGATCCAGCACAATACCGATCCAGACCGAACCCAGCATCCCCATGGTAACCTGGCCTTCTGCACCGATATTGAAAAGGCCTGTCCGGTAAGCGAAGCCTACGGAAAGTCCGCACAGCAGGAGCGGGGTGATGCCCCGCAGGGTTTCCCCGATATCATAAGGGGTGCCGACGACTTTTTTGATCAGCGCCCCATACGCTGCGAAGGGGTTGAAGCCGCCGACAGCCATAATCAGCCCGCCGACAATAAGCCCCAGAAGAATCGCCACCAGCGGAATATAGGCGGAGTCCTTGACGAACACCTTCATCCATTTATTCATGCGCTGCTGTCTCCCTTCTGCTGCCCGCCATTAAGAGGCCCAGCTCCTGGTCATTGGTGTCCTCCGGACGAACCTCGCCAACCACCTTGCCTTCATACATCACGACAATCCGGTCGGAAAGCTTCATAATTTCATCCAGCTCGAAGGAAACCAGAAGCACCGCCTTGCCCTTGTCCCGCTGCTCCACCAGCCGCCGGTGAATGAATTCAATGGCGCCTACGTCGAGCCCGCGGGTAGGCTGGGCTGCGATCAGGAGATCCGGGTCCTTGTCCAGCTCCCGGGCGATAATCGCCTTCTGCTGGTTGCCCCCCGAGAGGGAGCGTGCCTTGGCGTCAGTTCCCGAACCCCGGACGTCAAAGTCCTTCACCAGCTTCTGGGCATGGACCTCCATGGCATTTTCATCCATAAAGCCGCTGCGGTTAAACGGAGCCTTAAAGTACGTGTTCAGCACCATATTTTCCCTCAGCGTAAAATCCAGCACCAGACCGTGTTTGTGCCGGTCCTCCGGAATAAGAGACAGCCCCGCTTCCCCGATATGACGGGTAGAGCGGTTCTGCACCTCCGCACCCTTCAGCAGAATCCGGCCGGAATCCACCTTGCGCAGGCCGGTCAGGGCAGCGATCAGCTCGCTCTGGCCGTTGCCGTCCACGCCGGCTACACCCAGAATCTCCCCGGCATTCACCTGCAGGGAAATGCCGTCCAATGCACGGACGCCACGGTCATCCTTCAGCGAAACCTTATCCACCTGAAGCACCGGCGCACCGGGCTTGGAGGCGGCCTTATCGATCTCGAAGGATACATTGCGCCCTACCATCGCCTCGGCCAGCGCATCCGGCGACGTCTCTGCCGTCACCACGGAACCGACCACCTTGCCCCGGCGGATAATGGTCACCCGGTCAGAGATGGCCATAATTTCCTTCAGCTTATGGGTGATCAGAATGATGGACTTGCCCTCACGGATCAGATTGCGCATGATGTTCAGCAGATCGTCAATTTCCTGGGGCGTCAATACGGCGGTGGGTTCATCAAAAATGATAATGTCCGCACCCCGGTACAACGTCTTCAGGATCTCTACCCGCTGCTGCATGCCTACGGAAATATCCTCGATCTTTGCATAGGGGTCCACCTGCAGGCCGTACAGATTAGACAGCCGTTCCACCTCTTTGGCCGCCGTTTTCACATCGGTAGACAGGCCTTTTACGGGTTCGCTGCCCAGAATAATATTCTCCGCTACGGTAAAAGGGTGCACCAGCTTAAAGTGCTGGTGCACCATTCCGATACCGAGCTTTATCGCTTTGTTCGGCCCGTCAATGACGACCTTGTCGCCGCCCATAAGAATATCCCCCTCATCGGGCTGATACAGCCCGAAGAGGATATTCATGAGCGTGGACTTGCCGGCGCCGTTCTCCCCCAGAAGCGCATGGATTTCACCCTTGCGCAGGGTAAGGGAGATAGAGTCGTTGGCAACAATGCCGGGAAACCGTTTGGTGATTCCCCGCATTTCGATCACCACGGGAGCCGTGGGGTCCAGTGCCGCTCGGTTCATGACATCACGCTCACTTTTCAGGAACTTTGATTTCGCCGCTGATGATCTTGGCCTTGTACTCGTCAACCTTCTTCAGCACATCTGCAGGAACATTGGGGTTGTTAGCCGGCAAACCTACGCCGTTGTCCTTCAGACCCAATACCACCGGCTTGGTGTCGAAGGAGCCGGTTTCGATCAGGTTCTTAGACACGCTGTATACCGCTTGATCCACGTATTTCATCATGGAGGTCAGGGTAACATCATTGCCGAACTCAACGGATTGGTCCTTGTCCACGCCGATAACCCAAACCTTCTTGCCGTTCTTTACACGGTCCTTGGCTTCGTTGAAGACGCCGGTTCCGGTTCCGCCGGAAGCATGGAAGATGATGTCTACGCCGTCGTTGTACATGGTGGCGGCAGCAGCCTTGCCCAGGTCAGGCTTGTCAAAGGCAGCGGTATAATTGACAGACACTTTGGCATTGGGGTTGGCGGCAGCTACGCCAGCCTTAAAGCCTGCTTCGAAACGTTTGATAACTACGATGTCCATACCGCCCACAAACCCAACCTTGTTGGTTTTGGTCATCATACCGGCGACAACGCCTACCAGGTAGGAGCCTTCTTGTTCGGAGAAGGTTACCGACTTCACGTTGGGAGCTTCCACAACTTCGTCGATAATCGCCAGCTTGGCATTGGGATTGGCGGCAGCCACTTGCTTCATGGCGTCACCGATGATGAAGCCGATACCCCAGGTCAGGTTATAGTTATCCTTAACGAAGGTGTTCAGGTTGGGTTGGAAATCCGGATCGCTTTTGGATTGCAGATATTTCACTTCTGCACCGGTGTCGGTCTTCAGCTTTTGCAGAGCCTCCCAAGCGGATTGGTTAAAGGATTTGTCGTTGACACCGCCCACGTCGGTGACCATCCCTACCTTGAAACCTTTACCCTTGGTGGAAGGAGTGGCGGTAGCCGCAGCAGAAGCCGCTGTAGTAGGAGCAGTGGAAGCTGCACCTTGCGTGTTTTCTTCCTTTTTGCCGCAGCCGGCAAGTGCAGACACGAGCACCAAGGATGCCGCCGTTAAAATAATCCCTATCTTTTTCATAACCTGTCCCCTCGATTCATTAAGATTTAAGAGTTGCGAGGAATTTAGTATCCGCTTTTGATGGCAAAACCTCCACGGTTTTAGGAGTTTTGGCATCAAATTAGCGGTACTTCATTTCGTCGCAATCTCTTCGCCATGCGTCTTCCATCTTATCGTTATTTTTAACCGGCCGTCAATAATATTCCTCTATTGGTAAAATACAAACCGGCCCCAATCCATCTTTACCCTTCCCAGTATGTTCCTATTCTATGTATCCCCCCACGTTGGTCAGATCGCCTCCAAGCTCGGCGTAAAGCAGCCGGGAATCGGACAAAAAAACGCTGAGAACATGCGAAATAGCTGCTATTGGCGGGAAATCGCCCTACCCCGGCATGTCCATGTCATAAAACATGACCAATTATGCTGTCCGGTGATGGGAACTTGTCCCACCCCCTTATTCACTGTCATATATTCTAACACCATCTTTTCCGCCCGGCAATTTCTTTTCTATGGCGTTGAAAAAATTTTTTAATGATTCCGGATGAAGAAGAAGAGAAATGGAAAGCAGGCTTTACATTTTCGGTCTCCTCCACTACAATAGATGTAAAGCTGGCTTTACATTTCCGAAGTAAATCAGGAGGTCCCATGAAAAACAGACTGGAGGAAATCCGCAAGGCTCGCGGCCTCAATCAGGAGGATCTGGCCGTGGCGCTGGAGGTTTCCCGGCAAACCATCGGCTCCCTGGAGAATGGCCGCTATAACCCTTCGATCCTGCTTGCCTTCCGCATCGCCCGTTATTTCGGCTTGTCCATTGAAGACATTTTTATTTATGAGGAGGAATAATCCTATGCAACGGAACACATGGATCAAATACGCCGTTTGGGGCACCATCGGCTTACTTCTGGCCATAGCGGGAGTGACCCTGCTGGCGGTTGGCACGGAAGCGCAAGGCATACTCCGAGCCCTGCCGGGCATCATGACCGGATTGGGCTGCGGGCTTTTCGGCTCCAAAGCCGGTATCCTGCTGACCAAACTGGCCGCCCGCAAAAATCCCCAGCTGGCCAAGCAGCAAGCCATTCTCGAGAAGGATGAACGCAACATCTCCCTCCACCATCAGGCGAAGGCCAAGGCGTATGATCTGATGATTTGGGTGTATGGTACTCTCCTGCTCGGTTTAGCCCTCATCGGAACCACCGGACCTGCCGTTGGCCTCGTGGTCGCCGCCTACTTGATTGTAGTGGCCGCCCATATCTACTTCCTGCATACGCTGCACAAAACCATGTAGATGCCGCTTTCCGGCAATTCCCTATTATGAAGACAGAACCGCTCCGTTGCCTCCGGTTTGTCCGGTCAGGCGGCGAAGCGGTCCTCGGGTCTCTTGGCGAGAGAATCAGAAATTGAAATTATCCGGATCGGAGCCCTTGCGCTCATTGCGGTTCAATGCATCAATGGCTTCCATGTCCGATGGGGACAGAACAAAATCAAAAATATCGGCATTTTCCTTCAGGCGGCTTTCGGTCACCGTCTTCGGAATGGTTACCACGCCATTCTGCAGATCCCAGCGAAGAATCACCTGGGACGCGGACTTCCCGTACTTGGCGCCGATCTCTTCCAGAACAGGATGGCTGGTCAACGCCCCTTGAGCCAGAGGGCTCCAAGCCTCCAACTGGATGCCTTGGTCCTTGCAGAAAGCCAGCAGCGGCTTTTGAGTCAGATACGGATGGAACTCCACCTGGTTAACCGCCGGAATAACGCCAGTCTCCCGGATGATGTCCTCGAGATGATGGATCTGGAAGTTGCTGACCCCGATGGCTTTGACCCGACCGCTTTTATACAGGTGGGTGAGGGCCTTCCAGGTTTCCACGTACTTGCCTTTCACCGGCCAATGCACCAGATACAAATCCACATAGTCCAGGCCCAGCTTTTCCAGGCTCGCGTCGAATGCCGCCAGTGTGGAATCATAACCCTGGTCGGAATTCCAGACCTTGGTGGTGATAAACAGCTCCTCCCGGGGAACGCCGCACTCCCGGATGCCCTGGCCTACGCCCGTTTCATTGCCGTACACGGCGGCTGTATCGATGGAGCGGTATCCCAGGC
>JAEWMH010000052.1 GCA_023393235.1 Bacillota bacterium | reverse complement strand
TGGTACCGAAGGCGTTGATCAGCTCCGCTTCGTACAGATACACACCGTTGGGCTTGTAGGTTACCGCGGTGACGGTGGATTGGGCTTCGGGACTGCGCTCCACTAACTGCTGGGTATCGATCAAAATGCCGTTTTCGTAGAGCTTATAGGTGCTGCCGTTGTTGCCCCACCACATATCCATCTTGATGGTGTAGCTTCCATCCAAGAGGCCGGTATCATGGCCGTTATTGTCCGACAGGACAGGCTTGCCGGGAGCCTTGGCCGGATCCGGCTTCGGCACCACATTGACCTTATGAGTAGCCTTCACATCCGGGAAGGCCGCTGCGGAAACGGTGATGGTAGCTTCTCCGACGCTTAGCCCCCGCACAGTCCCGCTGCTGTCCACTGATGCTACATTCAAATCACTGCTGGTCCAAACCAGCTCTTTGTCGGAGGCATTCACCGGCAGGACGGAGGCCGTCAGAGCAGCGGTTTGCCCCACTTGCAGCTCAGCCTGGGCAGGCTCAAGCTCAATGCCTGTTACAGCCACAGGGAGCTGCTTAAACACAATATCATCGAGCATCAGGTAGCTGAAGCCGCCTGTGTAGAAGCCCACCTTGCCGGAGGCTTGATGGCCGGGATCCGCTGCTTCCAGCCGTAATTCCCCGTTTACGTACAGCTTGATATTGGCGCCGTCGGCCAACACCCGAATTTGATACACCGTATCGGGCTGAAGATCCTGGCCGGGCAGTACATTCTGCTTGACTGTAGCCCATGCGGCGTTGTACAGCAGCCACTTGGACGTTCCGTCTCCCGTGGTTCTGTACCCGATCCGGCTGGGTCCGCCGGTGGCATTTTGACGGTCAAAAATATAGAACGTAGCCGCATCGGGAAGGGTCGGCGGTGTTTTCAGCTTAAAGCTGAGATCATAGCTGCTGAATTCCTTGTTCACCACGGCGGAAGCACCGTTCAGGATCTTGTACCAGCGGTTGCCGTCCACGTTGACAATGCTGCGGTTGGGATCCACCGGCCAGCCGTTGCCACCGGACTCAAAGTCCGTTGTATGCATGACGTTGGATACAATCATTTTAGCCGATGCGGCAGCATTGGGATTCTCCGCCGATACGGCGGTTATCACGGCTTCTCCTGTGGATATCCCGGTAACCACGCCGTTCGCATCCACAGTTGCCACCTGCGGGTTGCCGGATGACCAGTTCACCGCCGTATTGGCCGCATTGGTGGGGTCAAAGGAGGCATGCAGCGCCAGCGTTTCCCCTACGGTCATGTTGGCCTGGGTTTTATCCAGCAGCAAGCCGGATACGGCTGTGGTAGGCAATGTAAACTTGATGTCGTCAAACCAGAGATAGCTGAAGTTGCTGACGTAGAAGCCTACCTTGCCAACGGGGTTATGGGTTGGATCGGAAGCCTTCAGCCGCAGCTGGTCGTTAACATAGACGCTGATGTCCGCTCCTTTGACCAACGCCTTGATTTTGTACTCCGTGTTGGGCTTGAGGTCATGGTCCGGGAAGGTCACTTCCTTAACTGTTCCCCAGGCGGTGTTGTACAGCAGCCAACGGGAGGTTCCGTCCGCATTGGTTTTGTAGCCGATCCGGCTGGAGTTGGGTCCTACCTGCCGGTCAAAGATATACATGGTAGCATACGCAGGGATGGTGTCCGGCGTCCGCAGCTTGAAGCTCAGCTCATACTCCGTATAATCCTTTTTGGTCAGGGAGGTAGCGCCGTTCTTAATCCTGTACCAGCGGTTGTCTCCGATTTTCTCGATGGCCCGGTTGCCATCCAGCGTCCAATCCCCCGGATCCACTTCGAAATCGGCAAAGTCGATAACCCCGTCTCCCTCATCGACGGTAACCTGGATCAATTCCTTCAAGAGCGGATTTTCCACGGAGGACACTGTAATAACAGCATCACCCATAGATACACCCTTGATGATGCCCTTATTGTCTACCGTTGCCACATCGGGACGGTCGGATTGGTAGCTCAGAGCGGAATTGGTGGCGTTCCACGGAAGGACCGCAGCTTGAATGGAAGCGCCCTTAAATACCCCCAAGGTGATATTCTTGTTGTACACATACACTTCCCGGACCGGGTAATGGTCGGCGCCGTGGAGAGTGCCCGCTTTGCCGATCACCCCGATTTCCGCAAAGGGAATCGCAGTAAAGCCGGGAATACGGTTGAACACCTCCGCATTGGCATTCAGCTCCAGATTACCTCCGGCCAGGTCTACAAAGCCGGGGTCGCTGTCGGCAATCCAGTTGCCGGAGTATTGCACCAAATTGAATTTGTCATAAGCGCCGTTGGCATTGGTGCTTTTGTCCCGGGCTCTGACCGGATTATAAATCACATTGTTGGCAAAGGTATTGGTTGTCGGATAGTAGCGGTTCTCAATAAAGAAATCCGCCAATTCAGGATATTTCTCCATATGGGGGGTGCCGACGTAATTGTTATTGGCCGCAAACAACTGCTGCCATTTAGGCATGTAATTCTTGGGAATCTGGTTTTCCGGCTTATCGCCCAAATACAGATCGGCATAATCATACGGTATCTTGCTGTCAATGAAGATATTATTGCGGGTAATGATATGGGCGCCGCCATTGTTTTTGATAGCAGAGTTGCCCATCTTGTTGAAGATATTCTCTTCAATGGTGATGCCCATGGTAAAGTTGTCCGGGTAAACCCCTTCCACACCTGCCTTGGATTCCCCGATGTTGTGGAAGTAGTTGCGCCGGATGACGGTGCCCCGCTCCTGCGGCGTTTCTCCCGCATTCATGTAGATGGCGCCCAGATCGGAGAAGGTTTTGCATACATCGTAAATATTGTTGTAATCTATCAGATGGTCATTGCCAAAGATCAGTATTCCCGGATGCGGCGCATCATGAAGCTCATTGTGGGACATCCTGTTCCCTGCCCCTGACATATTGACACCGGGATTATAAGCTTTGTGATAATACGCAAAATCATGGATATGGGAGTTTTCCACAAAATTATTGCCAGGTTCAAGAGTTTTCTTATTGCCCCCTGTTATAGTGACGGCGGTTCCCCCAATATGATGGATATGGGAGTTGGACACGCCGTTGTAGGTACCGGGACCACCGTCGAAAGACTGGTAATAAAACCTGCTTTGGGTGTTCAGCAGCACACCGCTGTTGGTGAAATTGCGATTTTCGCTATGGTTCAAGAGCATATGGGTACCGCCCATAAAGACGGCTGCCGAATCCCTGCCATTCTCCAGAATCATATCCTCGAAGGTAATGTAGGAAGCGTTCAGAGCGTTAATCATCGGTGCTTTGAGAACGGTTACAGTAATCTCCGGATTGCCTTGATTAAAGGAAGCGTTGGGCAGGAAATACAGCTTGCCGTTCTGCCGGTCTATGTAATACTCCCCCGGCATATCGATTT
The DNA here is from genome assembly GCA_023393235.1 of Bacillota bacterium. Classification (GTDB taxonomy): domain Bacteria; phylum Bacillota; class Bacilli; order Paenibacillales; family NBRC-103111; genus Paenibacillus_AR. Next base: position 48,798 of record JAEWMH010000052.1, on the reverse strand, counting down.
CTTCCAGCAGATTCTGGGCAAAGTGGAAGTCCGGATACCAGTTGTCGTTGAAAATGCCGCTCATTTCCCCATAACGCAGGGTAATGGTCTTGTTGGCGGTATCAATGGAGGCAATCTTATTGTATGACCATTCCCAGCTGTATCCGAAAATCCCGTCCAGCCAAATATCATCCGCCTGGCTCCAATATTGGGGACGGTCATAGGCGTAAGAAAATGTTCCACCGCGGGTATGCACCTCGTCCCGGTTGCTGCGGGTAGGGCCCTTGTCCAAAACCTGATCCATTCGTACGGTGCTGTTGTTGGGCCAGCGCGCCAGGGTCATGCCTTGCCCCTCCACATATAGTTCCATAGGGGGGACCTTGCTCAGGTCATTGGCCAGATAATAACCGTGGCGGCTCAGCTCGCCGTAATCTGTCAGGCCATGGGCCGCCAGATTCACCTCCAGCACCTCGGTGCGCGCCTGCGGGTCAATGATCCGGCTCAGCACATTGGCATCGGTGACCGGGGTGAACCAGCTTTTCTGCAGATTGGCTCCGCCGTCCAACCGGACATTTTCACCGGGATAGGCTTGATACTTGATGATCTTGCCGGCTTCGCCGGAATCCTCCTCCCGGAGCTCGAAGCTTTGGCTCCTCTCATACACGCCTCCGCGCAAATATACGGTGACGCCTCCTTCGGGCAAACCGCCGGCGGCCTTAAGCTGACGGATGGTGTCCCGGGCTTTTTCCAAAGAGAGAAAAGGAGCATTCAGCGTGCCGGGGTTGGAATCGCTTCCATCTGTGGCCACATAAAACACCTGGCCAGGTGCCTGTCCTTCCATTGTTGTAACCGCTCCCAAAACAAAGCCTGGCGAAGACAAGAGCAGCAGACCGGCAAGGAGAACAAGCAGCAGACGTTTTGGATACATAACCTCATTCCTTTCAAATTTTGGATGTAAAATCTATAGAAAAAAGGCTGCCGATCCAATGGTTCAACCGGCAGCCAAATTCCTCATGGTGATAAGCTATTTCACGAGACCTTTTTTCTTCAGGAATTCATTGAATTGCTTGGTTACTTCTGCAACATACTTATCTTCGCCGGCTTTCTTCAGGCGGTCGTACATAGTAGGCCAGGTTTTGTCGAAATCCAGGGTGCCGGTGGTCAGGCCTTTCTTGTATTCGCCCCAAATGGCGTTCAGATTGGCAATTTCGGTGCTCACCGGCTCGGAGTTGAACTTGAAGGCGCCGATGGGGTTCACGTTGGACGTAGCGTTGATCTTCTTGGTTTCTTCCCAAACGTTAGCCGGTTGGCCTTCCTTCAGGTAGGAGTTGAATACGCTGCCGAATACCCAGTCCATATTGGGCTTGTAGCGGGAGTCGGCCTTGGCCTTCACCACATTGTCGGATACCTTCTCATAGTGGGTGCCTTCAATACCGTTACAGAGCAGGTTATACAGCTGCTTGTCGGTATTAATCAGATTCAGCAGCATCATAGCGCGTTCCGGGTTCGGAGAGGTGCGGCTCAGAGCTTGGTTGGTGGTGGCGGAATAACCGTTGGAGAACCAATCGGTAATCGGCACAACCACAACTTCGTTGCCGCCGTTTTTGCCCTTCACTTCGGCTTCAACACCCGGCTTCAGGACGTTGTTCATGATCACAGCCATTTGACCCTTGGTTTCAAAGTCGCTCATCTTGGCAGTAGCGGCATCCTTGTAGATGTAGCCCGCTTTGTACCACTTGGAGGCCAGCTTGAAGTTCACCAGATCCTCTTCGGGGTAACGGAGCAGCTTGTAGGTCGGATCATTCTTCTTCACATAGAAGTGGTCATCCAGTCCGGGCACAACCCACATTTGGTCGCTGTTCACACCCTGGGCGGCGCTTACAAAAGAACTTCCGAAAGGAATGATGTTGGGTTCGTTTTGTTTGATTTGCTCCAGGAACGGTTCAATATCTTCAAACTTCTTGACTTTGGTTACATCCAGATTGTATTTATCAACAAAGCGCTTTTGAATAATATAGCCCAAACGGTTGCCGTTTATTTGCTGATTGGGGATCGCATAGATCTTATCATCTACGGTCAGCCCATCCCACATGACCTGGGGCACATCCTTCTTCAATTGCGGCGCATATTTATCAAGCAGGGCGTCAAGAGGCTGGATGGCGCCTTTGCGGACCAATTCCTCAGGCTTCAACAGGTAACCGGTCCAGAGGATATCGAACTTTTCGCCCGCTGCCAGAACTGTATTCATCTTCTGGACATAGTCGCCGATGGGCACAGGCATCAGCTTGACGGTGGCGTTCAGCTTTTCTTTGGTAATCTTGTTCACTTCGGCCGTTACCGTCTCCTGGTCACCTTGCAGCTGGGACAACGGATAATACCAAGTCAGTTCAACCGGCGACAGAGTCTGGGTTCCTGCAGATGCCGTTCCTGCAGCGGGAGAGCCGCTTGCCGCAGCCGGAGTTTCGTCACCCTTGCCGCAGCCAGCCAGGAAAGCAGCCGCCAGAGAAGCAGCCATCGTTGCCTTCATCCATGTCTTCATGTGTTTGACCTCCTGTTTTTATGTTCCTATGGTATATATGTTAACCCTTGAGGGAGCCAACCGTTAAGCCTCTTACAAAAAAACGTTGGAAAAACGGGAAGATCACGAGCATCGGGCCGCCGGCCAGGACCGCAATGGCCATCCGCGCCGAGTTGTTGGGGAAGTCGGCCAGATTGATCCCCATTTGCGACGAAAAATCCGAGTTGGAGGTAAGGAACTCCATGCTGTTCAGAATCCGCACCAGGAGAAGCTGCAGCGGAACCAGCCTGGGGTTATCAATGTACAGCATCGCATTGAACCATTCATTCCAATACGCGAAGGAGATCAGCAGACCCATGGTGGCTAAGGCCGGTTTGGACAAGGGCAGGATGATGGTGAAGAAAATCCGCAGCTCCTTGGCCCCGTCTATTTTGGCGGACTCGATGATTTCCAACGGGATTTTGGACATAAAGCCTTTCATGACCATGATGTTGAAGGGGGACAGCATTACCGGCAGAATCAGGGCAAACAGCGAATCCTTCAAGTGGAGATATTGGGTCATGAGAATATAGGCCGGAACCAACCCGCCGCTGAACAGCATGGTGAAAAACACGTAGAAGGTGGTGACCCGGTTGTACCGGTAATCCCGGCGGGAGACGACGTAAGCCGTCATGGCGGTAATCAGGAGGCCGCATAAGGTTCCGGCGATGGTAATTAACGCAGTGATGCCGTAAGCCCGGAGGATAATATCCGGTGTCTGCAGCACATAGCGGTACGCGTCCAGACTGAAGATTTGGGGCCAAAACTGGTAGCCGTTCTTGACAATGCTCTCTTCACTGGTGAGGGATACCATGACCACAAGGGCAAAGGGCATAATCATAAGCAGCGAGATGATGATAAAAGCCAAGTGAATCAACGCTTGGGGAATCTGAGCCTTGGTTTTCATGCGTAGTCGCCTCCTTTCTTACCACAAGGAATGGTCTGGGTTGATTTTTTTGACGATACCGTTGGCGGCGAGCACCAGGATCAAGCCCACAACCGATTGGTAGAAGCCGGTGGCGGCGGACATGCCCACATTGCCTAATTCACGGAGAGAACGATATACATAGGTGTCGATGACGTCTGTTGTCCCGAAAATGAACCCGGAGTTGTTGGGAATGAAATAGTGCAGGCCGAAGTCTCCGCGGAACATGCTGCCGATGGAAAGGATGAGCATAATAATCACCAGCGGCGCCAGCAGCGGAATGGTAATGCGGAAGGCCATCTGGGTTTTGGTAGCCCCGTCAATACGGGCTGCTTCGTAATACTCCGCATTAATCCCGATAATTCCGGCAAAATAGATAAGAGTGGAGAAGCCCACCGCCTTCCACAAGTGGAAGATGACCAATATAAATGGCCACGGTGCTGTATTCTGGTACCAGGCTACCGGATTCATCCCGAAGGATTCCAGGAGCCGGTTCAAAAATCCGTCGGAGTGATTGAAGAAGGCGTATGCGATGTAGCCTACCAGTACCCAGGACAAGAAGTGGGGCAAAAACAGCGAGGTCTGATAAAACTTCGTGTATTTGGCCTTCAGCTCATTTAACAGTATGGCGAAAAGCAGAGCGACGCAGGTGGTCAGGATAATATACCCTGCGTTATAAAGCACCGTATTCCGGGTGATCCGCCAGGCGGCGTCTCCGGTGAACAGGTACTTGAAGTTGTTTAGGCCGGCCCAATCGCTGCCGAAGATACCTTTGTCATACCGGTAATTCTTGAAGGCGATGACCAACCCGATCATGGGCAAATAAGCAAAAATCAATTTGTACAAAATTCCGGGCAGGGATAAGAGGAATAGCTCCCTGTTCTTCCAGAAGTGATGCATCTCCCGTGTTACGATAGAACCGGACCGCCGCTCTTTTTTTACTGCTGCTGTGTCCGGCATGGCAAGCCGGGTTTTGTTCTCCATCATAGCAAAGCTCCTTTCCGGTTTACGCTGGCGTTGTCGTCAGGCTTTCTGGTTCCAACATAGAGGAATCCGGGGTTTATTGTTACTGTACATACGCAAGATTCCTGTATAGAAGCCTGTAAATAATCCAGATTCCTGCCGCGCCGGGAGCCGGAATTCTGTACAGCGGCGGTATATACAAGGTACAGCTGTACAGCTGTCGGACGCTGACGCCGGGATGGCCGGCAGATATAACGAGACGCCTCCACTTCTGCTTATCGGGCAGCCGTGAAGGCGTCTTTTATTTGCTTATAGGATATGGCGGACAGAGCTAGGAGTCTGTTTGAGCTTCCAAGCCAAGCCTATCCCGGTAGTGAATGTTGTACAGTGAAGATGGATTTATCCAAATCAATTCGTCGGACAGCCGCCTAGGCATTGCGGTTAATGGCGGCCTTCAGTCTGTACTCCTTGGGCGTGGTGCCGTAGCGCCGTTTAAACAGCCGGTAGAAGTAGCTTTCATTGCTGAAGCCTACCTTTTCCATAATCTCCGCTACTGTCATCTGCTGCTGCTCCAGATACAGGCGGGCCTGGGCCAGCCGGGTTTCATTAATGCAGTCTACCACGGTGATTCCCTCCTGCTCCTTAAACACCTGCCCCAGATATACATGGCTCATACGAAGCATATCCGCAATCTTCTGAACGTTCAGATCAGGATCTGCATACTGCCGGGCGACAATTTCCCGGATGGTTTCGGCCACCAGCCTGGCCTTCTCCTCCCGCCCGCTGTTGCGTTTGTCCAGAGCCTGGCGGACCAGGTCCAGGAATACCTCCTTAACCTCCTCCAGAGTTTCCTTCTCCAGAATCCGACGGTTGATCTCCTGCAGATTAACGGAAGCGGCCTGCAGGTTGTTCTGGTTCATTTCATTGATCGTATTGCCCAGGGTCACAAACATATGCAGCATGGCGGAGAACATATTCTCGAAGCTGAAGGTGCGTACCAGCTCCAGCCATTTGTCCATACCGCCGTTAATGCGCTCCCAGTCCCCGCTTTTGAGCCCTTCAATCAATTGCCGGTCCAGCTCCGGGGGAATATGGAATTGGCTGCATTCCTCGTTGGGCTGTACAAGGCTTGGCTCGATCAGCGACTCCTTGCCGAGTATCATTCGGTAGTCGGCGTAGCGGAGCGCCTGCCCGTACATTGCCGTGATGTCCCGGTAGGAGCTGAAAACGGGGCTTACGGACATAGTGACGGTAATATGGTAATAATGCCGCACGGTGTCCTGAAGCTCCCGGAGAATCTTGCGCAGCTCCTCGTGGCCGATCCCGCCTGCATGGCCGATGATGAACACCACGTGGCCATTTTTCATATCCACCGCCTCGCAGGAATAGCTGCCCCGGATCAGCTCCTGGCCGATGTTGCAGATGGCGAAGTACAGCAGGGACATGGTGGACTCCGGTGTCCGGGACTGAACCTCCTGCAGGTTGTCGATGCGGGCCAGCGCCACGATCAAACCGCCGGATACGGGAATATCCAGACCGTGTTGCGCCCGGTCATGGGCCAAATCCTGCTCCGGCACGCCCGTGCTTCCCGCTATCAGGTTGCGCAGCCGGTACACCTTGGCGATATTCTGCTGGGCCGCCTGATCTTGCTGCAGCTCCTTGAGCTTGTCGGTCATCTGCGAATAGCTGGAGGCAATGAGGGACAATTCATCCCGGTGCATATCCCCTCCGCGGCCTTCGTTGCGCCGGACCAGGGTCATCAGGTGTCCGATGGGCCTATAGAGCTTGATGGAGAAATAGATGGAGATCAGAATGGTCAAAAGCACCACGGATGCCGTAACAATAGCCGCTGTCCACCGGATTTGCCTTACATTGGTCAAGACCGCGTCATAATCCTGGAGACTGATGATCTGCCAGTCATTCAAGCCGCGGGTCAGATAGGTGACCCTGTATTTTTTGCCGTCATGGCTGTAGGTGAAATAATCCAGCTCCTTGCTGGAGGCGGCAATCTGGGGAATTACCTCATTCTTGATGTCCAGTTGGTCAGGCTTCATCAGATCATTGGAAATCAGCACCTGGCCTTTGCTGTCGGTTACGAAAATCACATCGTCCTGTCTTTCAGCCAAAGCATTAAGCGCTTTCACGTTGTCCAGCATCCACGTGGGCTTGATATTGACAATCAGCAGATTCCCGTTAACGGCATTCAGCGTAGGGCCATCGTACACGAACAGGGAGAACACATCCACGTCCTGTCCGCCGCCTAACCTCATAGGAGTTAATTGCAGCTTGGGCAACGCCTGCTGGCTGCGCATATATTCCCCAAAAACAGCAGTCATCTTGCCCGTATCCATAGTATGGTTCACCGTGGAAAAAAAACGGCCCTGAACCGCATTATAGAACACAATGGAATGCAGATAGGGGGATTGGGACACCAGACGGGTCAGTTTGTCCAGCTTCAGGATGCTCTGTTCAAAGTCGTCGCCGGACTTCAATGCGATGAAATCCTCGTCATTAAAGGTGGATACTGCTAAATCCTTCACAATCTGGTTCATGTTCTCAATATTATATTTAATTTGGGTCAACAGCTTCCTGTCCGCATCATGCTCCATGCTGGAGACCTTGCTTTGGGCATTGAAATACAGGAGAGCGGAAGCCGCGATCAGAAGCATCACCACCAGCATAAAACCAAGCAGAATACGCTGCAGGTATTTCCGTGACCGGAGGGTTTGTAGCAGATTCACATACATCACTCCTGTTGCATTTATGTGCTAGGGCGTATTTTGAGACACGCCCTAACTATAACGCCCCCTCTCTTTTGTTGTCAATGAGAGGGGGCGGGCAGCTATATTTACCGTTTCCGGTGCATTTTGAATTCAAGGAACAGCTCATTCAGATGGGACAGATTTCGTTTGCCCAGGTTCCGGTACACCTCCAGCTTATCCAGCACCTCATCGTCCGGATAGAAACGCTTGTCCTGGGAGACCTCCTTCGGGAGGTACTGCAGTGCGTCGGTATTGGGCGTGGAATAGCCCACATACTCGGCGTTGACGGCAGCATTCTGCGGGTCCAGCATGAAGTTGATAAACTTGTGGGCTCCTTCCACATTGTCTGCGGTTTTGGGAATGACCATATTGTCGAACCAGATGTTGGAGCCCTCCTCCGGGATGACGTAATCCAGGTCCTCGTTCTCATCCATAATTTCGGAGGCATCCCCGGACCAGACCAGCGCCGCGGCTGCTTCCCCGTTGGCCATGAGCATCTTGATCTCATCGCCCAGAATGGCCTTCACATTGGGAGTCAGCTCATTAAGCCTGCGTTTGGCTTCCTGGAGATGCTCCTCGTCGGTATCATTCAGGGAGTATCCCAGCGTGTTCAGCCCCATGCCGATAACCTCACGGGCGCCGTCCAAAAGGAACACCTTGTTAGCCAAGGACGGGTCCCACAGGTCCTCCCAGCTTTCGAAGGTCAGGTCCCCCGCCAGCTCGGGGTTAAAGATGATGCCCACCGTTCCCCAGAAGTAAGGCACCGAATACACATTTCCCGGATCAAAGGACATATCCAGATACTTCGGGGCAATATGCTTGTAATTGGGCAAAAGCGACTTGTCCAGGGGAAGCAACAGCTTCTCCTCCATCATCTTGTTGATGGCATAGTCGGAGGGGACCGCCACGTCGAAGGTGGTGCCGCCTTGGGAAATCTTCGTCAGCATGGCTTCATTGGAATCGAAGGTCTGGTAGATGACCTTGATCCCCGTTTCGGCCTCAAACTTGTCCAGAAGCGCAGGATCGATATAATCGCCCCAGTTGTAGACGGTGATGGTATTGCCGCCGGTATATCCCTCGCTAGCGTTCAGGTATGACGCGAGGTACATCAGCGCGAAGGCGGCGATGAACACCGCCAGGAAAGCGCGGCTCAGCTGCTTCATTTCGGCACCTCCGTCCGGAAGGAGCGATTCTGGGTATTGCTTTTAAGGCTCAGGAAATAGTAGATGGCCACCAGGATGATGGTAAACAGGAAGATCATGGTGGACAGAGCATTGATGGACAGAGAAATCCCCTGCCGGGCCCGGGAATAAATCTCCACGGACAAGGTGCTGTAGCCGCTGCCGGTGACGAAGAAGGTCACGGCGAAGTCATCCAGCGAATAGGTCAGGGCCATGAAGAATCCGGCGAAGATCCCCTGCCGGGTGAAGGGCAGAATCACCTTCGTCAGCACCTGCCGGCCGCTGGCCCCCAGATCCCGGGCTGCATCCACCAGGGTGGACGGCATCTCCTGGAGCTTGGGCAGGATCATCAGCACGGTGATGGGAATGCTGAAGGCGATGTGCGACAGCAGCACCGACATAAAGCCCAGCTTGATTCCCACCATGGTAAACAGCACCAGGAAGGAGGCGCCGATAATGACGTCGGGGCTGACGATCAATACGTTGTTCAGGGACAGGAGCGTATTGCGGGTCCGGCTCCGTCTCACCGAAACAATCGCCAGCGCCCCGCTGAAGCCCAGTATGGTGGCAATGGCCGACGACAGCAAAGCCAGCACCACCGTATTGATCACGATAATAATCAGCCGCGTATCCTGGAACACTTCCTTATAATATTGCAGGGTAAACCCTTCAAAGTTGCGCATATGCCCGCCGCTGTTGAAGGAATAGTACATCAGATAAAAAATTGGGGCATAAAGGATAACCATCACAATGCCCAGATAAATCCGGCTCAGTGTCCGGCTGCCTGTTGATTTGTTCATGCGCCGGTCCTCCTGTTCCGTTCACCTGTCATAAACATAATCGCCACCATCACAATCACCAGGAACATGGCAATGGTGGAGCCCATGCCCCAATCCTGGGTGACCAGGAAATGCTGCTCAATGGCCGTGCCCAGAGTAATCACCCGGTTGCCGGTAACCAGCCGCGTAATCATAAACAGTGACAGAGCAGGGATAAACACCGCCTGGCAGCCGGATTTAACGCCGGGCATGGTCAAGGGCAGCACCACACGCCGGAAGGTGGTCCAGCGGGAGGCCCCCAGATCACGGGCCGCATCCGTCAGCGTCGGGTTCAGCTCCTCCAGAGAGTTGTAGATGGGCAGAATCATAAACGGGATAAAGATGTACACCGCCACGAAGATAAAGCTGAAATCCGTAAACAGGATCTGTCTTGCCCCCAGACCCGTCCATTCCAAAAAGGTGTTGATGGGCCCTGCCGAGCCGAAAATCCCCAGGAAGGCATACGCCTTCAGCAGCAGGTTGATCCAGGTGGGCAGGATAATCAGCAGCAGCAGAAGCTGCTTATGCTTCGATTTGGTAATGAGGTACGCCGTCGGATACGCCGCCAGCAGACAGCAGACGGTGATCAGGAAAGCGTAGAAAAAGGAATTTACCGCCATTTTGACATAGACGGAAGTGAAGGCCTTGCCGTAATTGGCCAGGGTAAAACCACCCTCCACATTGCGGAAGGAGTAGTAGCCGATCAGCACAATCGGAATGATGACAAACAGCAGCATCCACAGCAGATACGGCACCAGATACAGGTTGCGGCCGCCCGCCCGGCGGCGGACCTCAGCGGACATAGGCGCCCTCATGCTCGTATGCCTCCAGTCGCTTATCGAATTCCTCTTCCGTTTCATTGAAGCGCATAATGTGGATGGCCTCCGGCTCGAAGGTCAGTCCGATCTCCTCGCCCACCGACGCTTTCCGGGTGGAGTGGACCAGCCATTCATGCCCCGCCTCGTCATAACACACGATCTCATAGTGCACCCCCCGGAACAGCTGGGTGTCCACCCGGACCTTCATCTTGCCCTGGGCCACTGTGGTAATCTCCAGGTCCTCGGGACGCAGCACCAGCTCCACAGGCTCATGAGCCGAAAAACCCGCATCCACACAATCGAAGCGCATACCGTTAACCTCTACCACATAGTCCTCGATCATCACCGCAGGCACAATATTGGATTCCCCGATAAAATCAGCAACAAAGCGGTTAATGGGCTCGTCGTAAATATCAATGGGGGTTCCGCTTTGCTGGATAACTCCCTTGTTCAGCACAAAAATTTCGTCCGACATAGCCAGCGCTTCCTCCTGGTCATGAGTGACGAATATAAAGGTAATGCCCAAACGGCGCTGCAGCTCCCGCAGCTCATATTGCATCTCCGTACGCAGCTTCAGGTCCAGCGCCGACAAGGGCTCGTCCAACAGCAGCACCTCCGGCTCGTTGACGATAGCTCTGGCGATGGCTACCCGCTGCCGCTGTCCGCCGGACATTTCGCGGATTTCCCGCTTTTCGTAACCGGACAGATTGACAAAGCGAAGCGCCTCCCGCACCTTTTCCTCGATCAGCTTGGGCTTCACCTTCTTTACCCGGAGGCCAAAGGCCACATTCTCGAAGACGTTCAGATGGGGGAACAGCGCGTAGTCCTGAAACACCGTATTTACTTGGCGTTCGTTGGCCGGCACCTGGTTGATCACCTTATTGTTCAGGGTGATGGTCCCTTTGGTGGGGGTGGCAAAACCGGCGATCAGCCGCAAAATAGTGGTTTTCCCGCAGCCCGAAGGCCCCAGGAGCGTATAGAACTTGCCCCGTTCAATGTCAAAGCTGATATCGTTCAATACGACTTCACCGTCATCGTATTCCATGAACACATGCTCGAAGCGGATAATCGTCCGATTGTCCATTTTCCATCTCCCTCTAAACAAACTCAATTCTCACTATTATACAATAAAGGCGCGGATTGAACAGGATGGGACAGGATTTTTTTACCCATAAAACAGCCTGTCCACATCATTATAAAAATTCTTTACAATAGAATAGCCTGAATGTCAGATTAACTCACATGTTTATTGACGATTTTGTCACAATTCCCCTAAAATCGCCTTCCAAATCTTGAGCATTCCCCAAGGGCCTTGTTATAATGCATCAAGCCTTGCTGCAACACGATAAAAAGAGGATCTTGGGAAAGGATGACTTGGGTATGGCAATGGTAATGATCCAGGCAGTAGTAAGACCCGAGAAGGCAGACGCCGTGCTGGCCGAGCTGATGATGGCGGGTTTCCCCTCCGTCAGCAAAATGGATATTGTGGGCCGCGGGAAGCAGAAGGGCATTCAGATCGGCGACACCCACTACGACCAGCTCTCCAAGAAAATGTTGTTTATGGTGGTGGATGAAAGCGATAAGGACGATGTGATTAAAATTGTCATGCGGGTCGCCCGGACTGGGGAAAAAGGCGCCTTCGGCGACGGCAAAATTTTCGTCCTCCCCGTATACGAGGCCTATACCATCAGCTCCGGCAAGAATGTGCTGTAGGAATTTTCCGTCCAGACATTTTTTCATAAGCCTGAGAAAGGCAGCAATAAGCCCCAATACCAAAAACCCCGGGAGTGCAGTCCCGGGGTTTGCCGATGTCGGCAGATGGATGATCAGGACTCGTCAGGCCAGCCTCCCCAGTCGGGAAATGCTGCGTTCTCGATGATGCGGGTGCGCCACTCCTGGCATTTTTGCGGGTCCTTCCGTTGAAGCCCGGGGGAAACAACGGCAAACAGCAAAATCCTGCGGTAATGAAGAAACAAGCCGATCCGCTCCTGCCAAAAGGAAGGAAGCGGGTATGCACTTTTGTACCCGCTTAGAAAACCGGCCGCGATTTGCTTTAGCTGGCGGGATCAGCGGAGGATGTCCCAGCTTTCCTCTCGCTTCATACGAAAAAATGCTGTACAAGGCAGTAGCCACATCACAGGTGAACCAATGAGGGCAGGCACATCGAAGTCCAACACAGTTATATCTCCCTGTTGAAACAGCAGATTATCAATATGCAGATCGTTGTGAATGAAGCCGAAGCTATTCCTCTCCTGCGGCAGTCCATCCAGTAGGCGCTTCAGCCTCCGCCACTCCTCCCTTACCTCTTTCTCCTTGCTCAGAAGGCCTTCGAAGAACCTCCATTCCCGCTCCCAACCCAGCAGTCTGCCCTCCGGATCGCCCGGCAGATGCCGCCAAACCGGATATTCTACTGCAGCGGCATGCATGTCTCCAAGGGTTTTGCCCCAGTGACGGAACATAGCTTCATGCTCCTCTCCCGGCTGCTCGAACAGCAACCCGCCCTCCCGCTTCCGGTAGGTAAAGGCTACATAAATCGAGCTGTCCTCCCTGCTTTCCGCAAACAGTGAATATTGCTGTGAAGGCTCGGGATAGACAATGGGGATTCCCCGCCCGCCCAAAAAAGCGGCAAAGTCAAACGTCCTTGCAGAGAAGCCAGTTGGTCATCCGCCTCTTGTGCTGGCATCTCCATAATTTTCAGGATATACTCGCTATCCTTTCGGGGGTACTGGTACAGGATGCCGTCTGACCAATCATGGCCTCCGCGATTCTTCATCCGATCCCCTCCTATTTTTCTCGTCTCCGCCTGTGTTTTCTTGCCGTATGACCCATTATGCCACAGTACCGCGAGGTAAAAAAAGACAAATGCTGCTGTTTGCTGCATCATTGCCCATAACGGAGATTAACGCTATTATAGGAAGCATGAAAAATCAGGAAAGTAACTGGAGGGCTCATCATATGGCTTCGTGGTTGATCTATGCGCTTCTTTCCGCCGCCATGGCTGCGTTGGTGGCCGTGTTCGGCAAAATCGGCTTGGCGGGAGTGGATGCCAATACGGCTACCGCCATGCGCTCGGTGATTATGGCTTTGTTTCTGCTGGGGGTGCTGGCATACGAGGGTAAACTGGGGCAAATCGCTTCCGTCGCCGCCAACAAAAAAGCCATGAGCTTCATTTTGTTAAGCGGCTTGGCTGGAGCATTATCATGGCTTTTCTACTTTGTCGCGTTGAAGTACGGGAATGTCTCCCAGGTGGGACCCGTGGATAAGCTGAGTGTGGTGATGGCCGTGATTCTCTCTGTCCTGTTCCTGGGCGAGAAGCTGTCCTTGTTGAATGCCGCCGGCGTGGTGATGATCGCCGCCGGAGCACTTCTGGTGGCGTGGAAGTAACGGGGATGGTCCAACGTCCGCCCGTCCGCAGGGATACCCCTCCCGCTGGAATATCTCCGAACTGAAAAAACCGCCGGATTAATTCCCGGCGGTTCTTCATGCTCTTGAGTCCGATCGTGCATATACGAAATGCAAAAGTGCAGCTATTTTTGGGGAATCCGCCGTTTACTGGGCTTCCAGATGCAAAAGTGCAGTTATTTTCGGACAAAACGCCCGTATGGGCCAGTGAGGGAAAATAACTGCACTTTTGCAGGATAGCTGCACACAACCGGCACTCGCCAACTAAATAACTACACTTTTGCAGTTTGTGCTGCAGCTGCTGATGAAGCGGATCTGCCTTATCGAGCGCAAACTGCTGCCGATGAAGCGGATCTGCCTTATTGAGCACGAACAGCTGCCGATTGGGCTGATTCGCCCTACCGGTCGGACGGCTCCCGGACGCCGGGCGACTTACAGCACCTTGGACAAAAACTCCTGGGTGCGCTCCTGCTGCGGACTGCCGAAGATTTGCTCCGGCGGCCCCTCCTCCACAATATGCCCCTGCTCCATAAAGATGACCCGGTCGCCGACCTCACGGGCAAAGCCCATTTCGTGGGTAACAACCACCATGGTCATCCCTTCCTTGGCCAGGTCCTTCATGACCGCCAGCACCTCGCCCACCATCTCGGGATCAAGAGCCGAGGTGGGTTCGTCGAACAGCATAACTTTGGGTTCCATGGCCAAGGCACGGGCAATGGCTACCCGCTGGGATTGTCCGCCGGACAGGGAAGCCGGATACGCGTCCGCTTTTTCCGACAAGCCTACCTTCTCCAACAGCTCCATAGCCTTCTTCTTGGCCCGCTCCAACGGCCACTTGCGGATTTGGACGGGAGCCAGCGTAATGTTCTCCAGCACGGTTTTGTGCGGAAACAGGTTGAACTGCTGGAACACCATGCCGACTTCCTGGCGGATTTCGGTAATCTTGGTTTCCTTATCCATCAAGGAAATGCCTTCGATGCGGATTTCGCCCCCGGTGGGCTCCTCCAGCAGATTCAGGCAGCGCAGGAAGGTGGATTTGCCGGAGCCGGACGGCCCGATGACCACCACGACCTCCTGGGTTTTGATCTCCACGTTGATATTCTCCAGCACCCGGTTGGTCCCGAAGGCTTTAGCCAGCTGGTTCACTTCAATAATAGTATCTCTCATGTGCCGTTACACCTTCCTTTCGATGTACACGAGCAGCTTGTTCAAGCTGTAGGTAAGAATGAAATAGATGGCCGCCGCCGTCAGATACGGCTCCCACACCCGCATGTATTGGCCACGCATAGCGTTGGACCAGTACATGATCTCCGGCGCCGCCACCAGCGCCACCAGCGAGGAATCCTTGACCAGCACGATAAATTCGTTGCCGAAGGCCGGGATCATCCGTTTAATGGCTTGGGGCAGAATAATGTGGCGCATGGTTTCCCAATGGCTCATGCCCAAGGAATATGCCGCTTCCCGCTGGCCCTTATCGATGGACTGGATGCCCGCCCGGAAAATCTCCGCACAATAGGCGGCGGAGTTCAGGGACAAGGCCGTAATAGCCGAGGCCCAAGGGTTGGTGCTGCCCGTAATCAGGGGAATAAGTCCGAAATGCACGATCAAGATCTGCACATACAACGGCGTTCCCCGGAAAAAGTTGATATACGCCTGGGAAGGCCACTTGAGAAACCAGTACCGGGACATTTTGCTGAAGCTGATGGCCAGACCGCCGACAGACCCCAGCAGAATGGACACCAGCGAGATAATGATGGTAAACCCCGTCCCCTTCAGAAGGAGACTCCCGTATTCATATATGATGTCAAATCGGAAATCCATCTAACTCTTCCCTTCCGCAGATGAAAGAATAGCCTCTTTTACTTCGCGTTCAGGAGTACGCTCACGTTGGGCTCCTCGCCAAACCACTTCTTATACATCTTGGCATAGGTGCCGTTTTCGATAACGGTCTTGATGGCCGGATCAAGCTTCGCCTTCAGGTCGCTTCCCTTGGGGTACGCCAAACCGTAGAACTCCGCGCCAAAGTTGGTTTTGTCCGGAATGGTGACGAATTTCTTCTTGGGGTTGTTCTTGGCATATTCACGCACGATGGCAATGTCGGCAACAGCTGCATCCACGCCGCCCTTGTCCAGCTCCATAAAGGCGAGCACATTGCTTTCGAATTTCTTCAGGTTGGTGTTGCCGTTGCCCATAATTTTGGTCATCAGCTCATCGGCTGTAGTAGCGCCTTGTACGGCAACCTTCTTGTCCTTCAGATCAAGGGCAGTTTTGATGGGGCTGCCTTCCTTGACCAGAATCATATTGGTGGACTCAAAATAAGGGATGGAAAAATCATAGCTTCCCTTGCGCTCATCTGTAATGGAAATGGAGGAAATGCCCATTTGGTACTCGGTACCTTGCTTCACGCTCTCCAGCATGGTATCCCAGCCGGTATTTTTCACTTCATAATCCAGCTTCGCTTCCTTCATGACCGCAGCCAGGAAATCAATGTCGAAGCCGACAATCTTATCCTTATCCATGCTCTCCATAGGGGCGTAGGATGCATCCGTGGCCACCATAATTTTCTTGCCGCCGCTTGCGCCTGCTGCTTCCTTCTTCTCGCCGCAAGCCGCCAGGGAAAAAGCCAATACCAAAGACAAACCCGCCACCAGCATCTTCTTCATCCGTTTCGCATCCTCCCGTTTTTGAACATTTGACCATTGTTTTTATGTTTGAAATTTTAACAGTTTAACGGATAAAAGACAATGCCATTTTACGTTTTCATGTCAGTAAAGGTAACACAAATTCATAAAAAGTTACGAGTTTGCCATAAAATCTCCGCTTTTTACCAGATGTGTTGTTAGAGAACTCTCACACCTGACCGGCATCCTCTCGCCATTTCACCGCATGCTGGCGAACGAGGCACATAAACTCACGCATAACGGGCGTTATAACCCTCTTTTTGTGGGAGGCCATCTGCGTTACCAAGCGCTGGGGGCGGTCATCCCAGGCCAACGCGGACAATCTGCCCTGCCGGATCTCGCTCTCCACGGTAATAAGCGGGAGGAAGGAAAGCCCCAAGCCGGAAATGACACAGTTCTTAATGGCTTCGATACTCCAGAATTCCAGCCCTTGGCTGGGATAAACTCCGCTGGCATTCAGCGTATGCTCGAAGAGGGCGCGGTAGGTGCAGCCGGGTTCGGTATACAGCATAACTTCATTCTTCAAATGGGCTGGGGTCACCGGATTAACCTTCTCCAGGAGATGGCCGGGCGGGGCGATCAGAGTCATCTTTTCTTCCACCAGAGGCTCAATCAGCAGATCCTTGTCCTCCGCCGGATGCTGGAGCATAAAAACCAGATCCATTTCACCGCTTTTGACCCGGTCGCCCATCTCCCAGCATAATCCGGGCTTCAGGGTAATCTGCACATCCCCGTACCGGCTTTTGAATTCCCGGATCACCGCCGGCAGACGAAAAGCGGTGAGGGACTCCGGAGCGCTGATGGTCAGAGTCCCGCTAATCTCGTCGTTGAAGCGGATAGCGTCCTTGGCCAGGGCATGCAGCTTGGAGATTTCCTGGGCGTAGGGGAGAAACTTCTGCCCCGCGTCAGTAAGTGTGGTTTTTTTGCCGAAACGGTCAAACAGGGCGGTGCCCAGCTCCGTCTCCAATGCCTGGATCTGCGCCGTGACACTGGACTGCACATACCCCAGTGCAGCCGCAGCCTTCGTGAAGCTTCCTGCTTCCACTACAGCGATAAACGTAAGCAGATGTCTCAATTCCATGTAACCATCTCTCCCATCGATAATTTCGATATATACCATCAATACATTCCGTTATCCGATGGCAATATTATCTGGTAGGATATAAGAAATTTCAAGCATTTTAATGAGGAAGGATGTGTCGGAATGATCGAAGGATTTATGCTGGTTATGGCTGCCGGTCTGGCTGGACTTGTGTATGGGGAAGGACGCGCCAAACACCCTGCGGAAGCGGGCGGCGCCCGGAGCAGGCTTCAGCGGGCTTTCCTGATGCATACCCTCCCCCTGCTTCTTTATGTCTTCGCGATGGCCATTCTGTGGATGGCCGGGGACGGCGGTTTGGCCCGTTATCCGGTGGGCGGGGCGGCGGCTATCTTCTATGCCATTCTCATTATCGCCACACGTCGCTTCACCTTGAGCCTGGCGCTTAGTCTGGGCATCGTGCTTCTGGCTTCCTTGCCTTCCCCCCTGCTGTAAGCCGGCACCGCCGCGTTGCATTTCCCTCCTCCCTGGGCTAAGCTAAAACAGTAAGAAGGGAGGAACTTACATGATCAAAATCCTAATCAGCTCCTGCCTCCTGGGCGAAAAGGTCCGCTACAACGGCGAAAGTAAGGCCTTCGGCGACCCGCGGCTGGCCCGCTGGCAGGCGGAGGGGCGGCTCATTCCGGTATGCCCCGAAATGGAGGGCGGACTGCCGGTTCCCCGGCCGCCGGCTCAACGGAGCGGGGACCGGGTGGTCACAGAGGACGGGAGCGATGTGACAGAGGCTTTCCAATTAGGGGCCCAAGCTGCTCTGGCATTGGCCCGGCAGCATGGAGCTTCTGTAGCGGTGCTGAAGCAGAACAGCCCTTCCTGCGGCAGCCGCTTCATTCATGACGGCTCCTTCCAAGGGGTGCTGATCCCAGGTGAGGGTGTGACCACGGAGCTCCTCAGGCAGCACGGCATTGCCGTGTTCGGGGAGGATCAATTGGACGAGGCTGAGCGGATGCTTGAAGAAGCCCGCCTTCCGGATTAAGGGGGGCGCTATGGATCAATTGCAGCATATGCTTGCCGAGCTGGGAGCCGGCGGGTTTTGGGGTGCTTTTCTGGCAAACGTCATCCTTGTCGTCTGTATCATCCTGCTCAGTATCCTGGCCAACTGGATCACCAAAAAGGTGGTGCTCCAGATCATCAGCCGCTATATCCACAAAACCCGATACCAGTGGGACAATATCCTGCTGGAGCGGAAGGTCTTCCATAAGCTCTCACACGTGGTTCCCGCCATTATCATCTACGGCTTTTCCTTCATGTTTCCCAATTACCACGGGGAGATTGTAAAGGGCGTCAGCATCTACATGACTCTGGTCGGTATTCTGGTGGTGAATGCGTTCCTGAATGCCGTCAACGACATTTACTGTACGTACGAAATATCCAAAGCCCGTCCTATCCGCGGCTATATCCAGATGCTCCAGATCTTCGTATGGATCATCGGGGCCATACTGGCTATATCTACACTTGCCGGCAAAAGCCCCCTGCTGCTGCTGAGCGGAATCGGCGCCTTATCCGCGGTGCTGCTGCTGGTATTCAAGGACTCTCTGCTGGGGCTTGTGGCGGGTGTACAGCTGGCCTCCAACGATATGGTGCAGGTAGGCGATTGGATTGATATGCCCAAGTACGGTGCAGACGGCAGCGTCATTGATATTTCTCTGAATACGGTCAAGGTCCAGAACTGGGATAAAACCATTACCACCATTCCCGCCTACGCGCTGATTTCCGATTCCTTCAAAAACTGGCGGGGGATGATTTCGTCAGGGGGACGGCGGATCAAGCGGGCGGTGTATGTGGATACCGGGAGCATTGTGTTTTGTACCCCGGAGATGATCGCCTCCTTCCGCAAGATCCATTATCTGCGGGATTATATTGACCGGAAGGCAGAGGAAATCGAACAGTACAATTTGGAGCATGGCATCGACCGCTCCAACCGGGTGAACGGCCGTGCCTTGACCAATATCGGCGTCTTCCGTGCGTACATTCAGCATTATATCGAGCGGCATCCCCGCATCCACCCCGACATGACCCGGATGGTCAGACAGCTGGAGCCGGGGCCCAACGGGCTGCCCATTGAGATCTATGCCTTCTCCAATACCACGGAATGGGCCGTTTACGAAGGAATCCAATCGGATATATTCGACCATATCCTGGCCGTAGCGCCGGAATTCGGACTCCGGGTGTTCCAGAATCCCTCGGGGCATGATCTGCAGCGCCTGTCGGCAGCAGCTTCCCCAGGGACCCCTCCGGAGGAACCCCGTCGCCTGCTTCAGGGAGCGGAATAAAGAGAAGAGCCTGTTTCCCACTTGCGGAAACAGGCTCTTCTTAATGATGTTCCTCTTCGCTTTTTCGGAGGATCCCCCAAAAGTACCCGGAATCTGCTTCAGAGCATCCCGTCACTTTTGGGGGATTCATTATTGCAGGTCACGCAGAGGATACAGAATGATATCCACCGGCAGGTTGGAGGCCCCGGGAGGAGAGAACTCAATATCCAGCGTCTCTTCCGTTCCTGTGGTGCGGCCCAGCATAATCACACCGTCAAAGGCGCTCAGCACGCCGGATTGGGGAACCAGTACAATCTCCCCGTTGATCTTGACGGGTCCCTTGAAGATGCCGCCCTTCGCCATGAGCATGATGCCCATTTTCGGCGGATTTTTGAGATGGATATTATATTTCACACCCCAGTTGCCATAGTTGGTGGTGGGGGTTTTCAAGACGGCATCATACCCCTTCAGGAAAGGGTCGCTCTTATCGTTGCCGATCTGCAGCTTCATGGGATTCTCCATCTGGCGGTTCAGGTCCGCGTCCCAGGTCAGATCAGCGGAGGTATAGGTCCCCCGGACATGGTCCAGTTCATTGCGGTACTGCAAATCCTTCAGCGGCTTCTGGTTGGCGGTATCCTGGGCGACAAAGCTGATCTTCAGCGGGCCGTCGCTCTCCACGTCATAGATCACATTAGCCCCTTGGCCCGGCAGGAACACCGGCATTTGGGAATAGACATAGGTTTTGCCGGCGGGAATCACCAGCTTGCTTTCGGCAGAACGGTCGTTCAGGAATTCGGTTGTGGCTTCATTGCCCATAATGTTGGCATAAATGGTCGGCCAAACCTCACCCTTATTGGTGGTGGTCAGGGTAACCGGCTTATCCGACAGGTTGGTGGCATAAACCATGAAGGTTACGCTTTTGCCGGACAAGTTGATATGGTGGGCATACAGACGGGATTTCCCGTTGATGGTATCCTCGTACAGGATGCCGGGCTGGCGGATTTCCTCCGGGGAATCGCTGACCAAAAGCGTCCGGGAGGTATCATACGAGGTGGTTTTCTCCAGCTCCGGAATCTGCTCGAAATACCGGTAATACGAATCCCAGCCTACCTTAATGAAGCTGCCCACCGGCTTATTGTAGATGGGATATTCGAATTCGGATAAATATTCGGGGCCTTCTACCAGAATCGAATCGGTATATACGGCGCTTTTGTTGCCATGGCCGTCCGCAACCTGCAGGGAAATGGTGTATTTGCCGGAGGCGAAGAAGGTATCCTGCTTGCCCTTCCAGTTGAATTCCACCAGCCCTTCGGCATCGGGGTCATAGCTTAGATCGATATATTTCACCGGCTCACCGGGGCGGTACACCTTCTTGGAGGTGGTGAATTTAGCTACGGGCTTGGAATTCTGCTGGTCGATGATGTAGATGCCCTCGGGGTTGTTCAACACCAGCATCTCCACCCGGCGCAGTTCGTTATTGTAGGTGTAAGGAACACCTGTCAGGTCAGCCAGCCAGGTCAGCTTAACCAGAAGTGTGCCGTCCACAATCCGGGCCACCGAGGAAAAAGCGATGTTCACCCCGTCCTGGATGATAGTCTGATTATCTGCAGAAAGGGTAATCTCATGGCCTCTCGGCTTCATATCGATGGTGCGGGTATCATTGTTCCAATCTACGGAGAATCCCAGCGCCTCGCCTACAAAACGCGCAGGCACATATGTACTGCCGTCAAAAATCGTCGGGGCTACATCCAGCGTAACGGTTTCATTGCCGACAAATGCTTCTTTATGATCCAGATACAACAATACATAATGGGAGGTTGCGGATACAGCCTTCGCCCCCGCCGTTCCCAACACCTGACTGACAACCAGCACCAGCGCAAACAGCAGCCATTTGACCGCCGCGTTTCTTCTCAGCATTTACTCTCTCTCCTCTTTGCAGATACTCTATTTTCCAGTTGACGAAGAATTATACGCCCTGGGGAGAGGTTTTGTTGCACCTGTCGGCAAAATTTATCTCTTTTCCACAAAATCCCTGCCGTTCTCCGTTTGCTTCTGCCCCACGGCCTGTGAATGAACGGGTTTCGAGGAGGGATACTAGAAAAAAAGGCTGTTCGAGGAAAGGACACTCTATGGACCGAATCCCCCTACCGAAATTAACCGCTGCCGAGATCTCGAATATCTGGGTTTCCTATATGACCGACACCATGTCCATCTGCGGCATGCGTTACTTTCTGGCACATCTGAAGGATAACCGGATCCGGGCTAATGTGGAGTTCGCCCTGGAGTTGGCCCAGAATCATGTGAGCAGCCTGTCTGAAATCATGCAGCTGGAGGGCTATCCCCTGCCGGCCGGATTTAGCGACCAGGACGTGAATCTGGAGGCGCCGCCGCTTTTTTCCGACAACCTCATTCTCATGTATATCGGCCATATGGCCAAGCTTGCGCTATCCTCCTACTCATTGACCCTTACTACCTCTGTGCGGCAGGACGTGGTGGATTATTATACGGACGCCATTACCACCTCTATGAAACTGCATAACCGCTCCCAGGCACTGGGTTTGGAAATGGGGATTTACGTCCGGCCTCCGGTTATCCCGATTCCGGAGCAAATCGAATTTGTCCATGAGAAAGCCTTTCTGGGAACGGTGCTGGGGCATAAGCGGCCGCTCTTAGGGGTGGAAATCAGCCACCTGTTCCACAATCTGAAGCGCAACGCCCTGGGGAAAGCACTAATTCTGGGGTTCTGCCAGGTAACCAAATCCGATGACGTGAAGAAGTTCTTCGAGAAGGGCATCCGGCTGAGCCAAAAGCAAATTGATGTCTTTACCAAAACGCTTCAAGAGGACAGCCAGCCTGCCCCCATGCTGTGGGATGCGGAAATTTCCCCCTCCATCATCTCCCCTTTTTCCGAAAAGCTGATGATGTTCCATGTGTCGGCCCTGATTGCTTCCGCCATCGGCCAATACGGAGTCTCTATTTCCGGGAGCCCCCGCAAGGATCTGGTGCTGGATTACACCTGGCTCGGAGCGGAAATTATGAAATACGCCGAAGAAGGCACCCAGATTATGATCCGTAAGGGCTGGATGGAATACCCGCCCCAGGCCGTGGACCGCAGAAGGCTGACCCATACCTAATCCAACCCTGGATCGCTTCCCGCAATTATAAGGCCTCAGCAGCCCGCTTGCCCGCGGGATCTTGCTGAGGCCTCTTGACCTTGCCCTTGGGGCAGGGGCTACAGTGGTTGGGAAGTTATATGAACACCGGGAGGTTAATACCATGACGATACGGAAAGCGGAAGAGATGACGTGGAGAGAGATGGACGGTTTGAACCGGGAGGAGACGGTTTTTTTGTTCCCGTTGGGTCCCTTGGAGGAGCATGGCCCCCACCTGCCGCTGGGTACCGATCCTCTGACCGCAGAGGAAATGGCCGGCAGGGCGGCCCAGATGTTGGAGGAGGAGGATCCTTCCTCCGCTTATGTATTGCTTCCACGGCTGTGGGCGGGTCACAGCGAAGGGGCCATGCATTTCTGCGGCACCCTGTCCGTGGGAACCGAAACCCTCAAGCTGCTTATAACGGATCTCTGCAGGTCCCTCGCCCGCCACGGCTTCCGCAAGGTGCTGCTTGTGAACCACCATATGGATCTGTTTCACATCCGGGCCTTGCTGCAAGCCGTGGAGGAGGTAAACGGAAGCAGCTGCATTCGTGTGGTGGAGGCGTCCAGTGCCATTTTGTTCACAGGAGAAGGAGCTGCAGGAGAACAGAATCCTTCCCAAAGCGGCCATGAGGAGACGGAAATCCACGCCGATGTGCGGGAAACCTCATTTATGCTGCACCGTCACCCCCGCCTTGTACGTGCCTGGTACCGGGAGCTGCCTCCTGTGAGGATACGCATTGCGGAGGAGCTGCGGCAGGGCCATATTTATTTTGATGAAATGGGAGCGGCTGAAGGATATATGGGCAGCCCTGCGCTGGCGACCGCTGCTTTTGGGGCGGCACATCTGGAGACAGGGGCCCGTGCCGTTGCAGGTTTGGCCCGCAGGCTGCTCCGCAATGAACACATTGTCCAGATCGGACCGCATATGGAGAGAGTGCTGCGGCATTTACCTCAAGCTAACGGCCATAAATGAACAAAGGGAGGCTTGTATGTATACAAGGGGACAATTTTCGCATATCGCCCGAATATCGATGAAGGCTCTGCGCTTGTATGACGAATTGGGGATCCTCAAGCCCGGAAGGGTCGAAGCCGCCAACGGGTACCGCTATTATAGCCGTGATCAATTGGAGGAGGTGACCCGAATCCATGAGTGGCGCCGGTACGGGTTCAGCCTGCAGGATATGCTGGTACTCCAGCAGCTTGGGGAAACAGCGGAAGGCCGGGCGGAACTTAGGGGCAGACTCCGGGAGAAACAACGCCAGCTGGAGGCGGAGGTGGAAGAAAAGCGGCTGATCATCGGTGAAATGGCTGCCCGTGGGGCGGACTTGGCCGGAACGTCGGAGGAGAACGTCCCAGAAGCGGCAGCCTATGGGATAAGTTTGGGTCTTGCAGGAGGTTTATGTATGCTGAGCTGCCGCCAAACGACCGCCATCCAGGATGCCGGTCAGTTGGTAGGCAAGCTTTACGAGGCTTTATTCGCCCGTTCCCTGACCGCATCTGGCGGACATCTCCTGATTTACCATCAGGAGGGATATGAACCGGATTCGACGGATCTGGAGGCGGGACTGCCTATACAGCTTCCAGCCTCCGGTTTTGTCTCTCCAGAGGGGTTGGTCCGTTTCCCTGAGCGCTTATGCGCCTCCACCCGGCATAACGGTTCCTTTTCCAAACTCGGTTTGGCCCATGCCGCTGTTTTGGACTGGATCCGGGATAACGGGTATGAAGCGGACGGCCCACCCTTTGAGCAATATGCTGCGATGTCCCTTGGGCGGTTTCATCCGTCCTCGGCGGTTACCACCGTATTTTACCCGGTCAGAGTCTCTTAGCGTAAGCGCCCAACGCAACCCTGCAAAGTTCGTTTAAATCCTAAACCGTATGGAATGACGCGGATGTTGCCATATTAACAAGACCCCAATACCAGGAAAGGATGCTGGTCTTGTGAATCTATGGAGCCATTCCGCGCTGGCCGCCGCTGTCAGTATCAGCTTGAGTGTATTGCCTGTGTTCGGGGAGAAGCTTGAAGCTCCCCGCCATGACAGGCGTCACTACGAATCAACGGGAGAGGTTATCTGGGAGGTGCCCACGGAGCAGAAGATTGTGGCGCTGACCTTTGATGATGGTCCGGACCCGGACAACACTGCCCTCATTCTGGATCTACTGAAGCAGCACAACGCCAAAGCTACTTTTTTTGCTATTGGCGAAAAGGTCAGCCGCAACCCGGAGCTAGCCCGTCGGGAAGCCGAAGAGGGCCATGAACTGGCAAACCACACCTACCACCACCTGTTTCTGAATAACCGCTCCTTCGGCAAGCTGGAGCAGGAAATCCTCGAGACGGAGAAGGTGATCCGGGAGGCTACAGGCCAGAAGCCCATACTCTTCCGGCCGCCGGGAGGCATCTATAACGACAGGCTGATCGCCCTGGCGCGGCAGCATGGATATGTGGTGGTGCTGTGGTCCTGGCAGCAGGACACCAAGGACTGGAGCCGCCCCGGAGTGGGTAAAATCGTCAGCCGGGTCCTGGATCATCTGGAGAACGGCAACATCATTCTCCTGCACGAATATGTGGAGGGCGGGTCGCAAACGGTAGAAGCCCTTCAAACCATCCTGCCCGAGCTGAACGAACGGGGCTACCGGATGGTGACGGTTTCTGATCTGGTGAAGTATAAGCTGGCCAATCCCATGCTCCGGGACAGCACCCCCTGATTCTTTTGCTGAATCGGATATATCCCCAAAAAAGCTGCACCCACTCCCCTTACGGAGGGCGGATGCAGCTTCTTCATGTTATTAGGCGGCCCGCACGGAGGAAGCGTGGGCGCTTTTCTGCTGGCGCTTCTTCATATAACCGGAGTAGTATGCGGTGACAATCGGCACCAGGATGGAGGTGACGATGACGCAGGCGGCAACAAGTGCTGTAGCGGATTGGGCTGCCGGTAAAAACTCAGGCTTCATATTGGCGATGATCATGGGGTTGGCTACGGCTGCGCCTGCAGTGCTGGATGCGGCCAGACCTGCGGTGCCGTTGCCGCCGCCGATAAATTTGTCGGCCAGAATCAGCGGAATGCCGGTAATCATGATCACGGCAATCCCCAGCAGGATACCCAGAAGACCGGTGTCCACAATCACCTTCAAGTCGATGGAATTACCCAGCGCAAAACCGAAGAAAGGGATCATGGTTTGGGTCGCCTTGCTGAACATGTCGCGCAGATCCGTATCCAGGTTGCCCAATACAAAACCAACCAGGAAAGGCAGGATCGCACCTACGAAGGTATGGGGTTCAAATGCGGCCAGGCCGGTGCTGCCGAGAATCAGCATAGTGACCAGCGGGCCGGATTCCAGAGACATCAGCACGAAGGCT
Source organism: Bacillota bacterium (assembly GCA_023393235.1). Classification (GTDB taxonomy): domain Bacteria; phylum Bacillota; class Bacilli; order Paenibacillales; family NBRC-103111; genus Paenibacillus_AR. Next base: position 22,854 of record JAEWMH010000052.1, on the reverse strand, counting down.
CCGGCTTCTTCCTTGGAGCCGTACTGCTGCATGATGGAGGCATACAAACCGCCGTTGGTCATATCCATCACGGAGATCAACGCCAGCACAGACAATCCGGCGAAGAATCCCGTCTGAATGCCGCCCTCCGGCAGGAACAGGGAGGCGATAGCCGCTACGCCCCAGGCTACAGCGATTTTGGTCAGAACCAAAGTACCCGACTTGCGCAGCACTGTGCCGGTGGCCCGGATATTGATGCCGGCCCCCATACAGAAGAACCAAACCGCCAGAATGGGGACGGTCCCTGTCATCAGCCCATTGGTGAAGGAGCCGAAGTACTTGCCGGAATCCGGTGCGAAGGTATGAACAATGGCTCCCAGGAACAGCGGAATCAGCATCATGCCGCCGGGGATTTTGTCGATGGTTTTTTTGATATTCATGGTCAAATCAGCCTTTCATTATAGTATTTTGTGCATTAAATTCAAAATAATTCCTGTTAATAGGCGCAGAAATTCCCGGCCCGGCGGTCCGCTCCTGTGATGAGCGCTCCGGGCCTGTTTCTGCCAGGGCGGGTTTGCAACCACCCTTGGTTATTTGCGGCTTAATCCCAGCTCCGGGATCAGCCGTGCAAACAAATCATGGCTTTTCTTCAACTGCTGACCGAACTCTCCGCCGCTGCGGACTAAGAGGCCTAATCCGTTCTCTTTCATATGATCCCGGAATTCCTTTTCCTCGGTTCCCTTAATGAAGGCATCCGCCAGGACCTGGGTAATGTCATCCGGTGTATCCTTGGGGACCGCCAGCCCCCGCATGGTTCCGACAAAGCCGATAGCAAGCCCCGTCTCCTCCTGGAGTGTTGGCACTCCCGGCAGGGCATCCGTCCGCTCCGCGGCCTGGATGGCCAGCGTCCGCAGCCTGCCTTCGTTTACCAGCTTCTTCACCTCGGCGGGACTTACGGTTACCGCATCCACGAAGCCGCTTAACAGTGCGGAAACGGCCGGTCCGGCCCCCTCATACGGAATATGGCTGAAGGTTACGCCTGCTCCCTTCTCCAGAATCGCCGCCTCCAGATGCCAGATGCTGCCGGTTCCCGCATTCCCGATTCTCAGCTCACCGGGGTGGGCTTTGGCGTAAGCGAGGAACTCGGCCGCAGTTTTCCATGGCGCCTGAGCTCTTACGGTCAAGGCCGAAGGATCGAAGTTGGTCTGGGCAATGGGCTTAAACCGCTCATACGTTATCGGAAGCAGACCCAGATGGGGAAGGGTTGTTAATTCCATGGGCAGGAAGGTGACTGTGTAGCCGTCTCCCTTGGCATTGGCCCCCTCCATCAGCCCGATGGAGCCGCCGCCTCCCGTACGGTTGAGGACAACGATGGGCTGGCCCAGGTGCTTTTCCGCTGCCTTGGCCAACGCTCTGGCGGTAATATCGGTTCCGCCTCCAGCGGCGTAAGGCACGATCAGTGTTACCGCTTTATTCGGAAAGACGGTCTTGCCTACATCCTCCGCATCCGCCGCTCCCCGGCAGGAGACCAACAGCAGCAGGATAACCGCTGCCAGCATCAGCTTGCCGATGCCTGTAATCCCCGCCGCTGCCGGTATGACCCTCCCTCCGTTTGTCCCCTTCATGGCGCTCCCCCGTTTCTTTTATATGAAAGTCCGGTGCCGTGTCCATCCTGCGGACACCTGCCCGCTTCTCCACCTCCCGTCCGCCTGGCGGCGGTTCTTGTGAATGTTTTCTCAAATTGAGTATATCTCTGTGGGAGGTGGCCAACAATCGTTCATTCTTCCGGCAAGTCTTCCGAAATCCCGGAATGGCGCGGTTTTGGCGGATCTGCATATCCGTTGGCATATTTGCTGGCTTCCCGGTATTTGCCCGGTGTGATGGATTTGATCTTGCGGAAAGCACGGATGAAGCTGTTTTCATTTTGGTAACCGACCTGTATAGCAATATCTGCAATCTTGAGTGGGGTTTCCCGCAAAAGCCCGCAGGCCTTCTCAATCCGCAGACCCGTCAGATAGTCGTAAACGGTGCTGCCAGTTTCCTCCTTAAAAATGGTACTCACCGTCGAAATGCCCATATGGATGTGATCCGCCACATCCTGCAGCCCGATGCTCCGATGCAGATTTTCCTCCATAAAGTGGATCATAGCCTGCACCAATTGATGCTCCTTGGTCTCCTTGCGGCGGTCCCGCTCCACGGCCAATTCACCGGCCATCCCGGTGAGCAGGTCTTCAATGTCCTCCAGCCGGCTGGTGGACACCTCTTGTCCGCTGTAATTTGTTATTCCATCCGCCGTTTGCACTTTGCTGCCGCTTACCGCAAGAAGCTTCAACATTTCCTCTGAAAGCTCCTCCACCACCTTGTATACCCGTTCCGGCTGGACTCTATGCTTTCTGGCCTCCCCCAGACCCTTACGGACCCACTGGACAGCCGTTTCCTTGTCGCCCGCGTTCACCGCATTCAACACCTCACGCTTCCAGCTCTCTGCGGCAAAGCTCTCCTCTTCATCATTTCCCGGGTCGGCGGTCTGGTAATCCCGCACCTGCCCATATCCTTCATACAACCGGAGCAGCAAGGCCTCTCTGGCCTCTCCATACGTACCGGCTACTTCTAAAATATCTGCTGCCGGGGAGCCCACGGCAACGGACACAGAGATGCTCAGGTATTCTCCGACAACCCGAATCAGTCTGGCCGCCTCCTCGTGCAGGTTGGCCCCTCCCTGCACTTTCGCCTGAAGAAGCAGCGCGTAGCCGTCCTTGCCAACTGGCAGGCTCACGGCCCGCCAATGCTCCGCCATCACCTCCAGCAGAATGTTGTTCAAGGCATATTTCAGAAGCATCCGGTCCTCCTCGGCATACCCCGAGACCCACTTGCCGTACTGGTCCACGGAAACTGCCATTACCTCTAATCCGCCGGGAAGCCAGTCCGGGAAATACTGCCCCCACTTGATCAGAATCTCCTGGGAACCCATGGTCTGTCCCACGAGATCCTGCAGAAATTTGGATCGGAGCTCCGGCAGGCTCTGCTCCGCCAGCACCGATTTTTTGCTTAAATCCCGAAGCAGTTTGCCGATGACGGGCTCCAGGGAATGGAGATCCCCCTGGGCCACCGGTTTTTGCAGCGGGCTTAAGAGCTTATTAATCCGCTTCAAGGGGCGGAACGCCGCGTAATTGTAGTAGTACATGGCGGAACAGCCTACCACAATGGAAATGAGGGATAGCAGAAGCATCATATTCCGGGCCATCCGGACATTTTTCAGAAGCTCTTCCATGGGCACCAAGGAAATCATCCGCCATCCCGTCACATTGGAAAAAGCCTGGTTAGCCATATAGTCCTGCCCGGCTACCTTCACATAAGCGAAGGGGTTCACGTCAATAGAGGTAATCACCTTGTCCATTTCGGAGAGGGGTACCGGAATGTTCAGCTTGGGATAGATCAGTTCTCCGTCCAGATCATAGACGTATTGATGACTGGAGAGATGGGTATAAATTTTGGAGAAAAAACGGTCATAATCCATGTTTACCAGCACTGCGCCGCGTACTGCACCATCCAGAACCACCGGTCTGGCCAAAGAGAGCAGCTCCACCCGCCCGGCAGGGCCCTCGCCTCCCTGCATCCGCCGTTTGACCAAAAGCGGCTTATTCTCCAGATCCTTTATCCAATCCGACCAGGAGTGGTCTGCCGCGGCCTCCCAGGTGGAGGCGTAGCCGTCCTTGCTGGAGAGCGCCGAGCCGGGCTGAAAGCCGATGACGGCAATGGAACGGATATCGGGATGGTTGGCCAGACTGGCCAAATAATCGGTCAGCACCTGCTCCGGCTGCTGTCCCGGAGACGGAGGGTTCTGCAGAAAATCCAGCACATACGGGTGAAAGGCGGCATCCAGCGCCTTGGTGTCGGATTCCTGGAACGCCCGGTTGGTGACATCCACGTTGATTTGCAGCAGCTCCACATTCGGAGTATTCAGCTCCGTATCCAGCACCTCCCGGTACTTGGAGTAGGAATAGGTCCCGATGAGCGTGATGCACAGGGAAACTGCCACCGTCAGGATCAGGATCAGCCTGGTTTTCTTATTGGTAAGCACATATTGCACGATATATCGGAACATAGCCGCTGTTCATCCTTCCGAAAAGCCATCCATGCTGCTGTTCCCGCCGCACCGATAACGATGAAATGCCGTAGAAGGCCCTCAAACCGTCTCTGCCGGTTCCGAGGCTTCCATAACACCTATCCGGCCTATGGCCGGACCATGTTATTTCAGGGTAGCAGGTTGACGCTTTATCATTTTATTAGAGCAAGCCTGGCAGTTTAGAGTCAATCTTAAAGTATAGGATTATTCAGGGGGATGGTCAACCGGGCTCACCAACACAAGCGACAGCTTTGACAGTAGAGGGTATAATAATGAAAAAAGTTAGGAAGATATTGAAGCGCCGGAGGCCCGAATGGCCCTGACCGTCCAGTGGCATCCTGAGTTTATGGTTGAGAATGCCTCCCGCTTGTTCGCCCTGCTTGTGGATAGCTGACGGCATAGCGGGCAAGGGCTTGTCATATGATTCCCTTATAAGGGAGAGTGAACGGAAATGTCCCAGAATGCCATGAGCTTCAAGGCTTTTGCGGTAGCCAATGAAATCGATCTGAACAAAATCGCCAACGAATGCGGTATCCCCAAAAAATACACCTGGGAGGAACCCTTGATCCTGAAAGGGGAAATCCTTGGACGGATTCTTGGAACGGACAGCGGCTCCGACAGACAGGTTATGGTCTTTTCCTTCGGCAGCATCGTATTCATTAACCATAACAGCCCAGATGAAATTTCGGTTTTCCTCCGGTATGTACAGCGGTTCGAGGCGGATGTGAATACGGTAGCCCCCGAACGGTACTCGGATGATTACAGCTTGCATACCGGAGGCACGGATGCCATGGTGCTCACGGATGAGTTTGTGATGGTTCCGGAATACGCCATGTTTTACCCCGAGCTTATCTCTACCGTTATCGCCAAATCCGTCGCCCTGGAAAAAACCGAAGAAGAGCTGGGCCGGATTCTGGACCGGCTGGAGGTTATGATTGACCGGCTGGAGAAAGGTAAGCTGCGGATCAGCGACAAGGAGCTGGCCCGGACCACGGCGCGGATCGTCCGGCATGAGTACAATACCATCGCCTACATTATGATTCTGGACAAGCCGGATATCACCTGGACGAACAGCGGCGCAGCGGAGCTCTATGACCGGATGTCCGAGTTCTTCGAGCTGAATGACCGTTATTCCATCTTGAAGAACAAAACAGAAATCCTCTCCAATATGATGGAAGGTTTTTCGGCCATCAGCCATTCCATACGAGGGATGTTCGTGGAATGGGTAATCGTACTGTTGATTGTTGCTGAAGTCATCCTCATGTGCGTGGAAATTGTGAAGTAGGTGGGACGATGAGACGGATTCATGTGCGGAGTTTGAAAATTTGCCGGACGATTCCCCTGGACCGGCTGTCGGCCTTCTTTGGAGCCACATGGGCCAGCGCCTGGCGGGATTACATCACCCTCCAGCCCTTCCATCTGGAAGCTGTACTGAAGAAGCCCTCCCCTGGCCGTACGGTGTTTGTATTCAGCTTCGGCTGCATCGTGTTCGTCCAACTGGATGAAGAGGAAATTCAGACGTTCCTAACGTTTATGGCAGGGCTTGTGGATGAAATCGATTATGAAATGGCGGCCCAGTTCTCCGAAGGCCTTAGCATCCACCTGGACGAAACGGGACGGTTTCTGCCCGTACCGGAGGATCCCCGGAGCTTCCTGTGGGAGGAGGCCACCGCACAGGTCATTGCCCTGATCCTGGCCAAATCCTCTGCCTTGGGCAAGATTGAAGCGGATGTGGGGCAGAATGTGGACGAGTCCGGCGCGTATATCGATTATCTGTGGCGCGGCCGGCTGCGGATGAATAAAAAAGGGCTGACGGTGATGATCTCCAAGTTTCTCAAATTCGAGTTGGAGAGCATCCGGGCCGTTCATATTTTTGACCGTTCTGCCGCCGAAGCCAGTCTGGAAGCCCGTGGACTTTACGATCTGCTGTCCGGGCATTATGAGCTGAACGACCGTTTCCTGGCGCTGCAAAGCAAAACCGGCAGCCTCCGGACGGCAATGCGGGCATATAATTCCTTGAGCTACCGCAAAAGCGAAAACCGCCTTTACTGGTTTGAAGTATTCCTCCTGGCGCTGTTCCCGTTGGCCAGCATACTGCGGCTGTTTTTTACCTTTTGAAACGGACTGCAACGGACCTTTCCGGACCTGTTCCCGGCAAAATAGGTAAATGAACAAGCACCGTTTGCCCTCCCGGCATATATCGGTAATGTAATCCAATTATCCGATAAGGGAGTGAACGTCATGTCCTGTCCCAAATGTCCGGCAAGCCAAGTTGTTGACCCGCCTCAGGTGGTCTACCGGGATATTTACCTGCCCCAAGTGGTAGAGGTCATCCACCCCATTGAGATCGTCAACCGGTATCACTGTGTGCCTGTGCCGAAGCACTGCTACGCAGTAACCGTGCGGGACGAATTCTGTCCTCCCGCCATCGGTGGTGTTGCCGAGGTCAGCCAGGTCCGCAACGCCAAGCGCCGCAGAAAAAAATAAGCACACGTTCAAAAACCCGGGCTCTGCGGAGTCCGGGCTTTTTGTTGAAGATTGGGTATGAGGGGAAGGGTCAATCGCTTCCGTGCCCGCCTAACTGTTGAACATCCTCCAAGGAAAGCCCGGTAGCCTGGGCAATTTTATCTGCGGGAATGCAGGAAATTTTTCTTCGTCATTTTCTATTTTTATTTTATCATATCTCCTAACGAAACTCAGCTTCCAGAGATAAGCCAAATCAGAAAAAATTTATTTTTTTACCTCATCCCGACCCTGGTGTATGATGGTGCTTTAGAGAAGCGGCACCAGCCCGCTTTAAGGAAAGGACGTCCCGAACATGCAGCTGATCCACCACACCCAAAGCCCCCAACAGGAGCTATACGTATACGATACCTTCCGTCTCTACGGGCAAAACGGCCGTTTCCGGCTGCTCCAATTTTCCGAAAGCGCGGTACAGGGCGCCATGGACCTGGACCAGCCCGAGCGGGTCCTGTTTGAATATCCTCAGGCGATGATCCATCTGATGAAGCACCACCGGCCCGACTTCACCCGCGCCTTCATGATCGGGCTTGGAATTGGCACCATCCCCCGCCACTTCCCTGCCGGCACCTTCCGGGTGGCCGAGCTGGACGAAGAGGTGATCCGGATCAGCCGGGAATACTTCGGTTATACGGAGGACAATGTGGCAGCGGGTGACGGAAGAAGCCTTTTGCTGGCCGAATCAGACGCTTCCTTAGATTTTATCCTGGTGGATGCCTTCAACCCGGCGGGAACACCGCGGCATCTGACCTCGCTGGAGTTTTTCCGGCTGGCCGAACCCAAGCTTGCTGCGGGAGGGGCGGTCATCCTGAACCTGGCCGGCAAGGAATCCAACGACCGCCATATCAATGCCATCCATACCACGTTAACCCGCATCTTCAAGCACACCGCCGCGTACGTGCTGCCGTCCTCCGGCAGACAATGCAATATCATTCTGGCCGCCAGCCAAAGACCGGTAAGTGGCCGTATCAGTCAAATGGCAGGCTTCCGCGAAGCCGTCCTGGAGGAGGGACATTACGTCCGGGACCCGCGTTCATGGACAGATTAGAGGCTGTTCAGGATAGGCTCCAGCCTTTATTTTCTAAATAAAACTCATAAAAATCTCCATATCGTGGAATGGTAATGAAGTGACTTTATGCCATTCTTGTTGTTGGAGGTTTTGTATGGGTTGGAATGAGGATAAGCTAAGGGACCATGCACATAAGCTTGCACTTGAGCACGACCCGCACGAACGCCGCCTTTCGCCGAAGGCCTTGTGGAGGCAATTGGAAGGGGACATCGGGGAGCTGAGGGCCTTTGTCAGGGAGCTTCATGAGAACCAAGGCGCCTGCGGACAACCAGCCGAGGAATGGCTTTTGGACCATTCGGAATTTATTGAAGCGGAAATACTGGGCTTAAAAGAGGACACCCTGGGGGTGCCGGCCAAAACCCTGCCTGCCGTTGGCAAAGCCGGGGAACGCCGGATATCCGCCATCTGTGCGGCATATCTGGAGGAAACTGACGGCTTGTACGGGGAGGATACGCTGGTTGCTTACCTGGAGGCGTATCAGGAGGTTTCCGTGCTGTCCATTGCCGAAGCCTGGTCCCTGCCCGTATTTATGAAAATAGAGCTGATCCGCCGGCTGGCCGCTCTGATGGAGCCGGTGAAGGAGCGGCGCACTATATGCGCCCGGGTGGACAGGATGCTGGCGGATATTCCGCCGTCAGAGCTGACACCGGAGCGGCTGAAGGAGTCTTTGGAGGGTGCCGGGCTGGAGCTGCCCCTGTCGGGTGCGGTGATTGTCCAGCTGGTCCGCCATCTGCGGGAGCATGCAGAGGATTCGGCGCATCTCGGCGAATGGCTGGTATGCAAGCTGGACAACGGACCCGAAAGCCTGGACTCCATTCTTTCTTATGATTATCAGCTGCAGGCGCAATATCAGGTGAGTACAGGCAATGTCATCGTGAGCCTGCGGAATCTCTCCCGGACCCAATGGAGTCCCTTGTTCGAGCAGATCAGCATGGTAGAGAACACCCTCCGCCGGGAGCTGGCCGGAGATTACCCTCGGCTGGACAGTGCCAGCCGCCACACCCTGCGCAGCCGTACGGCCACCCTGGCCAAGCGGATGCGGGTGCCGGAGAATCTGGTGGCGGCCAAGGCGGTAGAGCTGGCTGACGGGAGATTACGCGCCAAGGAGCATCAAGCAGCAGCAGCCCAAGCAGCCGGGGCCGATGCGGGAACCGGGAGCAGCCTGCTCTCCCGGGACTGCTGCGCCGCCTATTATCTCTTAGAGGGCCGGGGGCTCACCGCCCTGCAAAAGGCACTCCGCCAATGCGGCAAAACCGGGGCCCTGCCGGAAGCCGGGATCAAAACCCGGGCTGCCATGCTGTATATGCAGCTGTTGGTGCTGGCTTTTGCGTCGGCGCTGGTCTTGGCGTCCCTCTGGATCGGCGTGAGCGCCGGGAATCTGTCCCTTGGCGGCTGGACCGCCGTTGTGCTGCTGGCGGCACTGCCTGCCAGCGAATATGCTATTACCGCCCTGCATTGGCTGATCGAACGGGTCAAAACCCCCAGCCGGCTCTTGCGCTACGATTTCTCCGAAGGGGTGCCCGAGGATGCTGCCACCATGGTGGTGATTCCGGTGATCTGGTCCACTCCTGAGGATGCCGCGGCCACCGCCGAACGGATGGAGCTTCATTATCTGGCTAACCGGGACCCGAATATCCACTTCGCCATATTAAGCGACTTCCGCGATGCGGACAAGGAGCGGCTGCCCCAGGACGAGAAGGTGCTGAAGCAGGCCACCGGTGAAATCGAAAAGCTGAACAGCCGTTATCCCGAAGCCACCTTCCACCTGTTTCACCGCAGCCGCCAATGGAATGATGCGGAGCAGGTCTGGATGGGCTGGGAGCGCAAACGCGGCAAGCTGGTGGAATTCGTCCGCCTGCTGAAGGGCGACGAACATACTAGCTTCGGTACCGTAGCGGGAGACAGCTCTGTGCTCTCCCGCATCCGTTATGTCATTACACTGGATGCGGACACCCGCCTGCCACTGGAATCCGGACGCCGGATGATCGGAGCTATGCACCTGCCCTACAACCGCCCCCGGCTGAATGCCGGCGGAACCCGGGTGGTCGAGGGGCACGGCGTGCTCCAGCCGAGAATCGGCATGACCTACGAAAGCGCCCGGAAGTCCCGGCTGGCCTCTATCTGGTCGTCGGAGCCGGGACTGGATCCGTACGCTTTTGCCGTGTCAGATCCGTATCAGGATGCTATGGGCCAAGGGATTTTTACCGGCAAGGGAATTTTCGACGTGGACGCCTTTCATACGGTTCTGGGTCATCTTTTTCCGGAGAACAGCGTGCTGAGCCATGACCTTCTGGAGGGCGGCTTTCTGCGGGCGGGTTTTCTTTCGGACATTGAGCTGATCGACGACTGCCCGTCCACCTTCCTGTCCCACCAAAAACGGCAGCACCGCTGGACGCGTGGAGATTGGCAGCTGCTGCCCTGGCTGAAGCGCCATACCCGGAATGCAGACGGGGAGCGGATCCCCGCCGACCTGACGCCCCTGACCCGCTGGCAGATCGTGGACAATCTGCGGCGCAGCCTGCTGGCGCCTGTGCTTCTGGCTATCACCATTCTGGCTGTACCAGTGCTGCCGGGTTCCCCATGGCGCTGGTACGGGCTGGTGCTGTTGACTCTCTGTGCGCCTTTTGTCCGCCAGCTGATGACACCGCATACCCTGGTTTACCGGCCCAAAGGGCTGCTGCTGACCCTTGCCCAATGCGTCTTGGCTCTGGTGACGCTGCCGTTCCAAAGCATCATGCTGCTGGATGCCGTGGGGCGGACCCTTTACCGGATCAGCGTCTCCAAGCGCAGGCTGCTGGAATGGGTAAGCCAGTCCGAGGTGGAGCGGCAAAGCGGCAAAAAAGGCCAGCCCCTGCTGTCCGGCTTATCCGGCGGCTATGTTGCCATCGCCCTGCTGGCCCTCGGTTTGTTTGCAGGCCGGACGATTCCGGCAGGCGGGGGATGGGGCTCCGGCGGTTTTGCCGGGCAAGGCAGACGCTGGGCTTTTTTCCCTGCAGACGGAATTTGGGGGAGTATCGATGCCCTGCAGCTGGCCGGTCTGGCCGTAGCGGTATTATGGGCCCTGGCACCTCTAGTGGTGCGTTGGCTGGACCGCGAGGCGGAATCCGACCAGGTGGTTTTCAGCAAGGATGAGGAGCAGGAGCTGCGTAAGCTGTCTGCAGATATTTGGGCCTTTTATGAGGCGTATGTGACGGAAGAGGATTCCTGGCTGCCTCCGGACAATGTCCAGATGGAAGGGGACAAGGGGGTCGCCCACCGCACCTCCCCCACCAATATCGGACTATATCTCACCTGTGTGCTGGCCGCCCGGGACTTCGGGTTTATCGACACGCCGGGGATGATCGAACGGCTGGAGCGGACCATCGGCACCATCGAGAGAATGGAGAAATGGGAAGGCCATCTCTACAACTGGTACGACACCACCAACCTGGCTCCGCTGAACCCTGTGTATGTGTCCACCGTGGATTCGGGCAACCTGGCTGTCTGCCTGATTGCCGCCCGGGAGGGGCTTCTGGAATGGATGGAAACCGACGGACATCTGGGTATGAACGATCTGGTGCCGGACAGAAGAAGGCCCCGGAGCAAGGATGAGTTCCAGGTGGCCTTTGCCCAGGAGCTGATGCCCCATATCGGCCGCCGTTCCACGGTCCGCAACCGGGGTACACGTCTGGCGGCGCGGATGGAATCGTTGGCGCAGTCTACCAACTTCCGCCCGCTTCTGGACGGGAAGACCAATCTCTTCTCCCTCGGGTACCATGTCAAAGAGGGCAAACGGGATAATGTGCTGTACGATCTTCTGGCCTCTGAAGCCCGGCAGGCCAGCTTTGTTGCTATTGCCATGGGCCAGGTGCCCGTATCCCACTGGAATGTGCTGGGCCGGACGTTGACCAAATCGGGCAGCCGCCCGCTTTTGCTGTCCTGGTCGGGAACCATGTTCGAATATCTGATGCCTTGGCTTTTTATGAAAACCTACCGGGATACCCTGTGGGACAGCACCTACCAGGCTGTGGTGGACCGGCAGATCGAATATGCCCGGCAGCGCAAGGTGCCCTTCGGGATTTCCGAATCCGGCTATTACGCCTACGATCATCAGATGAACTACCAGTACCGGGCCTTCGGGGTTCCGGGTCTGGGCTTCAAGCGCGGGCTGGAGCAGGATTTGGTGCTGGCGCCCTACGCCACCGTCATGTCGTTGCCCTTCTCCCGGGACCGGGGAATTGCCGCTTTGCACGAAATGGAGGAATGGGGCGCCCGGGGCAAATACGGCTTCTATGAAGCCATCGACTGCACCCCCCGCCGGATGCCTGGAGGCAGCCGCCATATGGTGATCCGCAGCTTTATGGCCCACCATCAGGGCATGAGCCTGTTGACTCTGGGCAATCTGCTGCTGCCCCGGACCATGTACGACCGGTTCCACAAGAGCAAGGAAATCCAGGCAGCAGAGCTTTTGCTGCAGGAACGGATTCCGTCGAGGCCCAAATGGATCCGCCATCCGGAGATGTACCGGTCCACTCCCCGGCAGGAGAAACAGCCTGCGGATACCGCCTCCGTCCGGGAGTTCCGCTCCCCCCATACCGCCGTACCGGAGGTCTGCCTGCTCTCCAACGGCCGCTTCATGACGATGGTCACGGCCAGCGGTGCAGGCTACAGCAGCTGGGACGGCCTGTCCGTTACCCGCTGGCGGGAGGAGCCGGTGCGGGACTCCTGGGTCAGCGGGATCTATATTTGGGATGTGGGTGAGGGCAAGCTGTGGTCAGCCTCCTATCAGCCGGCCCGGGTGAAGCCTGACGAATCGCTGGTCCGCTTCGAACTGGATAAAGCGGTTTTCCAGCGCCGGGACGGACTGGTGGAAACCAAGATGGAGATTGCTGTCTCTCCAGAGGCGGATGCGGAGGTGCGGCGGATTACCCTGGTCAACCACAGCGACGAGAAAAAGGTGCTGGAGGTCACCACCTTTATGGAGCTGGCCATGTCCAGTCCCATTGCGGATGATGCCCATCCCGCCTTCAGCAAGCTGTTTGTCCGCACCGCCTACGATGAAGAGAGCGGCTGCCTGGTAGCCGGCAGGCGTCCGCGTACGGTGAAGGACCGTTCTCTCTGGTCCGCCCACCTGCTGGCGTCGGATGGGCAATCTTTGGGCCCGGTGGAGTTCGAGACGGACCGGGCGGCCTTTGTGGGCCGGGGGTATACCCTGGCAGAGCCCCAAAACGCCAAAAGCCGGCTAAAGGCCAAAACCGGCTCGGTGGCAGACCCCGCCTTCATCATGCGGCGCCGAGTGGAGCTGGCACCTGAGGAAAAGGCGGTGCTGTATGCGGTGACGGCTGTGGCGGATGAGCGGCAGGATGCGGTGGAGGCCGCAGCCCGTCTGGCCTGCGACCAGCAGGCGGACCGGGCGTTCCAGCTGGCGTGGAACCGCAGCCGGATCGAGCTGCGCAGCCTGCAGCTGGACGGGCGGGAAGCCGCCATATTCCAGCGGCTGGCGGGGCTCGCGCTCTATACCCCGCCGCTGCGCAAGGACCGCCGGGAGGCGGTTGCCGCCAATGTGAAGGGGCAGTCGGGTTTATGGTCCTTCGGAATTTCGGGCGACCGCCCGATTATGGTGGTGCAGATCGGCGACAAGAGCCATCTGCCCTTTGTGATCAAGCTGCTCACCGGCCATGAATACGCCCGTCGGCTGGGGCTAGTTTACGATTTGGTGATCCTGAACCTGTCCCGGGACGGATACCAGCAGGACCTGCAGGAGGCGCTGCAGCGGGCGGCGGAGCATGGAGTTGACCGCTTCGGGCACGGCGTCTCCGGGATCCATGTGATTCCCGTCCACCGGCTAGCAGAGGAAGACCGTGTGCTGCTGATGGCGGCAGCAAGGGTCAATCTCCAGGCCGGCGGGGCCAGCCTGGCCTCCCAGCTGCGCACCCTGCGCGGCGACAGTCCGGCGCTGGCGCTGGTCAAGAATGGCGGCGGCAGTGTGGAAGGGACACCTGCCGCAGACAGCCGGATGCCGGCAGCACTGGAGCCGGGGGTGGAAGAAGGAAGAGCAGGGACGGCCCCGGATGGATTGGATGGATCCAGGGTGTCGAGGTCTGATGGAACGGATGCAGCGTGGACAGGACAAGATGAGGCCAGAGGCAAACAAGCGAATCTGGACGGTACTGGAGGAGCAAGGACTCCTATTCACACGGCTCACGCTCAGCCCGGGACGACCCGTTTCTCTGTCGCTCCGGCGGGAATGGCTGGAGCGACTGGGCGGGGAATCACGCCGGGTGCGGGGCACGCTGCAGGCAGGGGCATCCTGACTCCATTGGCAGCGGCGGACTCCAAGGAGCTTCTCTTCTTTAACGGCTGGGGAGGCTTTACACCGGACGGCCGGGAATACCGGCTTACCATAGCGGACGGCCGCCATCTGCCGGGGCCCTGGACCAATGTTCTGGCGAACCCCGGCTTCGGGGCCCTTGTTACGGAGCTGGGTACCGGCTATACCTTCTGGCGCAACAGCCGGGAGTGCAAGCTGACCCCCTGGTCTAACGACCCGGTGCTGGATCCGCCCGGCGAGCAGGGATATTTGAAGGATGAGGAATCCGGTCTTTTGTGGACCCTTACCCCTTCCCCCGGCAAACATCTTGAACCGTATACCGTTGTCCACGGACAAGGCTACTCCGTATTCCGTCATGAGCGGGAAGGCATCCGCCATGAATTAACCTTATTTGTCCCGGTGAAGGACCCGGTAAAAATTATGCGTTTGCGTCTTTCCAACACCTCCTCCCGGCAAAGGCGGCTGTCGTTGGCCTACTATGCGGAGTGGGTATTGGGAGTGGGGCGGCAGCAAACGGCAGCGCATATTGTGGTCCAGCGGGATGAAGCGGCAGCGATTATAACGGCGCAGAATACGTATCAGGAGCATTTCCGGGAAGCTACTGCATTCCTGGGGATTTTCCCGGAAGGCGGGGAGAGCCGGGAGGCAATGGGTCTAGGCGGCGATGCCGGGGATGGAGATGAAGGCAAAGAAGGAGGCAGCGGCCAAAGCTGGACCTCGGATCAGCTGGAATTTGTCGGCCGCAACGGCAGTATGGAAGCTCCGGCCGGGATGGCGGGAAACCGCCTGTCCAACCGGACCGGTGTCCAAGCCGCCTCCTGCGGCGCCATCCGTCAGGAGCTGATCCTCCTCCCCGGCGAAGAACGGGAGGTTCTGATTCTCTTGGGCTGCACCTCCTCCGAAACGGAAGCGGCGGCATTGGCCCGCCTATACGCTGACGGAGCCAAGTGCGATGCGGCCTGGGCAGAGATGGAGCAGTATTGGAATACCATGCTGCATCAGGTGAAGGTAACCACTCCCGCCCGGGAGATGGACCTGCTTTTGAACGGCTGGCTGCTGTATCAGACGCTGGCCTGCCGGATTTGGGCCCGCAGCGGCTTCTTCCAGGCCGGCGGTGCCTTCGGCTACCGGGACCAGCTGCAGGATACGCTGGCGCTGCTGCATACAGCGCCGGAATTCGCCCGGCGGCAAGTGCTGCTCCACGCCGCCCACCAATATGAGGAGGGTGATGTGCAGCACTGGTGGCATGAAGAGACAGAGCGGGGCATCCGCACCCTGTTCTCCGACGACCTGCTGTGGCTGCCTTATGTGGCCTCCCGCTACACAGAGCATACGGGGGACCGGACTCTTTGGGAGGAAACCGCCCCCTATCTGGTGAGTGAACCTCTGAAGGAAGGGGAGCATGAGCGGTATGAGCCGACGGTTCTTTCCGGACGGACAGGCACCATCTACGAGCACTGCCTTCAGGCGATCGAAAAAGCCCTGTCGCGCATTGGCGAGCATGGCCTGCCCCTGATCGGTGTAGGCGACTGGAATGACGGGCTCAATCTGGCCGGAGATAAGGGCCGGGGCGAAAGCGTATGGCTGGCTTGGTTTCTGGGGGAAATCCTCGAGCGCTTCGAAGGAATCTGCGGAAAGCGCGGGGATGAGGAGCGGGTGGCCCGTTACCGGGAGCGGCGGGAAAGCCTGTTCCAGGCGGCCAATGCCCATGCCTGGGACGGCCAATGGTACCGGAGGGCCTTCACAGACTCCGGCAGCTGGCTGGGCTCCATCCGCAATGATGAATGCCGGATCGACGCCATCGCCCAATCCTGGTCGGTGCTCTCCGGCGGGGCTCCGGAGGATCGGGCCTGGCAGGCCATGCGGTCCTTCGACCGGGAGCTGGTGGACCGGGAGCTGTCCCTGGCGCGTCTGTTAACTCCCGCCTTCGACAAAACCGATCCCAGCCCCGGCTACATCCAGGGCTACCCCCCGGGCATCCGGGAGAATGGGGCCCAATATACTCACGGGGTCATCTGGAGCATCGCCGCCTGGAGCAAGCTGGGGCAGGCGGACAAAGCGGTTGAGCTGTTCCATCTGCTCAACCCGGTGAACCATACCCGGACCGATCAGGAGGTCCGGCAGTACACCGGCGAGCCATATGTGATGGCCGCCGATGTTTACACATCCGAGCCCCACCGGGGCCACGCGGGCTGGACCTGGTACACCGGCGCCGCGGGATGGATGTACCAGGTGGGGCTGGAGTGGATCCTCGGCATCCGCCGCCGCGGCGACAGACTGTGGCTCGACCCGTGTGTCCCCGACGCCTGGCCGGGCTTCCAGGTGGACTACCGGTTCGGCAGCACGGTGTATACGCTGGTATTTACCCGGGAGCAGCCGGCGGGCGGCAGCAGGGACGTTGTGCTGCAGGCGGGGCCGGAGGCCTTCCTGGACCTGAAGGACGACCATATGCCCCACCGGATCACGGTTCTTCTGCCTCTGATGAGGCAGGATCCGTCTTGACCGCGGTTAAAACCGCATGAGACTGTCCAACACCCCTATGACGCTAACAAAAGAAACGCCTGCAGCGGCCTAATCCAAGCATCAAGCATGGATTGGCCTGTCTGCAGGCGTTTTTTGCATGTGAACAGGCAGCATTCGTGAATCGGGTTTTCTTCGGCAGATTCTAACGGACACCAGAGGCGCTATTTCGCTGAAAAGCGCCCCTCCCAAATTCTAACGGACCGGAGCGCCGCTATTTGCTTGCCTCGCGCCCCATTCTCCCATTTTTCCACCAAATAGCGCCCTCTGTGTCCGTTAGTCCTAGAAAATGACATGTTTTCGCGAAATAGAGTCTCCTGTGTCCGTTAGATCATGGCGCCATCCCCGATGGAGGCACGGTGAGTACCTAACGGACACCAGAGGCGCTATTTCGATGAAAGCGCCCCTCCCAAATTCTAACGGACTGGAGCGCCGCTATTTGCTTGCCTCGTGCCCCATTCTCCCGGTTTTTCACCAAATAGCGCCCTCTGTGTCCGTTAGTCTTAGAAAACCAGCTGTTTTCGCGGAATAAGATCCTCTGTGTCCGTTAGAAGCCGGGATGCATTGGAGGCAACCGCTGGGCTGTCGGGGGCCGGGATGCACTGAAGGCAGCCGTTAGTGGTAAAGCTGGCGCATGATTGAGTGGTGGTTAGTTACCGAGGGTTAGTTACCGAGTGCAATCATCCCAGGCAGTTTGTCCTTCAGACAATGGGTGCAATCAGCCACAAGAGTGTCCATCAGATACGGTAACGCAGGTAGCATGGTGTGCGCGTCAGCACACCAACCTCCATCCGCCGCTGCCATCACATTTTGATTCACTCCCCCGCTCCTGTCTCCGCTCCATCCGCTCCCGTCCCTGCTCCTTCCTCTCCCGCTCCTCCCTGCCGCAGCAGGTACAGTGCCTTCGCGACGGCGGACAGCCGGTCCTTGATCAGGATGGCCTCTCGGTACTCTCCGGGAATGGCCGCGTATCCGTAGTAGACTCCGGCCAACCCTCCAGCAATGGCGCCGATGGTGTCCGAATCGCCGCCCAGATTGGCGGCCCGTTGGATGGTTTCCGCGAAGGAGGCCGAGTCCAGCAGCAGATACAGCACCCAGCGGAAGGTGTCCACCACAAACCCGCTGGGAGAACACATGGGCTCGGTACCCAAGCCAACGGCGTAGTCCGTCCCGGCCACCACCTGCCGGATAACTCCCTTCAGGTCTTCCCCCTGCAAAAGGCGCCAAACCATCCGGTTGTACAGGATGCAGGCTTCGTCGCAGCGTTCATCATAGTGGGTCATCCGCGACTGGAGGCGGGTAACCTTTTCTACCTTCTCCCAAGAGGCATACGCCAATGCAGTTGGCAAACACCGCATGAGGGAGCCGTTACCCGCACTTTGCCCCAAATCCAGATGCGCCACAAAAGCCGCCTCATACCAGTTGCCCTCATACCGCTCCAGCACTTGCCGGATAATATTGCCCACATCCTTAGGGCCTCCGGCATACCACTCCCGGAACCGGCGGCCGATTGTCCCCATAGGCTCAGCGGGATTCTCCAGAATCCCCTCCGCCACGCAGAGGGTCATCATGGTGTCATCCGTCACCTCACCCGGGGCCAGTCCCCACACGCCCCCGCCGATGATTTTCGTCAGAAAACCGTAAGCAGCCTTCACCTGGGCGGCGCTCATAAACTCCGTCGTCCCGCCCAGCGCATCCCCGGCGGCTACACCGAACAGCCCGCCTTTGATTTTGTCCAGCAGGTTTCCGCTTTTGCCCAGCAGCAGTTCACTCATCGTTTCCGCCTCCTTTTTGTGCTATGTCCTCCAACTCAGGAGCTGCAAGGAAATGAGCACCCGCTTTTGTTGACAAAATCTCCGTGGTTTCGGGGGTTTTGTCAAAAAATTAGCGGTACTTTATTTCGTCGCAGTCTCTTAGCTATAGATAGACAATTGCGGCGTCAATTCGGTAAAGCGGTAGAGCTGAGCCGCCCGCTGGGAATACCGGTTGGAGTAACGGGGACGGCCCTCCTCATCCACAGCTTCCTCCAGAATTCCCTGCCGGCTTTTGGTAGAGGTGATTTTACGGATAAAATTAGGCTCCTCAAACTCCGGCACCACCGTCTGGATCACCAGGTACAGCTCGCTTAAGGTAAACTCCTCCGGCAGGAACTCCCGGGCGATGGTGGTGGTCAGCATCTTCTCCTTCACCTTGCCAAGCGCATCCTCCAGAATCTCCCGGTGGTCAAAGGCCAGTTCCATCTCCAACGCCTCCTTGACCGGGATCAGCCGCACATCCTCCGCGTCGGAAGCCGCCTGCCGGTTGGCCAAGGCCTCCTCCTGCACCAGCGCAAAAAACGCATGGGAAATCATCCAGCCCCGCGGGTCCCGTCCCGGCTTGCTGTACACATTGAAATACTCCATATGGACATCCGCTACGCCGGTTTCCTCATGAAGCTCCCGCAGAGCACATTCGTACATGCTTTCCGTCTCCATGCAAAAGCCTCCCGGCAAGGCCCACTGCCCTTCATGGGGCCATTTTTTCCGGCGGATCATCAGCACCTGCAGCTCCCGCACGGGCAGAGCTTTTTTGGCCGTGTCCTTTTCCCGGGAGGAGATGGTGAAAATCACAATATCCGCTGGTGCACCATCCGGTGTCCGGTAATGGGCGGAGGTGTAATTGCCGGCATGTTCATCCACATTCTCGTCTTCCATTCCTTCATGGTTTAGGGGTTCCATGTTCATTCCATCCTTTTAATATCATAATATTGATATAATCATTATGACATTTTTAATCAGAATGTCAACCCCTTCCAGCCAACAAAAAACCGCCCCCTGCCCATAAGAGCAAGGGGCGCCAATGTGGAACCTGACCGAATATTATTTCTCTGCCAAAAGATTCTGGTACGCTGTCAGCAAATCATGAAGCGCCGTGCGGATTTCACCATTTTCTCCGGCATCCAGCGCTTTCGCCACGGCGGTTTGGGCCTTCACAATCCCTTCGTCCAGGGGAAATACCTTCAACACAGGGGAAACGGCGGCAGAATCCGCACTCTCCAATTGTTCATCCGCCAGCACCACAGCCCGCCGGATCTCTACGGACACGGGCTTCGGGGAAGCCTCATCCGGAACCGCCCCCGTTTCCCCATCAAGTCTCACCGCCGGCGTAGCCCGGATTGCGATTTCCACCGGGAGCGTTGTTACATCCCCTTCCTTTCCCCCCTCTGTTGGTGACGCCAGGTGAACGCTGTACGCTAGGGGCTGTACCTTTTCCTTGTACTGCTCCAAGGTGCGGGTCCATTCCTCCACTGTTTCCGGGGCGTAGGTTTTGGCCAGCTCCAGAGGATCGGGAATTACGGCCAGGTCAAGCGGCGTTACCTGTGTCCCGTCATAAGCGGCTGCCGCACGGGTCACTTGAATATTCCCGGCAGACACACCTCCGCTATCCTTCACTCCCTCGGTAGATCCGGCACCGCCTCCTCCTGCCGGAGCGACAGCGGATAACAGCGTGAGGGACAGCAAACTTTTGGCCAAAATAATAGGTAATGACATGGTTCAAACATCTCCTTCATCTGGTTTGTCTAACATCCCCAGTCTACCGAGGGACTATGGCATCCGATTGGTGAATTTGTGGAAAAACAATGGCAGGCCGTCCGCCAATCCTGCGGCTTGTTATAATGGAACCAACCTTACGAACGGGAGCTGTGACGATGAACCGTCCTTTTTATATTGCTGTTGTGGATGACGATACCCATATCCGGGAGCTGGTGGAGGCGTGCCTGAAGAAGGAGCAATACCGGACAGCCGGGCTGGCCTCGGCTGAGGAGGCTTTGGAGCTGTGGCGGAGGGACCCGCCGGACCTGTGGGTGCTGGACATCATGCTGCCGGGTATGGACGGCTACGCCTTTTGCCAATTGATCCGCCGGGAGGCCGAGGTGCCCATCATCATGATCTCCGCCCGGGACCACGAGGTGGACAAGGTGCTGGGACTGGAGCTGGGCAGCGACGATTACCTGACCAAACCCTTCAGCCTCCGGGAGCTTACGGCAAGGATCAAGCGGCTCCTTCACCGCTGGTACCGAACGCAAGAGAACAGCCCCGGTTTACAATCCGCTGGGGGGCAGCCCGCCGCTTCACAGCGTTTGGTCTGGGGCGCTCTGCATGTGCTGCCGGAGGAGCGCAGAATCTTTTGGAATCAGCAAGAAGTGGAGCTAACGATGAAGGAATTCGAGCTGCTGCATGTGCTGGCTCTGCATCCCAACCGGGCGTTTACCCGGGAGGAGCTGCTGACGCTGGTGTGGGGCGACGATTATTTCGGCAGTGACCGTGCCGTAGACCATTTGATCAAACGGGTGCGCAAAAAAATGCCGGAGCTGCCCATAGAGGCCGTGTGGGGCCACGGGTACAGATTCCGCATCGGGGAGGCTGAGCAGCTTGAAGCTGGTCTATCAGATTAATCTTGCCTTTGCCATATCGCTGATTCTGGTGCTGTCGGTAACCGGAGCCGTCATTCATTTTGTGCTGATGGATCATTTTATCGGGGCGCAAAAGGAGGACCTCAAAACCATGGGCGCCGCCATGACCGCCAAGCTGGGAGTGGCTGCCGTATCTGGAGTTCAGAATGGGGCTTCCCCAGCCTCATCTCTTCCTGTGCAAACCCAGGATGCGTCTGCAGCGGCTGCCCGTTCCTCCGCAGATGAGGATGTGAGTCTCCGGATTTCCGCCTCTTCCCTTGTGGTAGCCGGGAATGCCAGCCCCACAGGGGTTCCCATGAGCATCAGCATCCCTTATTCCGAGGTCAAAGCCATTCTGACCGACAAGGAGGGCAATGTGGTTACCGCCAACCTATGGGAGGAATCCGCTGCACCGTTGACTCCTGCAGTGGGTGTTTCCCCTTCCACCTTAATCCCCTCCGTCAATCTGGAAAAGATCTGGAGCGGTACCGATACGGCCTATGTTTCACGGGTTGAGGCTCTTCCCACCGGCACATTAACCCTGCTGACACCGGTGAGCCGCATCAAGGCCATCGAGCAGGAGCTGCTGGGCAGGCTACTAGTCATTTTCGCCGCAGGAGGAGTGGTGATGGCTGCGCTCAGCCTTATTTTCACAAAAAAGCTGATCCGCCCTTTGATGCTGTTGAAGGAGGAGCTGGAGAAGGTGAAGGAAAGGCGGTTCGCCCAGGTGCGGCTGGTCCGCGGCGGCGGGGAAATTGGATCTGTTGCCAAAGCCATATACGAAATGGCCGGGGAGCTGAACCGGTTTATCCGGGTGCAAAAGGAATTTTTCCAGAACGCCTCCCATGAGCTGAAAACCCCACTGATGTCCATTTCCGGCTATGCGGAGGGAATTCGGGACGGGCTTTTTGAAGGCAAGCAGGTGGAGCGGGGGTTAGATATTATCGTCAGCGAATGTGCCCGGGTGAAAAAACTGGTGATGGAGATGACGCTGCTGGCCAAGCTGGACAGTGACGAGGAGCTGTTCCGGGTGTCTCCTGTTCCATTGGCGGAGCTGATCGCTGAGGCTGTGGAGCGGATCAATCCTATGTTGGCCTCCAACGGGTTATCCGTACGGGTAGAGCTTCCCGATGGAGGTGCTCCCGTCATCCGGGCGGACCGGGATAAGCTGCTGCAGGCGCTTCTGAATGTGGCTGCCAATGCCGTGCGTTATGCAAGGACGGGTATTGTGATCCGGGTAAATGTTGAAGAGGACGAGGTGCGGCTGTCTGTCTCCGATGACGGCTGCGGGTTTCCGGAGGAGCTGCTGCCTATGCTGTTCCACCGTTTCGTGAAGGGCAAGGACGGGGATTCTGGGCTGGGGCTTGCCATCTCCCGGGCGATTGTGGAGGGCTGCGGGGGAATGATTGAGGCCGGCAATTGCCCCGAAGGAGGCGCGGTTATCTCGATGACGCTGCCTGCCGCCGCGTAAATGCAAAAAGCGGAGCCGTGGTGTGCCGGATTGCACACCGCTGCCCCGCTGATTCACCGGATGCATATGCTCTATGCTTCTTTTGCAAACACGGCCTAGAACATAGGGAACACATACCGGACCAGGAAATACAACACGCCGAAGAAAATAATCAGATACGCCGCATACTTGATAAAGGTCGACATGACTTCGCTGTTGTCCGTCTTTTTTTCAATGCGCGTTTCTTTGATTTCGCGGTCATTTACGGGCTCCATGGCCATCCGCCTCCTCATGTTGGGATAGGCGTTTTTACCCGATGTATGGGAGGGTCAAACAATCCTGTTGTGCGACTATTGATTGATCCATTTTTTGCGGTATTGGTAGGGGGTGGTCCCCATATGGGCTTTGAAAAGCCTGCAGAAATAAGAGCCATTCATCAGCCCGATCT